>VFJJ01000102.1 GCA_009886115.1 Actinomycetota bacterium
CTATCTCGCCGATGCCCGAGGCACGAGTCGGAATGCAGCCGGGCACTTGCCGCGCTTGGAGACTGAGCCGTCGGTACACTGCGGCCCCGCGCGCCGGCACGAGCGTGAGAACGGTTCCGGTCGACACAGTGCGGAGCCTCGACCGGGCATCGCCGCGGAGGCTCATGACATCCCCCGAACCGGTACACGAACAGGGCTCGAGTCGGCTCGCCACCGATGTCGACGTGCTCGTCGTCGGGGCCGGCATCACCGGCATCTATCAGCTCCACCGCGCTCGTGAGGCCGGCTTCTCGGTGCTGCTGCTCGAGGCCGGCGGCGGCGTCGGTGGCACGTGGTTCTGGAACCGCTACCCCGGGGCGCGGTTCGACTCGGAGAGCTACACCTACGCCTACCTGTTTTCGAAGGAGCTGTTCGAGGAATGGGAATGGCCCGAGCACTTCGCGCAGCAACCCGAGATCGAGCGCTACCTCAACCATGTGGTCGACCGCTTTGACCTTCGGCGCCATATGCAGTTCGACGCCACGATCACCTCGGCCATATACGACGAATTGTCGGGGACGTGGACTGTGGCGACCAGCAATGGTGCCGAGGTTCGAGCGCGGTTCCTGATCGCCGCGACCGGCGTGCTCTCGGTGCCGTGGTTCCCTCACGTGCCCGGGCGCGACGAGTTCGGCGGCGCTTCGTACCACACGGGGATGTGGCCCGCGACGCCCGTCGACCTCGCCGGCAAGCGCGTCGCGGTCATCGGCACCGGGTCGAGCGGCGTGCAGGTGATCCCGGCGATCGCCGGCGAGGTTGCCGCCCTCACCGTCTATCAACGAACCGCCAACTGGTGCACGCCGCTCAACAATGCGCCCATCCTTCCCGGCGAGCAGGCTCGACTGCGGGCCGACTTCGAAGCGATGCGCGAGAGGCTGAACCGCTCGATGCACGGGTTCCTCCACCGCCGGCACGATCGCGCCACCTTCGACGATTCGAGAGCCGACCGGTGGGCGTTCTTCGAGACGATGTGGAACAGCCCCGGGTTCGCCAAGCTCAACAGCAACTACACCGACCTGTTACTCGATCACGCCGCGAACGCCGAGTGGTGCGAGTTCATCGCCGAGAAGATCCGGAGCATCGTCGACGATCCCGAAACGGCGAGAAAGCTGATCCCAAACGACCACCGTTTCGCCGAGAAGCGACCGCCGTTCGTGACCGGCTATTACGAGGCGTACAACAACCCGGACGTCTCGCTCGTCGATCTCGTGGAGACGCCCATCGTGCGCATCGCCGCGAGTGGGATCGAGACGGCCGACGGTGTGCGGGAGTTCGACATCGTGGTGTGGGCCACCGGCTTCGACTTCGGCACCGGCGCGCTCGTGCGCATGGGGATCCGTGGCCGGGGCGGCCTCGCGCTCGAAGACCACTGGGCCGATGGTCCCACGACGTTCCTCGGCATCCACAGCACGGGGTTCCCGAACCTGTTCTTCCCCGGTGGTCCGCACGCCGCCGCCGGGAACAACCCGCGCTACAACGGCGACCAGGTCGACTACATCACCGACACGCTCGTGTACCTGCGCGACCGGGGCTACGACACGATCGAGGTCGACCCCGCGGCCGAGGCCGAATGGACCGAGATGATCGACACCGGCGCCGCGCTGTCACCCTTCGGGGAGCGCAGCTACTTCTTCGGAGCCAACGTTCCTGGCAAGCCCCGCAAGTACCTCCTCAACTCGGGCGGACGGCCGAAGCTCTTCGCGGCGATCGCCGACGTCGTGGGGAGCGACTACAAGGCGTTCCGGCTCACGCGTTCGTCGGTGTCGGGCCCCACACCGTCGCCCGTCTGACCTGAGGACAGCGGCCGTCCCAGGGACAGCGCCTCCTCAGGTCAGGTCAGATCAGACCGTCGCCACCGGGGTCAAGGGGCAGCCCACCGCTCCGGGCAGGCGCAGCGGTGGTGCCGTGAGCAGGAACCGGCTCCGGCCGTGCTCGCGCAGCCACGCGGCCAGCTCGTGCAGATACCACATCTCGCCCAGGGGGACGCCGAGCTTGAAGAGGCAGAGGTGGTGGATGGGGAGGAACGAGTGCCGGCTCTGGTCGCGGTCGCGGCCGATGAGACCCTCGACGGCGTAGTTGTCGGCCACCAGCGCCGAGATCTGCGAGTCGCTGATCCATTGCAGCAACGACTCGTCCCGAGCGTCGAGGTAGGTGCACATCGTGTGGATCTTCACGGGGTCGGGTTCGCGGTTCCAGTTGAGGACCTCGGTGGCGAAACCGGTGTGCAGCACGAGCATGTCGCCGGGCTCCACGACGACGTGGTCGGCCGCCATGATCTCCTCGAGCGTCTTGAGGTCGACCCCACGCCAGTCGTGGCCCAGGTGATGGGCCAGGTCGATGAGCACGCCTCGCCCCTGCACACCGGTGTAGGCCATGTGCTCCAAGCCGAGATGACGAGCGAAGCAGCGGTGCCGGCCCCCGTCGCCGGCAGCGTCGGGCTCCGGCCCCACGAGGTCGGCCCCGGCGCGGTAGCCGTTGTAATAGACCGCCTCCTCGATCCCGTCGCCGTCGGCGTCGAACTCGGCGCCGACGTGGGCGAGCGAGTCCCACTGCGTCGAGTACTGCAGTGACAGGGTGACCACGTCGTCGGTCCAGACGTCGACGTAGCGAGCGTCACCCCACTCCTCCATCTGGCTCATGTGGACGTTGTAGAACGTGCCGGCGTTGCCCCGCATGTCCTCAGTCGGCGACAGGACCGGAGGGTGGCGCCGCTGGTTCAAGGCCGTCCCGCCGGGGAAGTCGAGCGGCAGGCTCAGGCAGAAGCTGATGCCGGCCTCGACCTCGCGTACGCCTTGCATGACCTTCTCGGGCGTGAGGAGGTTGATGCGGCCGAGCTCGTCGTCGTCGCCCCAATCGCCCCATGTGGAACCGGGCGGGCGTTGCTTCCACCGCTTCGTCACCGTTGTGCTCCCTCCGCCGCTCTTCGCGCTCGATCGATCATCTGGTAGGGATGATGAACCGCCCGGTTGGTATGTGGGGTACCGATCGGTTGGTTTAGCCTCAACGCCGGGGTGCGCACATTTCGAAGCGCGACTGCGCCTCGGGGAGGACCCGACATGACGCACAAGGACTTCATCGTCTCGGCCGACGGGCACCTCCTCGAGCCGCCCGATCTGTTCGTCACCCGCCTCCCGAAGCACCTGCGCGACCGGGCCGTCTGGGAAGAGGACTTCGAGATCGAGCCGCTCGTCGAGGGTGGCGCCCGGATCTTCCGGCGGTTGCACACGCCAGGGTTCGAGGGTTGGACGATCTCCCGATATCGCCAGACGGGCGGACGGATGCCTGAAGGTGATCCCGAGCAGATCCTCGAGGACATGGACCTCGACGGGGTCGACGTCCAGGTGATGCACCCGAACCTGTCGCTCTTCGGGCTCTACTCCGACGATCACGAGCTGTCGATGGCGCATGCCCGTGTCTACAACGACTACGTGATCGAGCGATTCACGCCGTACTTCTCGCGACTGGCTCCGACGGCCCCCGTACCCATCACCGACATCGACGACGCCGTCGCCGAGATCGAGCGGGTCGCCGCCGCTGGTTTTCGCGGGATCCTGCTGCCGGCGGTGCCGCCGAAGCCCTATTACTCGCGAGACCTCGATCCGGTGTGGGCGGCTGCGCAGGCCAACGGCGTGCAGGTGTTCATCCACACCCAGACCGGTGGCGTGAAGGTCAACGATCCGGCATCCACGACCCTCAAGGTCGTCATGGAGTCGGCGGCGCAGGTCAACGTGCCCATGACCGAGAGATCCGCTTCGAAGCGGATGATCACGCAGAGCGTCTACGGCCCGATCGTCCCGCAACAGGTCATCTGCGAGTTGATCGGCGGTGGCGTTCCCGAGCGCCATCCCGACCTGCACTTCGCGCTGATCGAGTTCAACGCCCATTGGCTGGCGTCATTGGTGGGATCCATGGACAAGTGCTGGGTCACCGGGATCGGCCAGGACGCCGACTGGTGGCTCGGGGTTTGGGACGACGCTCGTCCCGCCGACGACCAGCCCCACATGGCGCAGCTCTTTCGCCTGAACGAGAAGTGGCCGTACCCCCTCACGCCGAGTGAGTACGTCCAGCGCCAGTTCCACGTCTCGTTCCAGGACGACCCCGTGGCCGTCGCGTGCCGGCACATCACCGGGTTGTCGACGATCGTGTGGGGCAACGACTACCCGCACGCTGAAGGGACGTTCCGTGGGAGCCGGGAGCTGCTCGCGCGCCAGCTCGGTGGTCTCCCCGCTGCCGAGCGGGCTGCTCTGGTGGGCGGCACCCTCGCCGGGATCCTCGGGTTCGAGGCCCCGGTGTCTGCCGTGACGCCCGCCGGTTGAACGAGCACCGCTTCGACGGACGCGTCGCGGTCGTCACCGGCGCGGGACGCGGTATCGGCCGAGCCCACGCACGCCTGCTCGCCGCCCGGGGCGCCAGCGTCGTCGTCAACGACCTCGGCGGTTCCATCGCCGGTGACGGCGCCGACGCGCTCCCGGCATCGGCGGCGGCCGCCGAGATCGTCGCTGCTGGCGGGACGGCCATCGCCGAGACGAGTGACGTGTCGACGACCGAGGGCGCACAGGCGCTCGTCGACGCGACGCTCGAGCGGTTCGGGCGCATCGACGTCCTGGTGAACAACGCCGGCATCATCCGATGGGCGGCCGTGCCCGACGCCGACGCCGACAACCTCGCCCAGCACCTGGCCGTGCACGTCGGCGGCTCGTTTAACACGACGCGCGCTGCCTGGCCTCACATGGTGGCTCAGCGCTATGGCCGCATCGTGATGACGACGTCCTCGGGGATCTTCGGGTTGCCGGCGAACCTGTCGTACGCCGCCGCCAAGGCGGCCGTCATCGGGCTCACGCGCAGTCTCACGTGTGCGGGTGCCAGCCACGGGATCACGATCAACGCCATCGCGCCGGCGGCGATGACGCGGATGGCCGGCCGCGCCTCCCACCACAACGACGAATCGCCCGACGGCGACTCCTCCGACGGCGACCGCAGCGCGGGTCCGATGTCACCCGGCCTCGTCGCTCCCATGGTCGCGTTCCTGGCCCACGAGACCTGCCCGGTGAGCGGCGAGATCTACACCGCCGGCGCCGGGCGGTTCGCGCGCATCTTCATCGCCTCGACCGAGGGCTACGTCCACCCGTCGCCGGATCCGACGATCGAGGACGTGGTTCGCAACTGGGCGACCATCAACGACGAGACCGGCTACCACGTCCCTGCCGACCTCATCGCCTGGTCCGACGCATTCATGGCCCACCTGCTCCCGAGCGGCCCACGGCCCGCGGCTCCATAGGGACCGAACTGGGGGCCTTCCCGGTGGACGACCGGGTCGGCGGTGGTCGTCGACCTCGTCATCCCACCGGATGGCGGGCCTTCGTCATGAGCTCGCGGACCACGTCGACCGCAGCGCTCACCTTGTCGAGCTGGCCTGCGACCTCGTCGGCCAGGCCAGCGACGCCGCAGTTCCGGAGCATGTCGGGGAGGTGGTGCTCGACGCAGGCGAGGGAGAAGTCGATGGGATCGCCGACGGCCAGCTCGTCGATGCGCACCACGGTGTTCGCGCCGTCGGCCTGCTCGATGTAGTGGTAGTGCGGCTCGTTCTCGAAGCAGTCGAAGCGCAGGTGCTCGAGGCCGTCGACCGTGCCGCACACGTGGAGGGTGGCGCCGAAGTCGTCGAACGCCAGCTCTCCGGTCTCGGTCGCTCCGTGGTAGGTGTGGTCGAGGATCTCGTTCGTCAGCCTGCGGGATTCCACGACGAGCTGGACAGCCCCGGCGTCGACGGGGATGCAATGCTCGACGACCATCGGGATGGGCAGCAGCTCGTAGCGGTTGCCTCGGCGGTACGGGGATTCCTGACGGTCGATCGCCAAAGCTGCTCCTCTGCACGGGGGGACGATCGCGAACCGGGGGTCCGCGTCATGGCTACTGCTTCAGGTAGCGGTCGAGCTCGCGCTGCATGTTCAGCAGGTTCATCTCCTGGCGGCTGCTGAGGCGCAACACCCGGCAACCCCAGGAGTGCATGCCGGTCTGGACCTCGAGCATGTTCGCGAAGTCCTGCCTCGGGATCTCGCCCCACATCTCCGTGTCGTCGGAAGGGGCCGTCCGGCGTTCGAGCGGTGGCGCGTCGACCGTCGGCGGGAACAGGCGCAGCGCCCACATGTCGAAGATGCACGAGTCGGGGTCGTCCCCGTTGGGCCGTACCCGGTACATGAGGCAGTTGGCCAGGTTCACGAGCATCACCAGGTTGGGGAACACCGAGAAGACGCCGGTGCCCTGGCCCCGCTGCTCGGGCGTCAGCTCCGGGAAGCGGATGCCGGCCTGCTGGGCCCGCTCGCCCACCAACCGGGCGAACTCCGCCGCTGCCGACGATCCCTCCGGGATCTCCATGTGCCGCAAGTGCTCTGCGGCATCCATGTCGGCTTCGGAGTACAGGCCGCCGTGAAACGACCGACCCAAGTGCATCACCTGCTGGTAGAGGAGCTCGCGGTCGTCCCACGCACCGGGCGTGAGCCCGAAGCGCTTCGACGGTCCGGCGCCCCTGACGGTGACGTAGCGGGCGTGGCCGTTGGGGAACTGCTCGTAGCGCATGGCCGTGTCGTCGGACCACTGCAGGAGCTGCGGGTGTGTGCCGTAGTTGTGGTAGCCCTCGTGAAAGGCGTCGAGGGCTGCCTTCCAGTTCGCCGGCACCACCGTGGTGCGGTACCAGAGGAAGCGCATGTCGTCGAGGTGGTACGGGTCGAAGTACTGCTGCAGCGGCGACAGGTGCTCGTCGAGCGAGCGTGCGTCGGGGCCGGGGTCGGGGCCGGGGCAGATCCACACGAAGCCCCACCGGCGCTCGCAGCGGACCTCGCCGAGGCGCAGGCCCGGGCTGTCGAGCGAGGTGAGACCGAAATCGTCGGGATCGAGAACGAACGAGCACGAACCGTCGAGGTTCCACCGCCAGCCGTGGAAGGGACAGGTGATCTGACCGTCGGCCAGCGCGCCGCAGCCCTGCGCCAGCCGGGTGCCCCGATGTCGACAGGAGTTGTAGTAGGCCCGGATCTCGTCGGGGGCCGATCGCACCACGAGGATCGACTGGTCGGCGATGCGGTACTCGACGAAGTCGCCGACCGTGACCAACTCCTCCTCGCGACACGCCACCTGCCACGAACGCGGCCAGAGCCGGGCGCGCTCGAGCTCGGCGAAGGCCCGGGTGGTGTAACGCTCCTTCGGGATGAAGTCGACCCCGAGATCCCACGCCGGGTCCCATGCGGCGTCGACCGAGCGGTGGGAGTTGGCCGATTCGAGCTGCACCATGATCCAGAGTACCCCCGCCGTCCGCCGGCCTCCGGCTGCCGCACCCGTTACCCGATCGCCCTCCAAAGTCCGGTCGCGTTCGGCCCACACCTGCGCTGCGGCAGGCGCTGTCACCGCTGGCGTGAGCAGCTCATGCTCGATCAAGAAGAACAAGGTCGACGAGGTCGCGCACTCGGGAGTTCTCGCGGTCGCCGAAGTTGCGTGAGTTCGGGAGCTCGACACGATCGGTTGCCGTCAGCTCGTGCTGACGAGGTGAGATGTCGAGTTGGATGCTGCCGAAGGTCGTGTCGGCCAGCTGCGCAACGACCCGCACCCGCCAGGTCACATCCCCGCGGCCGTCCTCGTTCAACGGCACCGGTACGGCGGCGATCCGAAGCGGCCGGCGATCTCGACCGGCGTGCCGAGCGACGACAGCGGTGGTACCCGGAGCACGTCGAGGTCAGCACCCACAGCCAGCGGCGCCCTCGGCAGGATTCGAACCTGCGCACACGGCTTCGGAGGCCGATGCTCTATCGCTCTATATTCGCAGTTCAGCGTACCTGGATGAGCTGACTGTGGCACACTGTTCCCGTGGTGTTCCCGAACGCTCCGACGAACTGGCCGCCCCCGTGAAGCCCTACAGCGAGGTCAGGGTCTGGGCGATCCAGGACCGGCGGGCCAACCCCCGATTCAAGCGTCCCTGGCTCGTGAGGTGGACGGTCGACGGCAAGGAGTTCAGCCGGAGCAACCGTACCCGGGCCGAAGCCGAGCGTCTGCGTGGCGTCCTGCTCGTTGCCATCTCGAAGGGTGAGCCGTTCGACGCGAGCACGGGTGAGCCTGTCAGTTGGCAGCCATCCGGCGACGACCTGGGTCTGCACGTCTGGGCGCGGTACTGGGTGGCCGAGCAGTGGGGGGAGTGGCAGCCTCGGACGAGGGCCTCGGCTGTGGAAGCGCTCGCGCGCTTCGTCCCGATCGTCGTCCGCTCGAACGCCGCCGAGCCGCCGGGTTCGATCCGCAGGTATCTCCAGACCTCGCTCACGTCCGGCTTCGCCGTGGACCGTGCTGATGAGCGCGAGTTGTGGCTCGACCGGGCCTGTCTCCGGCTCGCCGAGCTCGACCGGCGGGTGCTCGCTGACGTCGACCTGAGGCTCGGTATCGGTGACTCCGGTCAGCTGTTGGCGTCGTCGACAGCCGGGCGGTTGCGGAAGGTGGCCAAGGCGTGTATCCGACGGGCCGTGGAGCTCGACATCCTGCCGGTCGATCCGTGGCCGGCTCCCACCCGGGGACGCAACCAGCGCAAGGCGGTACGACCGAAGCGGTCGGTCGACATCCGAGCGCTGCCATTGCCCGAGACCATGGCCAGCGCGATCGATGCGATCGTGACGCACCAGCCGGGGAGCAGGATCTACCGCGTCATGACTGCGGTCGCCTACTACGGGGGCCTGCGCCCGTCGGAGGTCGTGATGCTGCGACCCCGGGCTCTCACGCTGCCGACCGAGGGCTGGGGGCGCATCGAGGTCGTGGAGGCCGACGTGTCTCACGATGAACCGGGTGAGCCCAAGACGGGCCCTCGATCGGTGCCGATTCCACCGGTGCTGTGCTCCATCCTCCGTGATTGGCTTGTCGCGAACGACTTCGGGCCAGCGGGTCTGATCTTCCGCACCCGTAACGACAAGCGGCCGACTGCTTCCAACTGGACACGGGCGTGGCATCGAGCACTCCGGTCGATCGGCCACCAACCACTGCGTGTATACGACTGCCGCCATGCGGCGGCAACGACCTGGCTGCAGGCCGGTGTTCCCTTGGGGGAGGTGGCTCGGAGGATGGGCCACAGCGTCGACACGCTGGTGTCGACCTACGTGGGTTCGCTCGACGGCGACGAGGAGCTCGGCAACGCCCGTATCGATGCGGCGCTGGGCTGACAATGTGGGCCTTCAGTGACGAGAGCGAGCGAGCCGACCGGATGCTGCTCGGCGTGCTGTTCGTCGAAACGCAGGCTGTGAGCGGCGCCCGCCGCTCGCTGAGAGGTCTGCTCCTTCCGGGTCAGCGACGCGTGCACACGGCCAAGGAGTCGCCGCGTCGGCGGTTGGAAGTGCTCGGCCTGGTCGCCCGGCTCGAGGCCGAGTCGGTCGTCTTCGTCGTGCGCCGCCCCAGCGGCGTCCGCCGGGTCGATGCCCGGGGAAGCCTGCTGCGGGCCGCGGCTGCAGAGGTCATGGAGCGACGTGCCGTGGCGTGGCTGCTCGACCGTCAGGACCCGGCCCAGGCGGCCAGGGACCGTCAGGTCATCGATCGGGCGATCCATGCCCATCCGAGCCCGGTCGTGTACGACCATCGAACCTCGGAAGGCGAGCCGTTGCTGTGGGCGGTCGACGCTCTCGTCTGGGCCGCGGGGGCCGGCGGCGAGTGGCGCCGGCGGATCTCCGCTGTCGTCGAGGTGCGTGCTGTTCAGCCCTGACGCGTCAGCCCTGACGCGCAACACCCGGCTGCTCACCGTCCGGAGAGCTCGCCGGGTGCACTTCCCGCAGCTACTGCCGCGGGCACATCCATGATGCGCCGCCGAGCACCCGGGCGCAACCCGTTTTTCACCCACGAGTACGATGGTCTGCTCGCCCACGCACGATGATTGTCGTCGGCTTGGTGGGAGACCACCGGGCGGGCTCGACAGGTCATCCATTCCTCCCGAGCCGACACGCGCGACGGGACGCTGCTGCTCGTTTCGACCTCGTGTGTCGGTGCCGCGTCAGGGTCGGTCCGGTTGCGCCCTGCGCAACCGGCAAGTCTGTGCCTTATCCGGGATCCCAGATGATGTGCCATCTCCGAGGGCGTGGTTCTCGACGCTCGATGGGGACGGCGATGCTCGACAGGAGGTGCCTGTCAGCTGGGCGCGCCACCGTCGGGCCGATCGGCACTGGGCTCGCGACGACTGCGTACCCGCGGGGGCGCAAGCAGCAGCCAGCTTCCTCACCGTGACTGTCAACGCGCTGGACCCGGCGCCGCGGTGGCCGACGGTACCGTTGATGTTGGCGACGACCTGCACGACCGCCTGGAGTTTCTGATCGATGGATGAGCCGGCCGCGCTGATCGAGGTGGTCTTCCAGCTCGGCGTGGCTCAACGACGCCGCCTCCGTGCCCTCCAACCAGGCGAGCAGATCCTCGAACGACTCTCGAGACACGCCGAACGCGTCGCCTGGCGCGCTCATCGACGCCCGCCTTCGATCCCCGAGACTCCCTGGTGGCGGCTGCGCAGCTTGACCAGGCCCGCATGGGCGGCGGTTTCGAGCTCCGCTCGGGCCGCTTCGTAGGCCGCCAGCGCCGCGGTCACCTCGGCCACCTCGCTGGCCGCCAGGGTGATGGTCTTGGTCCGCCCCGACTCGGTGAAGGTCAACGCCGGGCTCTCGTGGGGTTCGCCGGTCGCGCAGCGGCAAGCCCTGGACGGCAGCGGACGCACGCCGCTGCTCTGCGCCGCTCACTGTGGGAACGCACTGTCGTTCGCGCGGCTCATGGAGCGCGGTGCGAACCTTGCGGCGACTGACTCCGCTGGCCTCGGCGCGGAGGCCCTCATCGACGATCGCGATAGCGAAGCGAGCGAGATCCGTGCGCTGATCGCCAGAAGCCGATCGGGCTGAAGATCGCCGTCAACCGCTCATCTGAACGGCTTGCTCGTGGACGAAGCCGATCGGACAAATCGAGAGCTACGCACCGGCGGACAAGCGCTGGATCCTTCGACTGCAGTTCGACGTCACAGCGTCTGGGGAGATGCCCCACCAGCCCGGGATCCAGTGAGGAACCGTGATCGTTCTCGCCCGCAACTCGGCGTCGAAGTGCCGCCAGGCGCTCCACGGGAGCTCCCGTAGGGTCGCGGCGCCCCGATCGAGGTCGGCCACGACACCGGACAGGACAATCGGGCCTGATCCGTCTTCGGTCTCCTCGCGCCGATGCCACAACCGCACGCTTGCAGTCTTGTTGCTCGCTTGTTGCTCGACGACGCATCGCCGGCCACGGATCGCAGCCGGCGTTGGTGTTGGGCGCAGGTTTACGACCCGAAGTTGTTCCCGTTCTGTTCCCGAAAACAGCCGGCAATCGCCGAGAATGGCGGCTCGTGGCGGTCAACCAGTCAACGTACTGACCAGCACATAGAGCCAGGTCAGCATCCACAGCCAGCGGCGCCCTCGGCAGGATTCGAACCTGCGCACACGGCTTCGGAGGCCGATGCTCTATCCCCTGAGCTACGAGGGCGGGATCAAGCCGGGCGATGCTACCAACTGGCCCGGCAGTCGCCGGAAGAGCTCCTGGGCCGAGGGATCGGCTCGCCCGGCTACGGGGCGAGTCCGCGGGCTTCGCGGCCGGCGAGCTCGATGTCGGCCTCGACCATGATGCGAGCCAGCTCGCGCCAGCGCACGGTGGGCTCCCAGTCGAGCAGCTTCTTGGCCTTGGCGGCGTCGCCGATGAGGTCGGGGACCTCGGCCGGGCGCTCGTAGCGCGGATCGGTCTTCACGTACTCCTGCCAGTCGAGACCGACCGCGGCGAACGACACCTCACAGAAGTCGCGCACCGACGCGGTGTCGCCCGTGGCCACGACGTAGTCGGCGGGCTCGTCGTGCTGGAGCATGCGCCACATGGCCTCGACGTACTCAGGAGCGTATCCCCAGTCGCGCCGGGCGGCGACGTTGCCGAGCACGAGCTCGTGTTGGAGACCCAGGTGGATGCGGGCCACGGCGCGGGTGATCTTGCGGGTCACGAAGTTCTCGCCCCGGCGGGGGCTCTCGTGGTTGAAGAGGATGCCGTTGCAGGTGAACATCCCGTAGGACTCGCGGTAGTTCACCGTCGTGTAGTAGGCGTAGAGCTTGGCGCACGCGTACGGGCTGCGAGGATGGAACGGTGTCTCCTCGTGCTGGGGCGGCGGCGTCGAGCCGAACATCTCCGACGACGACGCCTGGTAGAACCGGGAGTCGACCCCCGAGGCGTGGATGGCCTCGAGCAGCTTCACCGTGCCGAGCCCGGTGACCTGACCGGTGTAGTCGGGGATGTCGAACGAGACCGCTACGTGGCTCTGGGCGCCGAGGTTGTAGATCTCGTCGGGCTGCACGTCACGAACGAGGTTCACGAGCCCCACCGCATCGGCCAGGTCTCCGTAGTGCAGATGGAGGCCGCCGCCAGCGCCGGGGGCGGATTGGGGCAGGTGGTCGATGCGTTGACGGTTGAGGCTGGCCGAGCGGCGGACGATGCCGTGAACCTCGTAGCCCTTGTCGAGCAGCAACTCGGCCAGGTACGACCCGTCCTGGCCGGAGATCCCGGTGATGAGCGCTCGTTTCAGGGGTCGTCCTCCCGGTGGGACGCGTCGACCTGCGGCCGAGACGTGTGACCGTCAGCGATGAGTGTGCCGTCATCGTACGCAACCGTCATGGCGAGATCGGTCTTGGGCCTGTCGGCAGCAGCGGTACCGTTCAGGTGATGCCCGTCCGGACCGTCGTCGATCGCCTCGTGCTCGTTGCTGCCATGGGCTGGACGGTCGCCGTGTGCGTCTTGTCGCTCACCCCCAGCGATCCGAGCGACGCCATCGTGGGCTGGGACAAGGCCCGCCACGGCGGCGCCTACGCAGGGCTCACGGTGCTCTGGCTCGCCGCCGGCAGGCTCGTTCCCCGGCCGGATGGCAGTCAGCCCGGGCCGGGGTCGCGCACCACACTCGCGCGCGCCGTCGCCGCCGCCCTGGCTGTGATCGCGCTCGGGATCATGCTCGAGGTGCTGCAGGCGACCGTCGCCAACCGATCGGGCGATGCTCTCGATGCTGTGGCCGACGCTGCCGGTGCGGTGGCAGGACTGGGCGCCTGGCTGCTCGTCGGGGATTTCGTCACCCGAAGTGGCGCAAGGGCGCGGCTACGCTCGCCCGACCGGACGCAGTCCGCTGCCTCCTCGCCCTCGCCGAACCCGCCCTCGCCGTCCCCGTCCCCACCTTCCCCGTCACCTCACTGATCGAGCGTTCGTGATCCGCGACCACCTCCTCGACGCGCTGCGTGGCGCGCTTGTTGCCGCCGACCTGCCCGAGCCCCCTGGCGGGCTCGAGATCGACGCGACCCGTCAACGGGAGCACGGCGACTTCCAGACCAACGCAGCGCTGAAGCTGGCCAAGGCCGTCGGCCGTCCGCCGCGCGACATCGCTGCCGCACTGGTGTCGACTCTCGACGAGAAGCTCCCTCGCCACGTCGCTCGTCTCGAGGTCGCCGGTCCCGGCTTCGTGAACTTCCACCTCGAACCGTCGTGGCTGCACGAGGTGCTCGTCGACGTGGTGGTCGCAGGTGACGAGTACGGCCACTCGGCCGCGCTCGACGGGCTGCGGGTCAACCTCGAGTTCGTCTCGGCCAACCCCACCGGCCCGCTGCACGCCGGAGGTGCTCGTTGGGCCGCCGTCGGTGACGCGCTGGCGAATCTCCTGTCGTCCCAAGGGGCGCAGGTTCATCGCGAGTACTATGTGAATGACGCCGGGGCCCAGCTCGATCGGTTCGCCGAGTCGCTGCACGCCCGGTTCAAGAAGCAGAAGCTGCCCGAGGACGGCTACCGGGGTGCGTACGTGCTCGACATGGCTCGCCGGATGCGGGCTGAGCTGGGGAACGGCCTCGACCTCGAGCAGGCCCGCGAGTGGGGCCACGCCGACATCATGCGGCAGCTTCACGACGACCTCGGCCGCATCGGCGTGCACTTCGACACCTGGTTCTCGGAGCGCTCCCTGCACGAGCGGGGCGACGTCGACGCGGTGATCGCCCGGTTCCTTGCGTCGGGCCGGGCGTTCGAGACGGACGGCGCCGTCTGGCTGCGCACGTCGGAGATGGGCGAGGAGCGCGACCGCGTGCTGCGCCGCTCGGACGGCACACCCACCTACCTTGCGGCCGACGTGGCCTACCACCTCGACAAGCTGGCCCGGGGCCACGCGCACCTCATCGACATCTGGGGAGCCGATCACCAGGGCCAGGTGCGCTCGCTCCAGCTGGCGATGGAGATGGCGACCGGACGGTCACAGACGCCCGAGGTCGTGCTGGGCCAGTTCGTCACGCTCGTGCGCCACGGCCGCGAGGTGAGGATCTCCAAGCGGACGGGCAACGTGATCACCTTGGCCGACATCCTCGACGAGGTCGATGCCGACGTCGCCCGGCTCACGTTCCTCCTCCAGAGCATCGACACCAAGCAGATCTTCGACATCGACGTCGTGACCGCGCAGTCGATGGAGAACCCCGTCTATTACGTGCAGTACGCCCACGCCCGGATCGCATCCATCGGCCGCCGGGCCGCCGAGCGCAGCCTGGCCCGCCGACCGCTCGGCGAGGTCGATCTGTCGTTGCTCGTGCACGAGCGCGAGCTCGACTTGCTGCGCACGCTGTTCGCCTACCCCGACGTACTCGCCGACGCCGCCGAGGCCCGTGCCCCGCACCGGGTCACCACCTGGGTGCGCGAGCTCGCCGGGCGTTTCCACGGCTTCTACCACGACTGCCGCGTGATGCTCGACGACGATCCGGCGCTCACCCAATCTCGCCTGTGGCTGGCCGAGGCGTGCCGGCTGGGCTTCGCCAACGCGCTGGCCATCCTCGGCGTCAGCGCCCCCGAAACCATGTCTCGCCTGGATGAGACCGACGATACCGATGACGCCGACGGCTCTCCCGACGAGGCTTCCGACGGCCGGTCCCACGACGATTCCGGAGCTGATCGCGCATGACTGCCAACGCCGACGCGACCCGCCCCCTCGACGCTCCCATCGATCTCGGTCTGTTGCCGTTCACGGCCCGTGTCGACGGCAACGGACGGCTCCGCATCGGCGGCTGCGACGTCGAGCAGCTCGCCGACGAGTTCGGGACGCCGCTGTTCGTCTACGACGAGCGCCACCTGCGGGCGCGCTGTCGCGACTACGCCCGTCATTTCGGTGGCGCGGCCAACGTGGCGTACGCCTCCAAAGCCTTCTTGTGCATGGCGATGGTCCACCTGGTGCACGAGGAGGGGATGAACCTCGATGTCGCGAGCGGTGGCGAGCTCCACGTGGCGCTGCACGCGGGCTTCCCATCCGAACGCATCGTGCTCCACGGCAACAACAAGTCGTTCCCCGAGCTCAAGCGGGCGTTGGAGGCCGGTGTGGGGCGCATCGTCGTCGACTCGCTCGACGAGCTCGTGCGGCTCGACGGGCTGGGCCAGCGCGGGCTGGGTCCGGTCGACGTGCTCATCAGGGTCAACCCCGGGATCGACGCCGCCACCCACGCCCATCTGGCCACGGCGTCCGACGAGTCGAAGTTCGGCTTCCCGATCAGCACCGGGGCCGCGCTGGAGGCCGCCCGTTGGGCCGAGCAGTCGAGCGCCGTCAACCTGGTCGGGTTGCACCTGCACCTCGGCTCGCAGTTGGCAGGAGCTGGACAGTCGCTCCAGATGCGTGAGGCCTGTGAGCGCCTCGCCGTCTTCGCTGCCGAGGTGCAGACGAGCACCGGCGCCCGACTGCACGAGATGTGCCTCGGCGGCGGGCTCGGAGTGAGCTACGTCACGGGCGACGCTCCGCTGGCTCTCAACGCCTTCGCCGCCTCCCTGCGAGACGAGTTCCGGATCGCTTTCGAAGCGGCGGCCATCGATCCGTTGCCGCGGCTCACGGTCGAGCCTGGACGGTCGATCGCGGCGACGGCCGGGGTCACCCTCTACCGGGTCGGCACCATCAAGGAGGCCGTGACGCGCACGTACGTGGCCGTCGACGGTGGGATGAGCGACAACGTGCGCCCGACTGCGTACGGTGCTCGCTACGAGGCCTTCGTGCCGGCCCGGGCCAACGCCCGACGACCGCTCACCGTGGCCGTGGCCGGCAAGCACTGCGAGCAGGGCGACGTGCTCGTCGAGTCGGCGCAGCTGCCCGACGACCTGGCGATCGGTGACGTGCTGTGCACACCGGTGACGGGCGCGTACGGCATGGCCATGGCGTCGAACTACAACAAGGTCCCCCGTCCGGCCGTGGTGTTCGTCATGAACGGCAGTGCTCGCTTGGTCGTGCGCCGGGAGACCCTCGATGATCTCGTCCGTCACGATCAGGTCTGACGAGCGGACGAGCGGACGAGCGGACGAGGGATGAGATGGTGACATGGTGAGCACCGATGCGACCGAAGGTGGCGGTTCCGGTACGACCAAGGTGCTTCGGGTCGGCGTGTTGGGCTGCGGCAACGTGGGCGCGGCCCTGGTTCGACTGGTCACCGACCACGCTGATCTGATC
>VFJJ01000108.1 GCA_009886115.1 Actinomycetota bacterium
AATCAGATAGCTCCGACTGGTGACGCGGCGGATTCAGCCGCCCAAGCGGGCCTTCACGAGGTCGGCGACGGTCTTGCCGTCGGCTCGACCCTTGACCTTGGCGTTGACGGCCTTCATGGCCTGACCCATCTGGGCCGGGGCGTTGAATCCCCCTTCGGCCAGCGTCTCGGCCACGATCGTCTCGAGCTCGTCGGCGCCGAGCGCCTCGGGGAGGTAGGCGCCCAGGATCGCAGCCTCGGCCCGCTCCTTGGCCTCGAGCTCGTCGCGGCCCGCGGCCTTGAAGGCCTCGGCCGACTCGAGCCGCTTCTTGGCCTCCTTGGCGATGACGGCCACGACCTCGTCGTCGGTGAGCGCACGGACCTCCTTCCCCGACACCTCGGCGGCCTTGATCGCGGCCATGGTCATCCGCAGCGTCGACACGGTGAGGTCGTCGCGCCGCTTCATGGCGGCGGTCATCGATTCACGGATCTGGTCGACGAGCATGGGCCCACCGTACCCGGCTTCGGCTCCCCGGTCGGTGCGATACCTCGAGCCCGGCACGGTGCGATGGCGGGGGTCCCGCGGAGGCCGAGCACGCCCAAACGGTCGTTTGGTAGGGTCCGCGAAAGCCCGATGTTTTCTGAGGGGGAGCGATGCCCGAGACCGCCGACCAGATCAGCTTCTTCGATCCGGCAACCAACGACTGCCCGTACCCGGCGTACCAGACGTTGCGCGACGAGGCCCCCGTCTGGCAGGACCCGGCCACGGGCATGTTCGTGCTCACCCGCCACGAGGACATCCGCAACGCGCTCGTCGACACGGCCCGCTACACGAATCGGGTCGGCAGCGCTGCGGGCATGACCGAGAAGGCCGTGCGCCCGACCGACCCCGAAGAGATCCGCAAGATGGACGAGGCGGCGGCCACCGATCGGCACATCGCCCGGCTCTACGACGAGCAGGGTTGGACGCCCACGGCCACGCTCGACGCCTACGACGGCGCCGAGCACGACCAGTTGCGGCGGATGTTCGACCATGCCTTCCGGCCCGGCCGCATCAAGCTGCTCGACCCGTACGTGGAAGGGCTCGCCCATCGCCTCATCGACGCCTTCATCGACGAGGGCCGCTGCGACTGGGTGCAGGCCTTCGCCATCCCGCTGCCGCTGTACACGATCGGCAAGCAGATGGGTGTGCCCGAAGGCGACATGATGCGCATCAAGGCCTGGACCGACGCCTGGGTGCAGCGGCTGGGCCTGATGCAGACCGACGAGGAGCGGGTCTGGTCGGTCGAGCAGGAGATCGAGGCCCAGCAGTACTTCCAGCCGATCTTCGAGCGTCTCCGCAAGGAGCCCGAGGAGACCGTGCTGAGCGACCTCGTGAACCGGGAGATCCCCGAGTGGGGCCGGCCGCTCAACGACAACGAGCTGCACTCCGAGATGATGGCCGACCTGTTCGTCGGGGGTTCGGAGACGACCACCAACGCGCTCTCGGCCGGAGTCCAGATCCTCATCGAGGAGCCGCACCTCTGGCAGGCGCTCAAGGCCGATCCCGAGAAGCACATCCCCGTGTTCATCGAGGAGGTCGTGCGCGTCGAGGGCCCGGTCCAGGGACTGCTGCGCGAGCTGGCCGTCGACGTCGAGCTGCACGGGGTGACCATGCCGGCAGGCTCGATCGTCAACCTCCGTTTCGCGGCGGCGAATCGCGACGAGCGCGAGTTCCCCAACGCCGACAAGGTCGACCTCGATCGCCCGCGGGCCAAGAGCCACTTGGCCTACGGGTTTGGCAAGCATTTCTGCCTCGGAGCGCCGCTGGCTCGTCGTGAGCTCTACTGGGGTTTCAGGGCGCTCACCGACCGGGTCGAGTCGATGCGCTTCGTCGAGGGCGCCAACGATTTCGGCATCGCCCCGAGTTACTTCCTGCGTTCGCTCAAGGCGCTCCACATCGAAGTGACCCCCGTGGCGGCCAAGAGCTGATCGCCGGGCCGCGGACCGCGCCGCCAGGCGGGTCCGGCGCATCCGGACGCTCCTCGGTTACGTTCTGGCATGCCGCGCGTCTACATCCACGAGCTCGTCTACGTCACCGGGCACAACCGGGCCAAGTACTTCCAGCACATCACGGCCAACTGGTCGCCGATCGGCCAGCACGAGCGGGGCCAGCAGTGCTTCGGGATCTGGGGAACGGTGGGCTCCACGGCGCGTTGGCCCGAGGTGGTGAACCTGTGGGAGTACCGCGACTGGGAGCACCTGGGCGAGAACTTCCGCATCGAGTTCAACCATCCCACGCTGCAGGACCCGTCGTTGGCCGAGTGGTGGGCCGCGGCCGACACCCTGCGCAGCGGCGGATGGGACCGGGTGCTCGTGGCTGCCGACTTCAGCCCCTCGATCGCCGAGCTCACGGCCAACGGGGTGAACGGCGAGTTGTACCTGCACGAGATCTACGACGTGGAGCCGGGCACGAGCCCGCGCTTGCTCGATGCCATCGCCGAGAAGGCGGTCCCGGCCTACGCGGCCCACGGGGCGACGTTGGTGGGCGCGTTCCGCACCGGGCTGGTCGACGACCGTGAGTGCGTGTGCCTGTGGGCCCTGCCGAGCTGGTCGACGTGGGCCGCGTTCGAAGCCGCTCTCGACGCGGCGGCCGACCTGCGCGTGTGGCGCGCCCAGGCGCGAACGTGGGTCAGACGCACGCACCGCTTCCTGATGGTCGACGCGCCGCTCAGCCCGCTCCGCACCGGTCGCCAACCCCAGGAGTCGGATCGCGTCGCCCGGTTCGAGGCTTGAGTTTCACGACCGGGGAGGGCAACGTAGGCTTCAGCCGCAGGCCCGTTCCGTCCGTGTGCAGCGAGAGCAGGCAGCTATGAAGGCATCCGTCGATCGGCTCATCTCATCCGACTCGCACGTGAACCCGCCCACCGAGATGTGGGAGCGGTACCTGCCCGAGGAGTTCCGCGATCGGGCACCCCGGGTCGAACGCACCGACGAGGCCGACTACGAGGTCTTCGAGGGCCGCCGCAAGCCCATCGCCAGCCTCTCGTCGGTGGCCGGCCGCCGGCCCGAGGAGTACACCTCGGCGATCCGTCGCTTCAGCGAGGTGCGCCCCGGCGGGTGGGACCCGGCCGCTCGCCTGGAAGACCAGGATCTCGACGGCGTCTCGGCCGAGGTGCTCTTCGGCGCTGTCGGAGACGCTCCGTTGGCGAGCCAGGACCCTCGCCTCACCCGAGCCGGTTTCAGCGCCTACAACCGGTGGCTGGCCGACTTCTGCGCGCACGACCGATCCCGGCTCGTCGGTATCGCGGTGATCCCCTGCGACGATCCCGACGACGCCGTCGCCGAGGTTGGCGCCAGTGCCGCCTTGGGATTGCGGGGAGCGATGATCCCGCACACGCCCGGCGTCGGCGAATGGCGCGACGACATGTGGACGCCGCTCTGGCGCGAGCTCGTCGCCCGGGGCTGGCCCGCGCACCTCCACGTGAGCGCCGGGACCAAGCGGTCGATCGCCCCCACGCCCGGGCGCGGCGACCTGTTCATGAACCATGTCGTGAGCACCAAGTTCGAGATGCCCGTCACCTTGGGGCGCTTCGTGTTCGGGGGTGTGCTGGCGGCGAACCCGGAGCTTCGGCTGGTGTCGGTCGAGGCCCAGATCGGGTGGATCCCGTTCTGGAAGCACTACATCGACCACGTCTACGAGAAGCACCGCTACTGGACCGAGACCCACATGCCCGAGTTGCCGTCGGCCTACGTCGAGCGCCAGGTGTGGTTCACGTTCATGGAGGATCCCCACGGCATCGACAGCGTGCGGGCCTGCGGACCCGACCGCATCATGTGGTCGAGCGACTACCCGCACTCCGAGACCACCTGGCCCCACAGCCGCAAGATCGTGGGCGAGATCTTCGAGCGCATCCCCGCCGATCTCGTCCGCCGCATCGCCCACGACAACTGCGCCGACCTCTACGGTGTCTGACGCCGTGCCTCGCTCGTTGCGGGGCAATTGCGGTGGTGGGTCACCATGAGGAATGAGCGCTCGCGAGGTCGCGTTGATACTGTGCGCGCGCAAATACGGGCGCAGGGTTGAAGTTCGAGCTTCGCGGCGTGGTCGGGCCCCGATCGGCTGAGCAGGTCGTCGAAGCCCGAGAAGTGCATGAACGCCACGGTGACTCGGCGGTGCTCGGGCTGGGCATCGGCGCCGGCGATCACCGAACGTTGGGCGACGGGCACGAGAGCGCTCAGGTCGGCCCGGGCGTCGTAGAACTCCACTCCACTCCGCTGCGCTGGGCGCCGGTGATGACGCCGCGAAGCAGGTGGCCGGGGCCGATCGCTGCACCGAGGTTGCGAGGAGCGAGCGCGGACGCGGTCGCGTGGCTCACGACGATCTGCCCCGTGCTCGCAGCGCCCTCGACGGCCTCGGCCGCGGTGGCTGTGGGCCCGGCGATCATCAGCTCGCGATGCGATCCCCCGACGAGGAAGAAGTCGAAGTCGCCGCTGTGCACACCGGCGGTCATGCGTAGCGTGACCAGCCCGGCCTCGGTCGAGAACCGGCCGATCTCGCGCAGGGTCCGACGCATCTCCAGCGCCGCAGCGGCTGCCCTGCGTTCGTGGTCGGGGCCCGAGAAGAACAGCAGGAGCGCGTCGCCGCCGAACTTGAGCAGCGTGGCCCCGTAGTCGTAGGCGTCGGCGAGCAGGCGACTGAAGCAGGTTCCGATCAGCTCGGTGACGTGCTCGGCGCCGACCTTGCCGAGCTTGCCCAGGCGTTCCGACATGGCCGTGAACCCGGAGATGTCGACGAACACGACCGAGCCCGCGATGCGACGGTGCAGCTCGTCGCTCATCGCCGAGTCGAGCCACTCGCGAGCGACCCGTGGGACGTACGGGGCGAGCGATCGGGCCGTCATCGTGTGAGCCGTCGGTGCCGGTCGCGACCCATGTCCTCCAGCCTACGACCGCTCCCGAGGCCCCCGACCGAGCCGCTCTGGCACCGCTGGTTCGCCACGGCCGGGAACGCGGGTCAGGGGCCCTTCGGGAGGGCCCCTGACCCGGGTGTTCGTGGTGCTTGGTCGGGACGGCGGGACTCGAACCCGCGACCTCAGCGTCCCGAACGCTGCGCGCTACCAAGCTGCGCTACGTCCCGAGCGGTTCGTCAGTCTAGCGGCTGGCGTCCGGCTCCCCTCGGCTGGGTAGGCTTCCGCTCATCATGCGCATAGGTCTGATCTGTCCGCCGTGGCTCGCGGT
>VFJJ01000185.1 GCA_009886115.1 Actinomycetota bacterium
GAGCCGGGCGAGCACGAATCGGCGTCGGGCGGCATGATGGCAAGCGTGTCCGCACCTCCGGAGTTCCCCGTGCCGAGCGAACCGTTGCCGACGCTCGACGGGCAGGTGGCGATCGTGACCGGTGCCAGCACCTGCTGTGGCGGGTGAACGTGAGAGCGCCGTTCGTGCTGATGCGCCATGTCGTGACCCACATGATCGAGCGGGGCCGCGGGCACGTGATCAACATCGGGACGCAGAGCTCGCAGCGCACCGGCACCGAGGTCCCGCTCGGATATGCCGGCTACACGGCCACCAAGGCCGCACTCGTTCGGATGAGCCTGGCCTGCGCGCTCGAGTTGCGCGAGCACGGCGTGGCCGTGAACGCGCTCGCGCCCACCGGCCTCGTCGAGACCGAGGGCTGGGCGGTCGTCGGGGGAGGCCAACGGCTGCCCATCCCCGAGCCGGGCGAGTACCTGGCCCGGGCTGTGACCTGGATCGCTGCCCAGGACCCCCGCCGCTACAGCGGGCGCTTCGTCGACAGCCAGGCCGTGCTCGTGGAGGCCGGCCTGCTCGAACGGGCCGAGCTGAGCTGGGCCGACCTCCCCAAGATCGACGTTTCGGCGTGGTCATGAACGGGGCATCCACCGAGCTCGTGGCGACCGTCCGCTCGGCTCCACAGACCATGGGGAAGGGAGCCCGATGAAGCTCGACGACATGGTGCTGGTCAGCGTCGACGATCACGTGGTCGAGCCGCCCGACGTGTTCGTCGGCCGTCTCGCCGCCCGTCACGTCGAACGGGCGCCGCGGGTCGTTCGCAGCCCCGAGGGTCACGACCTCTGGGTGTTCGAGGGCACCGAGGTTCGCAACCCCGGCCTGAACGCCGTCGCCGGCAAGCCTCCGCACCGCTACGGCGTCGACCCCCTGAGCTACGACGACATGCGACCGGGCTGTTACGACATCCACGCCCGGGTCCGTGACATGGACGCCAACGGGGTGCTGGGCTCCATGTGCTTCCCGTCCTTCCCGCGATTCTGCGGGCAGGTGTTCGCCCAGTGCCCCGACAAGAACCTTGCCCTCGCCGTCTTGCAGGCCTACAACGACTGGCACATCGAAGCCTGGTGCGGAACCTATCCCGGCCGCTTCATCCCCCTGGCGTTGCTGCCGATCTGGGATCCCGAGCTGATGGGCGCCGAGGTACGCCGCGTGGCTCGGATGGGCTGCCGTGCGGTGTCGTTCTCGGAGAACCCGGCCAAGCTCGGGTTGCCGTCCTGGCACAGCGACCACTGGGACCCGTTCCTCGCAGCGTGCGACGAGACCGGCACCCTCGTCTGCCTGCACATCGGCTCGTCGTCGGAGATGGTCGTCACCGCGTTCGACGCGCCGGTCACGGTCCAGATGTCGTTGCAGCCCATGAACATCGTCCACGCCGCCGGCGACCTGCTGTGGTCGAGGGTGCTCCAGCGGTTCCGCAACGTGCGCTTCGTGCTCTCCGAAGGCGGCATCGGCTGGGTGCCCTACTTCCTCGAACGCTCCGACTTCACCTACCGCCACCATCGGGCGTGGACCGGCGTCGACCTGGGTGACGACCTGCCGAGCGAGCTGTTCCGCCGTCGGTTCGTGCTGTGCTTCATCGACGACAGCGCCGGCCTGGCGCTGCGTGATCGGATCGGTGTCGATCTCATGACGTGGGAGTGCGATTACCCGCACTCCGACTCGACGTGGCCACGATCGCCCGAGGTGCTGTGGGAGACCCTGGCCGCCTTCGGTGCGACGGCCGGTGCGACGGCCGGTGCCATGACCGACGCCGAGATCGACGCCATCACCCACGGCAACGCCATGGCGCACTTCGGCTACGGCCCGTTCTCCATCCTCGGGGGACGGGCCGCCTGCACCGTGGGCGCCCTGCGGGCTCGAGCCGCCGACTGGGACGTCGCCGAGCACGACGACGGTCGCCCGTTCACCCCTCCCACCCGCCCGCTCACCCAGCAGACCAAGCTCGCGATGCTCGGGCTGGCGTCGGGCCCGGCGGAACTCGTGACACCCGGGGTGGCGCCGGCGTCGTCGGTGGCGCGAACGTCTGGCCCATGAGCTCTCCCGCAGGTGACTACTCCGCGTCGTACGCCGGCCCGGTCAAGCGCTTCATCTTCCTGAAGCGCAAGGCCGGCTTGACCTCCGCCGAATTCCACGACCATTGGCGCGAGCGGTTCGCGTCGCAGCTCGCCGAGCGTCCGGAGCTCCGCCGCCACCTGACACGTGTCGAGTTGCACCACCGCCTCGACGGCGACGACACCCGTGAGCGCAGCGAGGTGGAGGTGGCCGACGCCGGCTACAGCGGCGTCGCCGTGCTCTGGGCCGCGTCGCTGGCCGAGCTCAGCGCCCTGACCGCCGAGCCGGCTTTCCAGGAGTTGCACGCCGTCGAAGCGCCGCGTTTTCTGGCGCCCCAGATGGCGCAGGTGACCACCCGGACGCCCGACGTGATCGTGGGTCCTCCGGGCGGTGCCCCCGAGGCCGGCATGTCGATGCTGTGCATCCTGCGCCGCAAGGCCGGGATGAGCCTGGAGGAGTACCACGATCACTGGCTCAACCGCCACGGTCCCCTGTTCCAGGACATC
>VFJJ01000058.1 GCA_009886115.1 Actinomycetota bacterium
AAGGTGCCGAGGAGGGTTCGACCGATCCGTTCACCATCACCTACGCCCTGAACCCGGCCGCGGTGTGGAACGACGGAACGCCGATCACCTGCGCCGACGTCGAGTTCACCCGGCTCGCCTACCTGGAAACGACCGGGACGGTCGGAACGGCAGGGTACGAGGACATCGACTCGATCGAGTGCCCAGACGCGCAGACGGCGATCCTGACGTTCGCCAAGCCCTATGCGCCATGGGCCGACCTGTTCGGTGGGGCCAACAACTACGTGCTCAAGGCGGCGTTCTTCGAGGGCAACACCGACATCGCCGACGTACTGAACACCGAGATCCCGTTCTCGGGCGGCCCGTTCATCCTCGAGTCGTTCGACGAGACCCAGGCCATCCTCACGGCCAATACCGCCTACTGGGACGCTGAACGCATCCCGCTGGTGGAGCGGGTGATCATGATCCCGCAGGCCGACACCGACACCGAGCTGAATGCCCTCAAGGCCGGCGAGGTGATGGCCATCTATCCGCAGCCCCGTCCCGACATCGTCGAGCAGCTCACCCAGGACAACCTGTCGTTGACCTTCGGCGCCGGCTCCACCTTCGAGGGCCTGTGGTTGGTGCAGGACTCGACGACCGCAGGCTCGGGTAACTTCCTGGCCAGCCAGGTGGTGCGTGAAGCGTTGCTCTACGCCATCGACCGTGATCTCATCCTCTCCGAGGTCATCCATCCGGCCTTCCCCGACGTCGAGCTCCTCAACTGCACGTTCTGGGTGCCTTCGGTTGGCGACTGGTGTGACACCAGCGATTACGCCGACGTGTCGTACGACCCCGCCAAGGTGGCCGAGCTCCTCGAAGGCGACGGCTGGGCGCTCGGTGGTGACGGGATCTACGAGAAGGACGGCCAGCGGTTGTCGATCGGCTGGCAGACGGTGCAGGGCAACGCCCGCCGCGAGGCCATCCAAGCGCTGATCATTCCGGAGCTGGCCAACATCGGCATCGAGCTGGTGGCCGACAACTCCGAGCCGGGGCAGCTGTTCGAAGTGCGCCTGCCCAACCGTGACTTCGAGATCGGTCTGTTCGCCCAGGTGGCCAGCCCCGACCCGACCGCCACGACGAGCTGGGCCTGCGACCAGATCCCGACAGAGGAGAACGATTTCTCGGGTCAGAACTACTACGCCTGGTGCAACGAGGAAGCGTCCGAGTTGCTGAAGCTGTCGGACGCGACTCCCGACCGTGAGGCTCGGGTCGAGCTGATCCACCAGATCGGCGATCTCATGCGCGCCGACGTGGTGGCGATTCCCTTCTACCAGCTCCCATTGATCACCGCGTGGGACACCGACCAGATCGACGGTCCGATCGACCTGTACACCTCCACCGGGTACAGCGCGTTCTCGAACATCTACGACTGGTCCCTGAAGGGTTGATCCCAGATCCGTAGCGTGACCAACGCGGTGGTGCCCGAGTTCCGGCTCGGGCACCACCGCCGGACGCCACGGTCGTACCCGCCCCGTCTCTGCGACCGGGAGCCTGCACGTTGCTCCGCTACGTGATCCGTCGCTTGCTGTGGACGATCCCCATCCTGTTCATCACCAGCATCTTGGTGTTCGTTGCCATCAAGGCCACGACCAACCCTGCCGCGCTTCGAGGCCCGGGAATCAGCAGCGACGACGTGCTGCGGTACAAGCAGCAACTCGGTCTCGACAAGTCGGGCACCGAGCAGTATTTGATCTGGCTCAAGCACATCGTGCGGGGCGATCTCGGGATCTCGCTCGAGACCCGCCAGGCGGTCTGGCCCGATCTACAAACGGCCATGTGGAACACGATCCGCCTCGGGCTCTTCGCCTGGATCATCACGATCATGGTGGGCGTCACGATCGGCGTGGTCTCCGCGGTGAAGCAGTACTCGTGGTTCGACAACGCTTCGACGGGCACGTCGTTCGTCGGTCTGTCGGTGCCGCCGTTCTTCTTCGGGCTCGTGCTGCAGCTGGTGCTGGTCCTGAAGTTCCAGGATTGGTTCGGCGCCACCCCCTTCTACACGTCCCAGATGAACTCGCCCGGCCAGTCGTGCAGCTTGTGCATCGACCGCTTCCGGCACATGGTGCTGCCGGCGCTCACCATCGCCGTGCAGGGCATCGCCATCTACAGCCGCCTCATGCGTGCGAGCATGCTCGATGTGATGAGCTCCGACTACATGCGCACCGCGCGGGCCAAGGGCATCTCGGAACGGCGGGTCATCGTGCGGCATGCGATGCGCAACGCGCTGATCCCCGTGACGACTTTTGCCGCGCTCGACGTGGGCGCCATCATCGGCGGTCTCATTGTCACCGAGCAGGTCTTCCAATGGCCGGGGATGGGCCTCTACTTCCTCAACTCCTTCAGCGACGGTGACTACGCCCGGGTGCTGCCGTGGATGATGATCGTCGTCGTCTCGGTGGTCTTGTTCAACCTGATCGCCGATATCTTGTACGGCGTCCTCGATCCGAGGATCCGCGTTGGCTAGGACCGAGCTCCCGACGAGCGGCGAGGTCGAGGGGGCGGCTGGTTCCGGAGAGCCCGGCGAGTCGGCCGACGCGATCGCCATCGCCGAGGGTCTGACGGCCAAGCCGCTGTCGCCGTCGCTGCTTGCCTGGCGTCGGTTCCGTCGTCATCGGCTGGCGATGGTGAGCGCCGTCGCCTTGTTGCTGATCGCGTTGTTCGTGTTCGTGCCGGGTCTGTTGACGAACTTCGACCAGAACCAGCGCGACACGGCAGGGACCCGAAACGACGGCCCGTCGTGGGCGCATCCTCTCGGGACCGACGATCTCAGGCGCGACGTGCTGGCCCGAGTGCTCATCGGCGGGCAGGTCTCGCTCAAGGTGGGTATCGCCGTAGCACTCATCTCGATCGTCGTCGGCGCGCTCGTCGGCGCGTTCGCCGGCTACCGCGGTGGCCTGGTCGATTCGGCCATGATGCGGGTCACCGATTTGTTCCTGGCGATCCCGCTGCTGGTCATTCTCATCGTGTTGACCAACCTCCCGGCCCGCCACCCCCGTCCCAAGCTGTGGCCAACCGATATACGGGTGCCCCTTGAGACGCTGATGGGATCCAAGGGATCGGTGCGCTTGATCGTCACCCTGTTGGCTCTGTTCTTCTGGATGCAAACGGCCCGCATCGTGCGTGGAGTGATTCTCTCGTTGAAGGAGAAGGAGTTCGTTGAGGCGGCCCGGGCCCTGGGCGCCTCCGACACCCGCATCCTGTTGCGGCACTTGCTCCCCAACTGCATCGGGCCCATCGTCGTGAATATGACGCTGTCGGTCGCCGCGGCCATCCTCACCGAGTCGACCCTGTCGTTCCTGGGCTATGGGGTGCAGTCAGCGACCCAGGCGACGTGGGGCAACCTCCTCTCGGCCGCCAAGGGCCAGCTGGCGATTCACGCCCATCTCGTGCTGGCGCCGGGAATTACCGTGGTGCTCACCGTCTTGTGTGTGAACTATCTCGGCGACGGTCTGCGCGACGCCCTCGACCCCAAGCAGCAACGTACCCGGGCATGAACGACATGCGACCGTCGTGGGCTGCCGAGCCCGGAGCGAAGTCAGACGCCGCGTTCGGCCATCCGCCGCCCGGGGGGATCGGCGAGATCGTGCTCGAGGTCGAGAACCTCACGGTGCAGTTCCGCACCGAGGAGGGGCTGGTACAAGCGGTGCGGGGCGTCGACATCGACGTGCGTGCCGGTGAGACCCTCGGCATCGTCGGCGAGTCGGGCTCGGGCAAGTCGGTGACGATGCTCGCGGTGATGGGGCTGCTGCCGCGGACGGCAAGGATCACGGGGTCGATCCGCTTGCGCGGACAGGAGATCATGGCCATGTCGACCAAGGAGGCCCGTCGCATCCGCGGGTCGAAGGTCGCCATGATCTTCCAGGATCCCTTGACTGCCCTGAACCCGTGCCATCGCGTCGGCGATCAGATCGCCGAGATGGTGCATTCGCACCATCCCGAGTTCTCCGACCGGGCCGTGTCGTCTCGGGCCGCGGAGCTCTTGGAGCTGGTGGGCATTCCCCAGCCCGGGTTGCGAGCTCGTCAGTTCCCCCACGAGTTCTCGGGGGGCATGCGCCAACGGGCCATGATCGCCATGGCCATCGCCAACGATCCCGATGTGCTCATCGCCGACGAGCCCACAACCGCGCTCGACGTCACCATCCAGGCCCAGATCCTCGAGGTCATGCGGACCGTGCAGGAGCACACCGGTACCGCGATCGTGTTCATCACCCACGATCTCGGGGTGATCGCCCGGATGGCATCGCGGGTACACGTCATGTACGCCGGGCGGGGCGTCGAGATGGGCTCGGTGCTCGACGTGTTCGCCAACCCGCTGCATCCCTACACGCGTGGCTTGCTGAACTCCTTGCCCCGTGCAGGAATCCACACGGAGCGCCTCGTACCCATCGCCGGGTCGCCGCCGTCGATGTTGCACCCGCCCACGGGATGCGCGTTCCACCCGAGGTGTCCCATCGTGCGGCCCGAGTGTTCGTCCGGTGAGCCCCCGCCGATGGCCGCAGTGGCTTCCGAGGTTGCCGGCTCCTCACGATTGTCGGCATGTCTGTTCGCTGACGAGCTCGTTGCCGACGCGTGGGCGGCGCGGTGACCGACGGGGCGATCGTGCAGACTGGCGACGGATCGTCGCCGACCGTGCCGTCGGTGCCTGCGCCCTCGTCGACGCCGGCGTCGAGCCTGGTTCCCGTCGAGACGATCCTCGAGGTCACCGATCTCGTCAAGCACTTCCCGGTACGCGGCGGATCGTTGTTGCGCCGCGACGCGCGAGCGGTGCAGGCCGTCTCGGGTGTGTCGTTCACGTTGGGCGCTGGACGCACCCTGGGGTTCGTGGGCGAGTCGGGCTCGGGCAAGTCGACCGTCGGGCGCTGCCTCCTGCGGCTCATCGAGCCCACGTCGGGCTCCATCCGCTTCCTGGGTCGGGAACTGACCACCGTCTCGCGGCGGGAGATGCGCGTGTTGCGCCGCGAGCTCCAGATCGTGTTCCAGGACCCGTACGCCTCGCTCGATCCGCGCATGACCGTCGCCTCGATCATCGAGGAGCCGATGGCCATCCATCGCCTCCCGGGTGACCGGTCCGAGAAGGTGCGCGAGTTGCTCGCCCTCGTGGGGCTCAACCCCGAGCACGGCAACCGGTTCCCCCACGAGTTCTCGGGCGGGCAGCGCCAACGCATCGGGGTGGCCCGGGCCTTGGCCCTCGAACCCAAGGTGCTGGTGCTCGACGAGCCTGTCTCGGCGCTCGACGTGTCGATCCAAGCCGGTGTGGTGAACCTGCTCGAAGACCTGCAGGACCGTCTCGGGCTCTCGTACCTGTTCATCGCCCACGATCTCTCGGTGGTGCGCCACATCAGCGACGAGATGGCCGTCATGTACCTGGGCAAGATCGTCGAGATCGGCACCCGCGACGACGTGTACCTCCGCCCGTCGCACCCCTACACCCAGGCGCTGCTGTCTGCCATCCCGCTGCCCGACCCGGTGCTCGAGCGTGAGCGTACGCGCATCGTGCTCGAAGGCGACCCGCCGTCGCCGCTCGATCCGCCGTCTGGCTGCCGTTTCCGCACCCGCTGCTGGAAGGCCCAGGACCTCTGCGCCTCCGAGGAGCCGGCGCTCGTCGACCGGGGCGCCGGCCACCCCGTCGCCTGCCATTTCGCCGAGGTCGCCCCTTCGCTCTGATTCGCTGGAGTGCCTGGTTCTGCTGCTGGCGATTTGACGGCCCGGCCGAAATTGCCGGTGCGGTGGCGAGCGTGCGGGTCACCGGCATACGGTTCGGTCCGTCGTCACCTACAGCGTTCGGGAGAACTCATGATGATCTCGGCCCGCCGTCACCGCCGTTACGGATCGATCGCGCTGGTCGCAGCCCTGGGAATGCTCGGGACGGCCGTCGCCACCGGCGCTGGGGCGGCACCGGCCGCCGCCGACCGGCAGGCAAACTCACCACAGGTGCAGGGCGTCCCGAGCTCCGATACCACGGCGGTGTTCCCCACCAACAAGCAGAACGAACCCACGATCGCCATCAACCCGTTGAACCCGTCGGTTCTCCTCGCCGGGGCCAACGACGAGCAGCGTCAACCGCCGTGCGGGCCCGGACCCGTCCGGGGCCCCGCTGTCGAGCTCAGCGACTGCTCGTTCTTCCCCGGCGTCGGGACCTCGGGGATCTACCGCTCCACCGACGGTGGTGCGTCGTGGGTGAACCTGGGCTTGCTCGACGACCAGGCCGCCTGGCTTGCGGGCGACCTCGTGTCCGACGGCGATCCGGTGATCACGTTCGGACCCCGTCCCAACGCTGAGGGAGCGTTCTCGTACGCCAACGGCGTGAGGGCCTATTACTCGACGCTGGCGTCGTGGAAGCCCGGTCGGAGCCCCTACCCGCCCAACAAGGCGCCCGAGGCTCTCGCCGTCTCCTACTCCGACGACAACGGCACCACCTGGAGCGCCCCGGTGCTCGCCACGGTCAAGGACAACCCCAACGACTTCAACGACAAGGAATGGATCGCCGTCGATGACTCGCCGTCGAGCCCGTTCTTCGGCCGGCTGTATCTCTCGTGGACGGAGTTTCGATCGGCTGCGTGCTGCCCGTCCGAACCGGTCATGGTGGCGATCTCCACCGACGGCGGCGTTTCGTTCGGAGCTCCCGTCCAGGTGAGCCCAGCCGGCAACAACGGGACGGGCAACGGGCGTCAGGGCTCGATGGGCGCCGTCGGCCCGGATGGGACGGCCTACGTCGTGTTCGAGCAGGGCTCGTCGCAGGTCGTGGTGATCTCGCGTGACGGTGGAGCGCGCTGGAGCCGGCCCGCCACCGTCGGCTCCGTCGCTGACATCGCCGACCCGATCCCCGGGGCGAACTTCCGCACCGACAGCTTCGCCACGATCGCCACCGACCCCCGCGAGGGCAGTACCAAGGTCTACGTGGCGTGGGTCAACCGGACCGCCCTCGGCGGCCGTGTCGTTGTCGTCCGCTCCACCAACCGGGGCCAGACGTGGAGCGCACCGGTCACGGTGAGCGGCGCCGGCCAGGGCTATGCGTTCTTCCAGGGCCTCGATGTCGCTCCCAACGGCCGTATCGACCTGGGTTACCAGGCGCTTGTGGCCGTGAACCCGGCGACCTTCGGGACGGGCAACGCCCGTATCGACAGCTGGTACTCGTCCTCGTCGGCGGCGAGCGGTGGTGCGGCGTGGTCCGGTCCCCGGAAGATCTCCTCGGCCTCGTCCGATCCGGCCGTCAGCGCCCAGAACAACCTGGCCCGCCAGTTCATGGGCGATTACAACGTCCTGGCCTCCACGAACACCAAGGCGTACTTCATCTACACCGACACCCGCAATGGCGTCGGCTGCCCGGACGTCGACGAGTACCAGCGCATCATCGCCGGGACGGCCGTCGTTCGCGGCGACATGGCCGACCGCATCGCCACCCGCCTCGGCCAGGACCCCTACGCCCACGACCCCGGCACCAAGCCCGCGCCCCCCGAGCACTGCGGATCCCAGTTCGGCAATTCCGACGCCTTCGTCAGCACCGTGTCGGTCTCGTAGCCAGCAGCCTCAGGAACGGTGAGCACCCGCCCGGAACTGACTGGTAGTCTGACGCCGCCGCCGGCGGGACCTCCCCCGGCGGCCACTGTCGGAGTGGCGGAACAGGCAGACGCGCTAGGTTGAGGGCCTAGTGAGGGCAACCTCGTGGGGGTTCAAGTCCCCCCTTCGACACCACGAAAGCCCAGGCCAGAGGCCTGGGCTTCGTTCATTTTGTGTCGCTTGTCATTGGCGTGTCATCAATCCGCCTGCGCTCCTGCGCTGTGGAAACTGCGCGGTGCACTCCTGTCAGCCGATACGCGCCGGGGCGAGTATGGCGTGTCGAAGTGCACCCACTTCTGTGGTGGTCGCGTAGCTGGCCGTGGCTCCGAGCGCAGCTCGGCGGGGCACGGGGCCAATCTCCCGAGTCAAGAGCTCACCTCGGCAGAAGCGGCGGAGTTCTTCGTCGTCTACGGCCGGCTCGAAGTTGCGCTCGAGCGCGCCCTCGGCGCGGATCTCGTGAACGTGTGGTGCCTGAGGAACTTCGCGTTCCGTCGCGACGACCCGGATCCGCCGCTGCTCGACGGACGGCCTAACCCTCACGTGCATTGGCACGTCGCTCCTCGATTCTCGTCACCGATCGAGATCGCCGGCGAGCAGTTCGTCGACGGGGACTTCGGGTGGCCACTCGTGTGGCGCGAACGACGCATGGCGCCCGACGGGCGACGAGCTGTGATCGCGATGCTCCGAGAGGCCATGGACGTCGCCTACGCATGAGGGATGCCGAGTTCGGTATTGCAGAATGATACCGCTAGCGGTATCATTCTGAAATGGCACGGATGGCGGTTGGCGATGCAGCGACGCGGTTGGGGCTGAGCGAGCGCCGTGTCCGGCAAATGTTGGCCGACGGCGTGCTGCGCGGTGAGCGCATCGGGCGGTCGTGGGTGATCGAGCGGTCGGCGATCGATGCCATCGCCGATGACCGGCCGGGCGTGGGTCGACCGTGGCAACCGCACTCCGCGTGGGCGCTGCTTGCGGTGGCCGGCGGCAACGAGGCGGAGGGTTCCGCGGTCGAGCGGTTCCGGGCGCGGGACCGGCTCGCCGAGCACGGCCTGGCGGGTCTGGTCGGTCGGTTGTCGGCTCGGTGTGCAGTGCGCCGCTTCTACGCGCACCCGGCGGTGCTCGACGATCTCGCCGGCGCCGACGACGTCGTGCTGGGTGGGATCAGTGCCGCAGGACATCACGGCGGAGATCTGATCGCCGCGGGGGTGGTCGAGGTGTACGTGAAGGCGTCGATGGTCGCTGCGCTCGTCGACCGCTACGCGCTCGACGAGCGCGCGGAGCGCCCGAACGTGATTGTGCGCGTGGTCGACGACGAGCTCTGGCCGTTCGCGGCCGACGAGCGGTTTGCGCCGTGGCCGGTGGTCGCGGTCGATCTTCTCGAATCGGACGATGCCCGCTCGCGGCGCGCGGGTGCCGAGTTGGCGGCGCGACGATGACATGGCCGGTCGTCGCGCGCGAGCCGGTGAAGCTGCCGGCGCTCCCGGGCTATGACGCCGATCTGTGGTTGGCGTTGATCGAGCTGACCGATGTGCGGCCGGGGGAGTGGACGCTCATCGGCGGTCAGATGGTGCTGCTGCACGCGCTCGAACACGGTGTCGTGCCGCCGCGCGTGTCGACCGATCTCGATGTGCTCGTGAACGCGCGCGTGGTCACCGGCGCGGTGCGGCAGTTCGTCCGCTCGATCGAGGCGCGAGGGTTCGTACTGGAAGGCGCATCTCCCGACGGGATCGCGCATCGCTATCGACGCAGCGGTGTGAGCATCGACGTGCTCGCGCCCGAAGGCGTCGGCGCTCGCGCGAGTCTCACCACCACACCGCCTGGGCGCACGCTCGAGGTGCCGGGCGGGACGCAAGCGTTGGAACGCACCGAGTTGGTGCCGGTGGAGTTCGACGGCACGCACGGTCTGGTGCCGAGGCCATCGTTGCTCGGCGCGATCGTGGGCAAGGCACTTGCGGTCAGCGTCGACGACGTGCCCGACGCGCAGCGCAGCGACCTCGCGCTGTTGCTGAGCCTCGTCGCCGACCCGCTGCGCATGGCCGGCGAGCTCACGCCGAAGGACCGCAAGCGACTAGGTGCGCGCACCGAGATGCGCGATCCCGACCTGCGCGCTTGGCGCATGCTGACGCTCGACACCGCCGACCGCGGGCGGGCCACCTTCGCGCTGCTCACGCGGTGATGCGTGTCGGCGGGAGCGCAGTGTCGCTTGTCATCACGGTGTCATCAGAAGTCCCGGAAACAGCCGCGAAATGACAGCATCAGTGGAACGACGGTCGACTTGCACTGCCTCTGATCAGGGTGAACGCGAGATTCAAGCAACGCTTGGAACGGCCCCGGCGGCGTTCAAGTCCCCCCTCCGACACGCTTGGTTTGTACACGGTTGAGGCCTCAACGCGATCCTCAACGTGGCTGGTCAGAGGGTTGCTCCCTGGCGCGGGGTTCAAGTCGGTAGGCGGCCGAGACCACGGTCTAGCGGCGTCTCGTTGAGCTGGTCCTCGGGTTCGCTGACGCGGTTCGAGCGGGTATGCGCGTGACGGTCAGTGCGCCGCGCGCCGTGGCGGTGGCGCTTCGCTCGCCTGCGCCGCTCCCTCGACGACAAGGCCCGCCGAACCCGTCGACTTGATCGAAGTGGTGCGCTGCCCATCCCGTGCACCCGACGAGTGAGCGCGATCAGAGCGTGCGGAGTGCGCGCCGCCGGTCGGCGAAGGCGCGTGCCGCGACCTGCAGGCCGGGGATGCGGTCGAACCCGTGTGGGCATCCAGGATGCACGTGAAGTTCTACGTTGGTCCCCGTCGCCGCGATGCGACGGGCGTAGTCGATGCTCTCGTTGCGGAAGATGTCGAGGTCGCCGGTGTCGATGTAGGTGGGTGGGAGTCCCGACAGGTCCGTGGCTCGTGCGGGCGCTGCGGATGCGGGTACGTCGTCGGTGCCGATTGCGTCGCCGAGCAGCGCGTGCCAGCCGGTGTAGTTGTTGTCGTACGACCACCCCGCAGCGAATGGGGCCAGCTCGGGATCGGCCACGGTCGTGCGGTCGTCGAGCATGGGGTAGACGAGGACCTGACGGGCGAGCGCGACGCCACGATCACGCGCCAACAGCGCGACACCCGCGGCGAGTCCGCCGCCGGAGCTGTCGCCCATGATCACAACGCGCGCCGGGTCGACCCTGAGCTCGTTGGCGTGCTCGAGCAGCCACGGCACGGCGGCGAAGCAGTCCTCGACCGGGGTCGGGTGGGGGTGCTCAGGTGCGACCCGGTAATCGACTGAAAGGAAGGGCACGCCGGAATCAGCCGCGTAGCCCGCTACGAAGCGGTCGTAACCGGCCACGGACCCCGCGATCATCCCGCCACCGTGCAGGTACACGACCGCGGGACCGGCACCGCGGTCGGATGCAGGGTCGTACCACCGCACCGGGATCTCGGTGCCGTCGTAGGAGGTGATCGTCCGATCGGTCCGGGCCACCTCTTCGTGTTCGGGGAGCCGTGACTCGACCAGAGCGAGGGCGGCGTCGCTCATCTCGCGCAACCCGCGCCAGTCGTCGCGCAGTGCGGGCGCGCGCGGCGGAGCGTTGCGCATGATCGCGAGCAGTTCGGGGTCGAGCTGGTACGCCATGTCAGCCAGCCTCGCGCAACGGACACGAGCACGCTCACGCGTCGGCAGTTCGAGGTCACGAGAGCAGCAGACCTGCGAACCCCGGCGGGCTGTTGCTTCGGATATCGACGGGCGGCTCGTTCAGCCCGGCGTAGTCTCCCTTGACTGATTGCGCGGCCTCAGTGAGAACTCGAACGGGCTGGTCGACAGCATGGCGGCGACGTTCGCCCACACATCGATGCGTCCGTAGCGATCGAGCGCGGCGCCGGCCAGCGATTCCGTAGGTCATTCACGGCGACGCGGCCGCGGAGATCGAACGCCTCGATGATTGGTGACTCCGTGATCACCCCTTCGTCGTGGCCAGCCCGGACGCGGTGTGCCACCGAGGTTCTAAGCCGGGCATTGGCGTCATGGGTGCTGCGTCGTAGTTGCCGCCGGCGTTGGTTGATTCCACTCTGTTGTCAGGGTACCCTGACGTCTATGGGTGTGATTTCGGTAGAGGCGTTGCCCGCGGATCCGTTGGACGCGTTGCGTGAGCTGTCTCGTGGTGAAGCGGAACTGGATCGGCTCCGCGCTGACCGCGTTCGCGCGGCACGCGCTGCGGGTGCCTCGTGGGAGCAGGTGGGGGAGGCGCTGGGCGTTACTCGTCAGTCGGCGTGGGAACACTTCACGGCGCGGACGAGGGCTGAGCTCGCCGCGAACGCTGACGCGAATACTGAGCTGAGCGATGACCAGGCAACAGCGCTCGCGGTTGACGAAGTGCGCTCGGCGCGTGCGCGTCGCCGGACGCGCCCGTGAGGGTGGTGCTCGACGCGAACGTGTTCGTGTCTGCAGCGATCGGCAGCGGTCCGTCGCACCGGATCGTGCAGCGATGGCTCCGAGGTGGTTCGTTCGAAGTCGTCATGTGCCCGACGCTTGCTGGCCGAGATCGACGAGGTGCTGACCGGTCGGGAGCGGCTGTGGCGATGGATCGACCTTGGGCTCGCTGAGCGGTTTGTCGAAACGCTTCGCACCCCGGTCGATCTCGTTGACGATCCAGACGAGGTGGTTGTCGCGACACGCGATCGCGATGACGACTATCTCGTTGCGCTCGCGCGGGCGCATCATGCGGACTTCATCGTCACCGGTGACCGAGACCTGCTCGAGTGGACAGATCAGCAACCACCAGTGATCACGCCAGCGGCATTCGAGACGCTGCTCGCGGCCGCAGACTGACCGGCCGAACGAGGCAGGCGCGCTGCGCCAGGCGAGTGAAAGCGGCGGGTCAGCGGCTATGCCGCGTGCAGCCAAGACTCCCATGGATCGCGTGTACTACGGGTTACAGTCCCCCCTTCGACACCATCGCTGACCTGTGGAAATGCTCTCGGAGCGACTGCTCGAAGCTCGGTGATCAGGGTCCGTGGTCACGGATTGGTCACAGAACTTCTGAGCCTGGTCACGGGAGACGAGCGAGGGGAGCTCGAAATCCCGGCACAGTTTGGGACGTGGTCGTGCAGAACGCCGGGGTCGGTGATGTCCATCGCTCCCGCTCTCGTCTATCGCTCAGCCATCGCCGTCTTCCGTCTGCGCCCCTCGTGCGCGGCCCTGGTCGACCGCCTCATCTCGCTACGCACCGGCCGGAAGGCGGTGCAAGCGTGGACCCCGCACGAGTGATATCTTGCGATGCCATCTGTGATATCAAGAGCGAGGAGGTGTGATGACACGAACGCTGGTGGACATCGACGACGAAGCGCTGGCCGCGGCGGCAGCGGAACTGGGCACCTCGACGAAGGTCGAGACGGTGAACCGCGCCCTCGCAGAGATCGCGGCCCGGCCCCGGCGCCTCGCCGCCCTCGAACGGCTGCGCACCGCTGAGGATGACCTCGGTGACGTCGACGTGATGCGCGGAGCATGGCGCTAGGCAAGTACGTCGCCGACAAGTCGGCCTTCGAGCAACAGCGCCGCAGTGAGGCTGCCGCCGGGTTGCTGCGTGCCCTCACCGCAGACGGGGCGCTCTACATGACTGAGATCGTCGCCCTCGAACTGCTCTACTCGGCCCGCAACGCCGACGACTACGAGGCTCGTTGGGACGACCTCGGAGCGCTGCCGTGGCTGCGGCTCACCGAGGCGGTGGCGGCTCGAGCGCTCGACATCCAGCGTCAACTTGCCGGCATCGGGCAGCACCGGCGTCCGATCCCGGACCTGCTCGTCGCGGCGACGGCGCTCGAGCACGACGCCACGGTTCTTCACTACGACCACGACTTCGACCTCATCGCCGGGTCGACCGGACTCTCCGCGCGCTGGATCATCCCGGCCGGCACTGGCCGCGGCGCCACCTCCTGACCCTTCCCTCGACACAGGCCGGCGGGTGTGTCGCTCGTGGGGTTCAAGTCCCCCTCCGACACCAGCGCTGACCAGGGGAAACGTAATCGGAAGACCACCTGGAGGCTCGACGTCCAGGGTCCGTGGTCACGGATTGGTCACGGATTGGTCACGCGGACCACCCCCGACCGCCGGGTTGCCAATGCCCGATGCAGCGTGCAGGTGCCGGGTCCGACGCCTTGCGCTGAGTCAGCCGCTTTCGCCGAGGATCAGGTCTGGTTGTGGGCCGCGATCCAGGCGAGACGCCCCCGCTCACCAGTACAAACACCAACAACCCGCCGAAGTCCAGACTGGGTCTTCCTACTTGCCTTACACAGGCAGCCTCAACCCAGTGGCGGGGCAGATAGGCCGGCCGTTTGTGGGCAGAAACGATCGGCCTTGACACGTGTGCTATACTACAGGGTGATCACTTCAACGCTGAAGTTGTAGTGAGTGAGACGCTAGGTTTTGGGTCACTACAACGTGTCTTAGTGTCCCCTTGGCTCGACGCCTCGCCCGGTTCCAGCGATGAGTGGATGGTCGGGTTGATGGTAGTGGGATCAGATGATGGTAGTGGGATCAGAGCGGTGTAGTAGCGGTTCATACCAGGGGCGGTGGGTTTGTAGCTTCCAGGACGACGGCTGACCTCCCCCCCCCTCACCCCCGGCGCGGCGGCGATCTCGGCCCCGACAGTCGCGATCGCGGATTCGGGTGTGACGCTGGGCGATGAACCGGCCCTCCAGACAGAGCGGGGTCCATGAATGACACACCACCAGCGAAGCTGCGGCGCGTGACGATCGATCTCGACGGAGCGGCGCGGCCCGTTGGCCTTCCGAAGGCACCAACGGGGATCATCGGCTTGGACGAAGTGACCCTCGGCGGGTTCCCACGGGAGCGAGCCACGCTCGTGTGCGGGCCAGCTGGCTGCGGCAAGACGATGCTTGCAACCGAGTTCATCGTGCGTGGCATCACGGAGTTCAACGAACCCGGGGTGTTCGTCGCGTTCGAGGAGACGGCAGCGGCCCTCACGGTCAACATTGCGTCACTTGGGTTCGATCTCGCTCAGCTCGAGGCGGATCGCCAGCTCGTGATTGATCACATCGGTCCCATCGAAGGCCATTTGGACGGGTCAGGCGAATGGGACCTCGGTGGTCTGTTCATCAGGCTCGGTGTCGCGATCGATGCAGTCGGCGCTAAGCGGGTGGCGATCGACTCGATTGAAACCCTATTCGGTGCGTTCACCAACACCTCCGTGCTCCGCACGGAGCTGCAACGATTGTTCGGGTGGCTCAACGCACGCGGTGTCACGTCGGTAATCACCGGTGAACGGGGCGACGGCACACTGACTCGCTACGGCATCGAGGAGTACGTGTCTGACTGCGTGATCGTTCTCGATAATCGCGTGACGGAGCAGATGTCTACTCGACGCTTGCGGATACTTAAGTATCGCGGCTCGCTGCATGGTACGAACGAGTTCCCGTTCCTCATCGGCGAGTCGGGGATCTTCGTCTATCCGGTGACATCGCACGCGCTGCAGCACAGCGTGACCTCCAATCGAGTGTCGAGCGGCGTCGCCCATCTTGATGCGATGCTCGATGATGGCGGCTTTTATCGGGGCAGCACGGTGCTCGTGAGTGGCACGTCCGGGACCGGCAAGTCGACGCTGGCGGCACAGTTCTGTGTGGCTGCGTGTGCTCGTGGTGAGCGGGTGCTGTACTACGCGTTCGAGGAGTCCCCGCAAGAGATCATCCGCAACATGGAGTCGGTTGGGATCGACCTGAGGAGCGGGATCGACGCCGGGCTGCTGCGGCTCGAGTGCTTTCGCCCGAGCCTCATGGGTCTGGAATCGCACCTCTTCTCGATGCAGAAGCTGGTGCGCGAGTTCCAACCGCAGATCGTGGTGAAGGACCCGATCTCCGACCTCTTCCGGTTTGGCTCACCGGTCGACGTGTCGGCGTTGCTCACCCACGAGGTCGACTTCTTGAAGGCGGCGGGGGTGACGGCGATGTTCACCAGCCTCGTCTCCGACCTCGCCACCAGTCGAGGCAACCTAGAGATCACCTCGCTCATCGATACGTGGGTGCTGATGCAGACGGTGGAGGGCAATGGTGAGCACAACAGGATGCTCTCCGTGCTGAAGTCCCGCGGCATGGCGCACTCGAACCAGATGAGGGAGTTCTTGCTGACGGATGCCGGTATCGAGATTGCCGATGTCTACGTCGGTGCGCAGGGAGTGCTCACCGGCTCGGCGCGACAAGCTCAAGAAGCCAAGGAGCGCTCTGACGACGCCGCTGGGGTCGTGGCGGTCGCGCAGCGCAGGGCCGAACTTACCCGACTGCGGCAATCGGTCAGCATGCAGGTCGCCGAGTTGTGGCGTCAGTTCGAGCAGGCAGCCGATGCCGTCGAGCGCTTGGCGGCCAACGACTCCACAATCGTCTTGGATCGGGCTGGTCAGCGCGCGAAACAGGGAAGCTTACGGGGGGGGGCCGGTTCTGTCGCCGAGTTTGGTGTCGTTGGTGTCGATCCCCACAGCGTCGGTGTGCAGTGAACTCGCCAACGACTCAGTTCTTGTACCTCCGGCTCTACGTGGCCGGTCAATCGATCAACTCGTCGCGGGCGCTTGTGAACATCAAGTGGTTGTGCGAGCTGGATGCGGCGGGTCGCTACGAGATCGAGGTGATCGATCTGGTCGAACAACCGGCGCTTGCTCGGGCTGATGACATCGTCGCGATTCCGACGCTCGTCCGGCGCCTGCCGCCCCCGGTGCGCAAGATCATCGGCGACTTGTCCGACATCGAGCGAGTTCGTGTCGTACTCGACCTCAATCCGGAGCCGTGCTCCACATGAAAAAGAGCACGCCGCCTGCTGTGCAGGTGGCATCGAACGGCGTCCGGCATTCGAACCCGTGGGCGCATGACAATCTGGTGAATGCGGCGCAAACGATGGATGCGATCACCGCGGGTGAGGTGGATGCGTTCGTGGTCTCGAAGGATCCGTCGTCAGCGCGTGTGCTGACGCTGTCTGATGCCGACAGGCCTTACCGGATGTTCGTGGAGAACATGCGCGAAGGCGCGGCAACGGTCTCAAGTGATGGCTTCATCTTGTACGCGAACTGGCGCTTGGCCGAGCTCGCATCGCGGACGCGGGAGTCACTGATCGGATCGTCTCTCACCGGTCTCGTCGCGGGCGGGGCAGCGGTTGAAGAACAGCTTCTATGGCTCGGATCCGGTAGTGGCGGCAGCACCTTCGAGATCGATCTCGTTGCGGGCAACGGGGTGTCGGTGCCCGTTCTCATTGGGGTGTCGAAGCTCGAACTCGATGGTGACGTACTAACGTGTCTCACGTTCACGGATCTGAGCGCGCAGAAGGCGCAAGACCGTATAATCGCGCGCCTGAGCCATTCTCAAGGCGAGCAGCTCGTTGAATTGCAAGATGCCCAGGCGTCGTTGACCAGGCAGGCAACGCACGATGGCCTTACCGGGCTTGCCAACCGAGCGCTGCTGATCGACCGCATCAACCAGTCGCTCTGGCAGGCGCAACGTTCCGAGCACCTTACAGCCGTGATCTACGTCGACCTCGACTGCTTCAAAGAAGTGAACGATTCGCATGGGCACGCGGCAGGCGACCAGGTGCTGCGGTGGGTCGCCGGACGACTCACGGCGCTGGTGCGTCCGATGGACACGGTCGCCCGCCTGGGCGGCGACGAGTTCGCGATCCTCCTTCCGGACATCGACAGCCGAGTCCACGCGGTTGACATCGGACTCCGCATCGTCGCCGAGCTGCGACGTTCCCGGGAGCCGCTCGTGGGCGGCGAGCGCATCTCGGCAAGTGTTGGAGTGGCGGTCTCGGTGAGCGGAGGTGGGTCTGCCGAGACGCTGCTGCACGAGGCTGACACCGCGATGTATAAGGCGAAGACGCATGGCGGAGACCGAGCCGAAGCGTTCGATGCCGATCTCGGACGAGAGGTTGAGGCGCGAACCGCCGCCCGCCACGCGCTACAATCAGCGCTGGCCGAGGGTCGCATCGGTCTCCGCTTCCAGCCGATCATCGACCTCACCGATCTCCATCTCGCAGGCTTCGAGGCGTTGGTTCGAATCGAGGCACTCGATGGAGAGGTGGTGCTGCCATCGGCGTTCATCTCCGTCGCCGAAGACTCTGGCCTCATCATACCGCTAGGCACCGAGGTCCTCCGCTTGGCGTGTAGACAGGCTAGCTCGTGGCGATCCGTGGAAGGTGGCCCGCGCCTCACGGTGGCCATCAACCTTTCGGCTCGTCAGTTCGAGCCAGGCGATCTCGTTTCGCTCGTGCAGCACGAGATCGACGACAACGGTGTCGATCCAACGTGCGTGCACTTCGAGTTGACCGAGACCGCGATCATCAACCTTCGGCCCGACGTCATCGAGCAGCTCGGACGGCTCCGCGAGTACGGGGTGGAGCTTGGTCTCGACGACTTCGGCACCGGTTACGCATCGCTCACCCATCTGCGCCGCCTTCCCGTCACTTTCGTCAAGATCGACCGGTCCTTTGTGCAGGGCCTGGGATGCAACCGCGAGGACGATCGCATCGTCGCCTCGATGGTGGACCTCGCCTTCAGCCTCGGTCTCCGCTCAATCGGCGAAGGCGTCGAGACGATCCCGCAACTCGAGCGTCTCCGTGAGTTCGGCTGTGATCAGGCCCAGGGCTACCTCTTCGCGCAACCCCTCGCAGCGAGGGACGTGTCAGCCGCCATCAATCGAACCGACTGGAGGGACTGTTGGAATTCCGGTTAGGGCTCGCGAGGGAACTATCCGCGAGTTTGGTTGATGGCTGAGGTACCCTGTCGGGGTGGAGCTGAGCGAAGCTGGTCTGGAGCGGTTCGTCTCGTTCATGTTCCCGTTGTTGGATGAGCGTCAGCGTCGGTTGATGGCGGGCGCGTTGTCGCGTGTGTTGGGTCGGGGCGGTCAGCGAGCGGTTGTCGAGGCGTCGAAGATGAGTTCGCGGACGGTGTTGGATGGTGCGAAGGAGTTCGATGCGGGCGCGGGTTGGTCGGAGCGGGTACGTCGGGAGGGTGGTGGTCGTCCTCGGTTGATCGACGTGGATCCTGACCTGTTGACGGATCTGGATGATCTGGTCGAGCCGGGGTCGCGGGGCGATCCGATGTCGCCGTTGCGGTGGACGTTGAAATCGACGCGTCAACTGGCCGGTGCGCTCAAAGACATGGGCCATCAGGTGTCGTCGTGGACGGTCGGGCAGTTGCTGCACGGGATGGGTTATTCGTTGCAGGCGACGTCGAAGACGGTTGAGGGGGCTCAGCATCCGGACCGGAACGCCCAGTTCGAGTACATCAACCGGTTGGCTGGTGAGTATCTCGCGGCGGGTGAACCGGTGATCAGTGTGGACTGTAAGAAGAAGGAGTTGGTCAACGGGCGTAAGGCCAACGGGGGTCGGGAGTGGCAACCTGAGGGTGAGCCGGAACGGGTCGATGTGCATGACTTCCCCGACCCGGAGATTCCCAAGGCCATCCCGTACGGCGTGTTCGATGTCGGCGCGAACGAGGGTTGGGTATCGGTCGGTGATCATCACGACACGGGGGCTTTCGCGGTGAACACGATCCGATGTTGGTGGCAGACCATGGGCCGAGCCCGTTATCCGAACGCCACCCGGTTGCTGATCACCGCCGACTCCGGTGGTTCGAACAGTTCCCGGAACCGTCTCTGGAAACTGGAACTGGCCCGCCTGGCCGCAGAGACCGGCTTGACGATCAACGTCTGCCACTATCCGCCTGGCACGTCGAAGTGGAACAAGATTGAACATCGGATGTTCAGTTTCATCACCATGAACTGGCGAGGTACGCCGCTGACCTCGTACCGCATCATCGTTGAACTCGTCGCGGGCACGACCACCGCGACCGGGCTTCGTATCCTCGCCGAGCGGGACGAGGGCTCGTACCCGATCGGTGTCGAAGTCACCGACCAACAACTGGCGACGGTGCCACTTACCGGCCACGCCTGGCACCCCGACTGGAACTACGAGATCGCCGCCAAACCCTCGCCAGGACCCGAAACTACACGCAAGTAGTTCCCTCGCGACCCCTAACGGCTGGAAGCCAGGTGGTGAAATGCCAGCGGTGCAGTCAGCGTTGAGTCTCGCTGGAGCTGCAGACCGGCTGATCGATACTTCCGACCAGTCTCAGTTGGAGCTGATGTCTTGGTTAGATTCTAGGCGCATGAGCGTCTGGGCACTCCCGGAGGGGTGACGGCTTCGTTA
>VFJJ01000015.1 GCA_009886115.1 Actinomycetota bacterium
CCCAATCGCAAGGTCTCGAGGATGCATCGCTGCACGAACGCGGGATCGTCGACGAGCCGGTGCTCGTCCTGGGGGTGGCGAGCGACGTGATCGAGGATTCGGTCCATGGTCTTGGGCAGCGTGGTCGCGCTGGTCCCGGCGCCGGTGAGGAGGAAGAACGCCACCTCGCGCACGATCACGTGATGGGGCAGGTCGAGCTGCTCGGTGTTCTCGACGAGCACCCTCAGGACGTCGCGGGGCAGCTCGTCGTCGGTGATCTCGCCCCGGGCCCGCCGACCGAGCAGCCCCCGCCGGCGTTCGAGCGACGGTGTCAGGAACTCGACGTCGAAGGCGTGCAAGGCCTCCACGATCTCGCGCTCCTTGGTCTCACGGTCCCCGGTGTAGTGCATGATCCGGGCGCCGTCGACGAAGAGCAGCATGAGGGCGAGCAGGCGCTCGCTCTCTTGCCTGCTACCGATCGCGCGGTCGATCCCGGCGTTGACGGCAGCCAGGTTCAGCATCACCCGATGACCGAGCTCGAGCAGCTCGGCCCGTCCCTGCTCCAGGTACGGCGCCAATGTGGCGGCGAGCACGTCAGGGAACTGATCGCGCTCGTAGCGGAAGTAAGGTGTCCCGGCGGAACAACGGGTTCTCGAGCCGCCGCCGGTCGCGGTGCTCGGTTCCGTGGAGGTTGACGAGCACACCCTCCATGACCGCGCCACCGTCATAGAGACCCTGGCGCATGTGCTTGGCCCGGTAGATCTCCTTCGCCTCCCGCCACGTCGTGATGGTGTGCTCGGCGAGGCCGGCCGGATCGCCGTGATGGGTGATGAGCGCAGTCATTGGATCCCCCGGGATGGGGCTGACGCGATGCGGCCCGCACCACGGGGGTGCGGGCCGCATCGCGTCAGCTGGTGCCGACATGGTCCATCAGCAGAGCCCGGTGATCAGCCAGTGATGTTCCAGAGGCTCTTGAAGTCGGCCTCGTAGGTGAGGACACCGACGTACGGCGCGGAAGTCCCCGTGTCGGCGTTGAGCTGCAGCGCGGCGTCGAGACCAGGGGAGCCCGTGAACAGGATCTGGGTCTCGATCGGCTGCAGGGGGTTGAAGTCGACCCCGGCCCGGATGCGGGCGTAGGTGTCGGCGAAGTAGTACCCCACCGGAATGACGGCGTTGCCGCCCCACGCCCACTCCTTGCCGGCCTTGACGTTGTTCAGGCTCTCGATGTTGGGGTCGTGCCCCATGACCTTCACCTTGGAGAGGTCGATACCGGCCTCCTCGAGCGCCACGGCCGTACCGAAGGCCTGGTCGCCGAAGGCGAAGAACACGTAGTTGGCCGTCGGGTCGGCCTGCAGGGCCGACACGATCTTGCCCGGGATGGCGCCCTCGAGGAGGTCCTGGATCGAGTTGTTGAGGACCGTGAGCTTGCAGTCGGGGCAGTTCTTGGCCAGCGTGTCCTTGATGACCGCGTCGCGGAACGCGATGATCGGGAAGTCGGGGATCGTCGAGTAGATGATGTTGGCGGTGCCGCCCGAATCGGCGATCACCCAGTTGGTCATCATCTCGATGGTCAGTTGCGAGTCGGCTGAACAGCCGATGCACGCGTAGATCCCGTTCTCCTCACCCAGCGGCGGGTTCACGGTGTACCCGTCGATGATCGGGATGCCCTTCGCTACCGCCGCGGCAGCGGCGTCCTGGAACTCCGAAAGCGGCCGGCCCGTGATCATGAGCACGTCGGCGCCGGAGTCGACGCCCTGCTGCATGACGGCGCCGACCTCGTCCTGGTTGCCCGGGTTGTAGGGCACTCGCGTGAGCTCCCACCCGAGGATGTCGGAGGCGGCCTGGAGGCCGTCGCCGATGCTCGCGCAGACCGGGAAGTTGCACTCCGCCCAGAACACCTTCACGCCCTTGTCAGGGGTGGCGGGGAGCGGCTCGGCGATCTGGATCTTGGTCGGGTTCACGAGGAACGGCTGGATGAATGCCGTGGCGGCCTCGACCCCGGCGTTGCCGGTGGGCGGAGCAGTGGTGGCGCCGGCAACGGTGGTCTCACCGCTGGGCGCTGTCGTCTCGACGGTACCGGCGTCGTCGTCGTCGTCGTCGTCGCCGCATGCCGCGGCCACCAGTGCCATCGACAACGCGAGCGCAATCAGCGCAAGTCTTCTGGGCATTCGAATCATGGACTCTCTCTTCCTGCAACGTACGGTCCGGCCCGATTCTCGGGCTCGGACAATCCCCCTGGCCCCCGCGGTCCCCGGCCCGATCGGGGTGACGGTGGCTGAAGACGTGAAACCTGATGATGATTCGGGCTCGCTGATTGTGCCCTCCGAACGGCGTCGAGGCAAGCTTCCACCACGGCGGTCGGGCGTGTCTTCGGATCCATGATCAGGATTGCGCGAGAGACGGCACGTCCCGTAGCGTCCCCGCGGCGGGGTGCAGCGAGCACTCGCGCAACCCGGGGGGAGCGACGACGTGTCTGGATCTGTGCTCGAGATTCGGGGACTCTCGAAGACGTTTCCTGGCCAGCATGCGTTGATCAACGTCGATTTCGACGTCGCGCCGGGTGAGGTGCACGCGCTCGTCGGCCAGAACGGATCCGGGAAGTCGACGCTCATCAAGATCCTGGCGGGTTACCACGATCCCGCTCCGGGCGCTTCGGCGAGCGTCACCCGCCAGCGACGCGGAGGCGAGTTGACCCACCTCCGCCTGGGCGATGCTCGAGCGGCCGAAGAGGCTGGAGTGCGATTCGTGCACCAGGATCTCGGGCTCGTCGAGACCCTCGGTGCTCACGAGAACCTGGCCCTGGGCGCCGGATTCCTCACCAATCGCATGGGCACCATCTCCTGGCGGCAGGAGATAAAACGAGCGCGGGCGGCCTTGGCCGACCTGGGCTACCACATCGACCCTCGCAAGCCGGTCAAGGAGCTGTCTGCCGCCGAGCGCACCGGGATCGCCATCGCCCGGGCGCTGCAGAACTGGGATCGCGACGTGGAGCTTCTCGTGCTCGACGAGCCCACCGCCTCGCTGCCCGGACCGGAGGTGGAGCGGCTCTTCGACGTGATACGCACGGTCAAGGAGCGTGGGGTCGCCGTTGTCTACGTCTCACACCATCTGGACGAGGTCTTCCACATCGCCGATCGGGTCACCGTGCTCCGGGACGGGCGCAAGATCGACACCGTACCCACGTCTACCCTCGACCACGACAAGCTCGTAGAGCTGATCGTGGGTCGGGCACTCTACGCAGAGTTCGCGACCGACCTCTCGGAAGGTCGCGCCGGCGGACGGAAGGTGGTCCTCGCTGCACGCGGCTTGAGCAGCTCGAGTCTCCTGCACCTCGATCTCGACGTCACCGAGGGCGAGATCATCGGGGTCGCGGGCATCACAGGCTCGGGTCGTGAAGAGGTCGCTCGTGTGTTGTTCGGTGCGTTGCCTCGGACGGGCGTCGTGCAGATCGGCGGAGTCCACGTCGTTGGCGATCGACCAGACCTCTCCGTCCGCGCCGGGCTCGCCATGGTGCCGGCGGATCGGAAGCAGGTGGGGATCATGCCGGAGATGGCCGTGCGCGAGAACATGACGCTCACTGATCTCCAGCCTTATTGGATCCAGGGATTGCTCCGGGTGCGCAAGGAGCGGTCCGAGGTTTCGACCTGGCTCGACACGCTCGACGTGCGACCACGTCAGACCGAGCGCCTCATCAAGACCCTCTCCGGAGGGAACCAGCAGAAGGTGCTCATCGCCAAGTGGCTGCGGGTGAAGCCCAAGGTGCTCGTCCTCGATGAGCCGACCCAGGGCGTGGACGTCGGCGCCAAGGCCGATATCCACCGCCTGGTGGATCACGCGGCGGAAGCGGGAGCGGCGGTGATCGTGTGTTCCACCGACACGGAGGAGTTGGTCCGCCTCTGTCATCGAGTCGTCGTCATGCAGCGCGGCGTTGCCCGTGCCGTGCTCACCGGCGACGAGATCACCGTCGACCGGATCAACCAACTTCAGCTACAGGTCGCCCAGGAGGCCACGGCATGAGCACCACCGCCGACGCAGGCGCGGTCGATCCGCCCGTCAACCGGTTGAGAAACGTGAGCCTGGGTCGCTATTCGGCCCTGATCCTGCTGGCGCTGTTCTTCGTCTACTTCGGACTCATCGACAGCACGACCAAGGATGTGTTCACCGACGGCAGCAACATCAAGGTGACGCTGGCTGCACGGGTCACGATCGGATTCCTGACCCTGGGCCTGCTCGTACCCCTCGCTGCAGGGATCTTCGATCTGTCGATCGGAGCCATGATGGGCTTCGCGTCCATGGTGCTCGCATGGATCGAACAGGAGAATCGGGTTCCTGGCGGCGTCTTCGGAGCGTCAGTCGTCACGATCCTGATCTGCATGGTGTTTGGCTGGGTCAACGGCTTCCTCGTCGTGAAGCTCAACATCAACTCGTTCATTGCGACGCTGGGAATGAGTCAGGTGATCACCGCTGCGATGCTGTGGCGATCCGACAACCAGCGCATCGCCGATGTCTTCTCCGACGAGTTCCAGGACCTGGGGCGCAAGGAGTTCCTCACCCAGTCGCTGTCGGTCTGGTACCTCTTGGGCGCGGCCATCGTCATCTGGTACATGCTCGAGTACACGCCGTTCGGTCGGAAGTTGTTCGCAACCGGTGGTAACCCCGATGCCGCTCGGCTGGCGGGTGTTCGCACCGGCCGTTACATCTGGACCGCTCTCATCATCTCCTCGGTCATGGCCGCCCTCGGCGGGATCGTGTTCGACATGCGCCAGGGTGCGGCGTCACCGCAAACCGGGCCGCCCCTTTTGTTCCCAGCGTTCGCGGCCGTGTTCTTCGGAGCTACCCAGATCCGCAATCGTCCCAACGTCTGGGGCACGATGATCGCCATCGTGACCCTGGCCTTCGGCGCCAAGGGCCTCCAGCTCAAGTCCCCCGGCGTCTGGGTCGAGCCATTGTTCAACGGTCTCGCCTTGGCGATCGCCGTAGCTTTCGCCAGCTACCAGGGCGGGCTCCGCCTCCGTCGAAAGCGCGATCCTGAAGTGCCGTCGGGCAACCTCGCGGCCACGGTCTCGAGCCGAACGGATCTCGATGTCGACCCATCGGGCTGAACCGACGGTCGTGTCCGCACGCTCCGGCTCCGTCGCCGGGACGATCCTGCCCCTTCACCGCTCCTCGTCTCCTGGAGGTTGCTGATGTCCATGGTTGGTACTCGGGTCATCCGCAAGGAAGATCCCAACCTCATCACCGGTCGTGGGCTGTTCACCGACGACGTGTCGATCATGGGCACGACGATCATGGCGTTCGTGCGCAGCACTGAGGCCCACGCCGACATCGTGTCGGTCGACCTCGCCGAGGCTCGGGCACTCCCGGGTGTGCTCGTGGTCATCACCGTCGACGATCTCGAGACCCAGGAACTCCCCGGGGCCTTCATGCGCACGGTGCTCGCCAAGGACCGCGTCCGGTTCGTCGGGGAGCCGATCGCGGTGGTCGTGGCGGAAGACCGGTACATCGCGGCCGACGCCGTGGAGCTGGTGCAGGTGACCTATCGCCCGCTGCCGTTGGTGATCACGCCGGTCGAGGCTCTGGCCGTCGGCGCTCCGCTCGTGCAGGAGGCGCTCGGTACCAACGTGTGCTTCGAGGTTCCGTGGCCGCAGGAGCAGATCGACCAGGTCGATCGAGCGTTCGAGGCTGCGCCCCGGCAGGCTTCCACGACGTTCCACAGCCAGCGGGTGCACCCCGTGCCCATGGAGCCTTCTGCCATCCTCGCCGACTGGGGCCCCGACAAGCTCACGGTCTGGGCGTCCACGCAGATGCCCCACGGCTTGCGCAACTGCCTGTCGTCGTTTCTCGGGGTACCCCAGCACCAGTGCCGGGTGATCCAACCCGACGTCGGCGGGGGCTTCGGCGCCAAGGTGCAGCAATACCCCGAGCTGTTCCTGGCGCCCATCCTGTCGAAGCGCCTCGGCCGGCCGGTGAAGTACGTGCAGACGCGCACGGAGTGCTTCGCCATCATGTGCTCGGGACGCGACCAGCATCACGAGATCGACGTGGCGTTCGACGACGACGGTCACATCCTCGGCCTGCGCAGTCTCATCCACGCCGACCTGGGGGCGTATCCCGACCTGCCCAACTCGTTCGGCATGCCCACGCTCACGAACTGGATGTCGTCGGGCTGTTACAAGATCCCGGCGATCGTCGCCGGATACAAATGCGTTCTCACCAACAAGACGCCGCAGTCGGCGTATCGCGGTGCTGGTCGACCCGAGGCCTCGTTCCTCGCCGAGCGGGTCGTCGACCTCATTGCCGACGAGACCGGCATCGACCCGGCCGAGGTGCGGCTGCGCAACTTCATCCCCACCGACGAGTTCCCGTACAAGGTGCCGCACGCCGAGGTCTACTACGACTCGGGCAACTATCCCCTGTCTCTCCACGAGGCGTTGCGGCTGTGCGACTACGAGAACCTGAAGGTGGAGCGTGATCGACGCAACGCCGACGCTTCCGAGAAGCTGATGGGTATCGGGTTCTCGACCTGGGTCGAGATCGCCGCGTTCGGACCCCGTGGTGCGCTCGAAGGCTTTGGTCACATCGGCAGCTACGAATCGGCCCAGGTGAAGATCCAGCCCGACGGCACGGCGATCATCGCCACCGGAGCCTCGCCGCACGGTCAGGGTACGCACACGACGCTGGCCATGATCGCCGCCGACGAGCTCCACATGTCGATCGACAACATCACCGTCCGATCGGGCGACACCGACACGACACCGCAGGGCGTCGGCACCATGGGCTCGCGCACCGCAGCCATCGCCGGTGAAGCCACCAAGCAGGCGAGCATCAAGGTGTTCCAGAACGCATGCAAGATAGCGGCGCACATGCTCGAAGCGAACCCCGACGACCTCGAGTGCGTCGACGGCCTGTTCCAGGTGAAGGGTGTGCCGTCGAAGACCATCCCGTGGTCACAGGTCGGCTGGGCCGGTCTCTCGCCCACGCTGCTCCCCGACGACATCCCCGCCGGGTGCCTCGAGTCGACGGTCTTCGCCGAGCCCACAGGGTTCACCTACCCGGCCGGGGCTTATGTGTGCGTGGTCGGAATCGATCGCGATACCGGTCACGTCGAGGTCGAGAAGTTCTACTCGGTCGACGACTGCGGCACGGTGATCAACCCGTTGCTCGCCGAGGGACAGGTTCAGGGTGGGATCATCCAGGGCATCGCCCAGGCGCTCTTCGAGGAGATGGTCTGGGACTCCGCCGGACAGCCCCTCACCACCACGCTCATGGACTACCTGGCGCCGGCCGCGTCCGACGTCCCGTCCATCATCGACGGGCGTACCAACACGCCGACACCCCACAACTCGTTGGGCGCCAAGGGAATCGGCGAGTCGGGCACGATCGGCTCGACGCCTGCGGTGGTCAACGCCGTGGTCAACGCGCTGGCCCAGTACGGCGTCAAGAACATCGCCATGCCGATCAGCCCGCAGCGGGTGTGGCGCATCCTCAACCAGGCCCAGGGGGCGTGAGCGCGATGCAACGAGAAGTCACCATCTCCGTCAACGGCGCGACCCGCACCGACACCGTCGAGCCGCGGCTGTTGCTCGTGCACTATCTTCGGGAGCAACGACGCCTGACGGGCACCCACATCGGCTGCGACACGTCGAACTGTGGTGCCTGCACGGTGCTGATCGACGGTCTCTCGGCCAAGTCCTGCACCGTGCTGGCCGTGCAGGCCGACGGTCACGAGGTGTCGACCATCGAGGGGCTGGCCGGTTCCGACGGCTCGTTCCACCCCGTGCAGGAAGGGTTCCGGCAGTGCCACGGGCTCCAATGCGGGTATTGCACACCGGGGATGATCATGGCGTCGGTGGGGATCCTGGCCGACAACCCGCACCCTTCTGAGTCGGAGATCCGCATGGGTCTCGAAGGCAACATCTGTCGTTGCACGGGTTACCAGAAGATCGTCGAGGCGGTGCAGTGGGCAGCCGCCCACCCGCAACCGCAGCCTGCGGGTCAGGGAGGCTGAGGCGTGATTCCCCCGAAGTTCGACTACGTGAAGGCTCGTTCTGCCGACGAGGCCTTGGCGGCATTGGCCGAGCACGGCGAAGACGCCAAGCTCCTCGCCGGTGGCCACTCCCTCATTCCGCTCCTCAAGCTGCGCCTCTCGTCGCCGAGCGTGCTCATCGACATCGGGGAGATCGCAGATCTGAGCTACATCAACGACGGTGGCACACACATCGCAATCGGCGCGGCCACGACGCATCGCACCGTTGCGCACTCGGAGTTGCTGAGAGCCCAGGTGCCCCTACTCGCTCACGCCACCGGGCAGGTCGGCGATCCTCAGGTCCGCAACCGGGGGACGATCGGAGGCTCGATCGCTCACGGCGACCCGGCCTCCGATCAACCGGCCGTGCTCGTGGCGATCGACGCCGTGCTCGTGGCGCGGTCGGCAACAGGGAGCCAGCGTGAGATCCCCGCCGGCGAGTTCTTCCGGAGCTTCCTCGAGACGGCGTTGGCGCCCGACGAGATGCTCGTCGAGATCCGTGTCCCGAAGATCCCCGGGGCGGGATGGTCGTTCCAGAAATTCAACCGACGTGCGCAGGACTGGGCGATCGTCGGCGTGGCGGCCGTCCTCGACGGGACTTCGGCTGGTATCGGCCTCGTCAACATGGGCGGAACGCCGGTGCGAGCGAAGGCGACCGAGGAGGCCCTCGCTGGTGGAGCCTCGCCGGCGGAGGCTGCCGCCCATGCGGCTGATGGCACCGACCCGCCGAGTGATCTCAACGCCGATCCCGACTACCGCTGCCACCTGGCCCGAGTGCTCGTGGGCCGTGCTCTCCACGAGGCGAGGAGCTGAAACTCCCGCTTCTTTGTGGCTGCGCACCGCGTATGCGCGGTCTCAGACGCAAAGAACGGGGGTGTCGCGTCAACTCTGGCGCAGCAGGAGGCTCGCCGCGACTTCTGCCGGCATGCCGATCTCGACCCCCCGGTCGCGAGCCGGTGCGTTGCAGGCGCTGATGACGCCGTCGCGGTAGCTCGACAGACCGTTGCCCATGCGTGCTCTCGTGGCGTCGACCGTGGCGCCGGCGAGCCCGTCGGCCTCCACGATGAACAGCCCGGCCATGCCCGAGTCGTCGAGACCTCGTCCGCCGTCAGAGCAGATGAACCCCCAGGGACTCCATCGTCGAAGGTACTCGACCGCGCTCCGGCCGGTGTGGCCGGCAGTGACGAGCACGTTGCGACCCGAGTCCTCGGGGAGAGCGAACGCGATCGAGTCGGTGCACACGACGATCCGACCATCGGGTGCGGTCTCCATGACCGTCCGGTTTGTGATCTCCTCGGCAGCTTTGGTGACGGGGTCGAACACGAGCAGCCGACGGGCCGCCTCCGACACCGGCTGGCCGGGGACGACGCCAGCGTCGATCGCGAGTTGGTTGGCGAAGCTCACGATGCCGTGCTCGTAGAGGTGCACGCCGTTGCCCAGATGGGCCGTCATCACGTCGGCGACGGCCGCTGGTATCCCCAGCGCTTCGAGGTACCACAGACCGGCGATCGCCGATCCCTCGGGGCCGACCCCGCAGTCCATGCCGATCGCGCCTCGCGGTCGGTGCTCGCCGATGAAACGGGCGGGTAACACCCCGCAGTACGACGAGTTGACACAGATGTCGCGGCCTCGGTTGCGCTCGTCGACGTCGTAGGCCGAGTCCATGGCCATGACCCGCCCGGCTGCGGCGTCAAACATCACGGTCTGCTTGTCGGTCACCCACGCCGTCATGACGCATCCTCCTCCGCCCCCTGCTCGTGACGTGCAGGACGTGCAGGACGTGCAGGACGTGCAGGACGGGCTTGGGGCCCACGGTCGGCTGTGACGGCGTCAGCTCCGATCGCTCGCAGGTCGACCTTGCGCACCTTCTCCGAAGGCGTCTTCGGGAGCTCGTCGATGAATCGGAGATATCGGGGTACGGCGAAGGCCGGCAACTGGCGATCGGCATACTCCCAGAGCTCCTCGGACGTGAGCGAGGCGCCGGGCTCGAGCACGACGAAGACCATCACCTCGTCTTCGCCGGCCTCCTGGTCGGCAGGCACGCCGATCGCCGCGACCTCAGCGATGGCCGCATGGTTGAGGAGCCCCTGTTCGACCTCGTAGGAGCTGATGTTCTCCCCCCGACGACGAATGGCGTCCTTCAGCCGGTCGACGAAGTAGTACCAGCCGTCATCGTCGCGCCTGAGCCCGTCGCCGGTGTGGAACCAGAGGTTGCGGAACACCTCGACGGTCTTGTCGGGCATCCCGTAATAGCCCATCAGCATGGTCCAAGGGTGACACGCCCTGACCGTGAGCTCACCGACCTGACCGACGGGGACCTCTTCGTCGGTTTCGGGGTCGACGAGGCGAACGTCGTACCAGTCGCGATTGAGCATTCCCGCTGCCCCGGCGGGGCGCTCGACACCATGCGGCGTGAGGATCGGCATACAGGTCTCTGTGAGCCCGAACACCTCTACGAAGGTGTCGATACCGAAGCGCTCCTTGAAGGGCCCGAGGATCGAGTGGGCGGTGGGCGCAGCGAAGATGCAGCGGATGTCGTTGTCGGCATCGGCCGGCGTCGGCGGTTGCTGCCAGACGAAGTCCATCATCACGCCGACGAAGTTCGTGACCGTGGCGCCACAGTCGCGAGCTTGGTTGAGCCATTCCGAAGCGCTGAACCGTTGTTGCATCACATATCGAGCCCCGGCGACGAGCGCGGGATACGCCGCGAGGAACTGCGAGTTGCCGTGGAACAGGGGCCCGACCGACATGTACGCGTCGCGGTCGGTGAGGCGTGTCAATGAGACGCACTCGTCGGCGAAGATGTGCATGTGGGCGTGGGGCATCATCACCCCCTTGGAAAGACCGGTGGTCCCGGAGGTGAAGAAGATCGACGCCAGGTCGTTGTAGCCGACCTCGGGCAGTGTGGCGTTCGCTGCCGCCGAAGCCGTGCTGTTGCGAGCATCCGACGGTGGTGTGAGGAGATCGGTCCAGAGCCCGGTCGCGTGTCCGGCGGCGTCGAGGAGAGCCGTGCCCGCGTCGCACGCGGTGTCGTCACCCACGAGGTAGAAGCGACGAATGGACCGGCAGGCCTCGGGGAGATCGACGAAACGCTCGGCATAGGCAGGGTCGATGATCGCGAAGGTGGGCTCGACCGTGCTCGTCTGGTGGGCGAGGAACGATCCGCGATACGCGGTGTTGATGGGGACCTCGACCAGCCCGGCGACCGCCGTGCCCAGCCAGGCGAAGACGTACGCCGAGCAGTTCGGGAGCATGACCAGGACGCGGTCACCCGGGATGGCGCCCGCAGCAAGGAACGACTGTCCGATCGACTCGGCGATGTCGAGTGTCTGTCGATAGGTGTAAAGCTCAGCAGTCCAGGGAACGTCGAGATACACGGTGTCGGCGTGGGTCAGCGCCCGGTGCCTCAAGGTGTGGGGCGTCGTCCACTGCCGGCGGTCGGCGAACGTGGGCCGATGCTCCTCGTAGAAGGCCATCACAGCCCTCGGGGCGGGAACTGCGCCTTGCGCTTCTCCATGAACGCCGTGGCCCCCTCGATCATGTCGGGCGATCCGACGGCCTGGAGCAGCATCCCGAGCCCGGCCTGCATGTCTGTGCGCAACTGGTTCCACCAGACGTTGCTGCTGATCTTGGCGATCTCGAGATAGCGCGGGCTCATGGCCAACAACTCGGCGGCCCAGAGCTCGACCTCGGCCTCGAGGTCGGCGTCGGGTACGACCCGGTTGATCCATCCCATGTCGAGCGCTTCGCGGGCGCTGTACTTCCGGCAGAGGAAGACCACTTCCTTGGCCCGCTTCTCGCCGATGTTCATGGCCAGCAGGTTGGTCCCGCCGAGCACCGGCGCCGAGCCGATCTTCACGCCGGTCTGGCCGAACACGGCGCTCTCGGCGGCGATGGCCAGATCGCACGCCACGACGAGCTCGTTCCCCCCGCCGATGGCCGGACCGTTCACCGCGGCGATGACGGGCTGCGACGCATTGCGGATTGCATCGAACATCTCCAGAGATCCGACGAACTGCGAACGGAGCTCGTCGTACTTGGGGTTCTGGAGATTGGCGAGGTAGCCCCCGGCGCAGAACGCGCGGCCTTCGCCGGTGATCACGAACACCCCGGCGTCGGCGTGCTCACGGAACGCGGCGATGATCTCGTCGATGGTGCCCCGACCGTAGCTGTTCAAGCGCTCGGGTCGATTCAGTCGGAGCCAGACGACGCGGTCGCGGCGGTCGACGATCACGTCGCTCATGGTCGTGTCTCCCTTGTGGGTGCGCTTTGCCGACGAGCCGTGCACTGCGAGTTTGGAGGATATCGAGCCTGTCGTGAGCGAGCGAGCTGGTTGCCGTAATCCGTGATCATGGTTAGCATCGGGCAGCTGGTTCGACGGCCGGCGTTGCGTAGCCCGAGACGGAGATGCCCATGGGAAAGCTCGATGGCAAGGTAGCGCTCGTGACCGGAGCTTCGCGAGGTCAGGGAGCCAATCACTGCCGGTGGTTGGCCCGTGAAGGCGCCAAGATCGTGGCGCTCGACGCCTGTGCCGACTTCGATCCGATCTATCCCCTGGGCACACGGGCCGAGTTGCAGCAGACGGTGGCCTCGTGCGAGAGCTTTGGTGTGCAGGCGATCGCCATCCAGGCCGACGTGCGCGATGAGCGTCAGGTCGAGGCCGCCGTGGCGGAGGCGATCGACCGGCTCGGATCGGTCGACATCCTCTGCAACAACGCCGGCGTTTGCAAGGTCGACGGTATCCACGAGATGTCGAGCGAGGTCATCGACATCGTCATCGACATCAACGTCAAGGGCGTCTTCTACACGACCAAGCACGTCGTGCCCGGCATGATGGAACGCAACTGGGGTCGCATCATCAACACGGCCTCTGCAGGCGGACTCAAGGCGTTGCCCTACGTGTCGCACTACGCCGCGTCCAAGGGCGCCGTGGTCATGGCGACGAAGTCGTGGGCCAACGAGCTCGCCCCGTACGGTATCTGTGTGAACGCGATCTGCCCGGGAACGATCCTGTCGGGCATGATCACCGGCCTGGCCGGCCAGATGGCGGCCGATCCGGTCTCGGGCGAACCTGTACCGCTGGGCTCGGTCGATCCCGATGCCGCGTACGACGCCTTCAACGCCAACAACATGCTCAAGGGACCGCGAGGTCATGTGGTGATCGACGACATCTCGGCCATGGTCGTGTACCTGGCCTCCGAAGCCGGTGATCGGATCACCGGCCAGGCGATCCCGATCGACTCCGGTTGGACGTCGAGTTGAGCCCGTCCGGGTCGCTGGCAACCGTCAGCCGGGCTCTCGACGATCGTGCGCTGGCTGTCCTCGCCGAAGCTCGTACCGTTGCCGCCGGCTGCGAGAGCTTCGCGATCGAGGCTGATGAGTCGAGCGTCGTCCACGAACCGACGCTCGCGGCCCTGCGGGCCAGCCGGCTGAGCGAGCTCGTCGTTCCCTCGGCGTTCGGCGGACGATTCGATCAGGTCGATCCCTTGGCCGTGTGCGTCGCCCGTCAGGCGTGCATGAAGGTGTCGTCGCATCTCGACTCGCTCTTCGCCCTTCAGGGCATCGGGAGCTACGCCATCTCGGTGGCCGGAACCGAAGAGCAGCGTCGCACCTGGCTCCCGAAGGTGGCCTCGGCCGAGGTGCTGGCGGGGTTGGCCCTCACCGAGCCCGGCGCCGGATCCGACCTGAAGGCCATCGCCACCACGGCCACGGTCGACGGGGACGAGATCGTGGTCGACGGGGCCAAGTCGTTCATCAGCAACGGCGGGGCGGCGGGCTTCTACACCACGCTCGTGGCCGAGAACGGCGGGCTCTCGCTGCTGTTGATCCCCGCCGACAGCCCGGGGCTCACGGTCACGGCCACGCCCGAGATCATCGCCCCGCACGTCCTCGGCGATCTCCATCTCGACGGGGTGCGCCTGCCGTCGTCGGCCCGCCTGGGCGAGCCGGGCAAGGGGTTGCGACACGTTCTGGCGACGCTCTCGGTCTTTCGCATCTCCGTTGCCGGAGCGGCGGTCGGGCTCATGGAAGGCGCGCTCGAGGAAGCTGTTCGCCACACGCGCACGCGCGAGCAGTTCGGACGGCCGTTGGCCCAACACGGCCCGGTTGCCGCACTCCTCGCCGACTCGTGGGCCGAGCTCGAGTCGACTCGACTGCTGACCTACGAGACGGCAGCCTCGGCGAGGCTCGACCCTGCCGCAAACCTCGACCGGTCGTCTCTGGCCAAGCTGGCGGCCACCGAAGCTGCCAGTCGCGTCGTCGACCGGTGCGTGCAGGCGATGGGGCGCTGGGGACTCGTCCGCGGCTCGAAGATCGAGAAGTACTACCGGCAGGCTCGTCCGATGCGTGTGTACGAAGGCGCATCCGAGGTGCTGCGCCTGGGCATCGCCCGCCGCCTCTGCGACGAGGTGGATTGAACCGTGGACCTGAGGCTGGAGGGCACGGTGGCGATCGTCACCGGAGCCAGTCGGGGCTTGGGCGAAGCGGCCGTCGAGGCGCTGGTCGCCGAAGGGGCGTCGGTCGTCGCCGCAGCGCGCACGATCGCCGATCTCGAACGGGTTGCCGCCACGTCGAGCGCGCCCGACCGGATCCACACCGTTGCCTGCGACATGCTCGACCGCGATGCTGTGGCCGGGTTGGTCGACGTGGCGGTCGAGCGGTTCGGGCGGCTCGATTGCGTGGTGAGCAACGCCGGTATCGCGCCCGCCGGTAACTTCGTCGATCAGGATCTCGAGGTTCTCGATCGTGTTCTTCAGGTGAACCTCGTCGCGCCAGCGGTGTTGGCCCGGGCCGCGGCCCGACACATGATCGACGCCGGTCACGGCGGCTCGATCATGACCGTGGCGTCCACGTCGGCCCTCAAGGGCAAGGCGCTCCTTGCGGCGTACTCCGCATCCAAGGGGGGCGTGGTGCGCCTCAGCGAGGCGCTGGCGACCGAATGGGCCCGGTATCGCATTCGCGTCAATGTCATCGCCCCGGGGGCTTTCGAGACGGAGGCGCAGGCTGCGGTCATCGCCGATCCGAGAATGCTCGATGCCCGGTTGAAGAAGATTCCCGCCCGGCGCATGGGCGAGGCCTGGGAGCTCGGGCCGCTGGTGTGTTATCTGGCCTCGCCGCTCTCTGATTTCGTGACCGGCTCGGTCTTCGTCATCGACGGGGGCGAGGTCTCGAAGCTCTGAGGCCGATGAACGCCGTGAGACACTGCACGCGGAGGATTGCATGAGCAACGCCGATCATCACGACCTGGCCAGCCCATTCCTGCGGTCGGGTGAGATCGCCGCGGTCTCGGCGAAGTTCGCCGAGGGCCTGGCCCGCATCCGCGACGTCACCGATCGCGACGGTGCGTGTCCCGCCTGGGCCAAGGCGCTCTACATGTCGGGTGCAGCCGCGGTGAAGGGCCACGACACGATGGTGCACCGGGAGCTGGCGCGCGCGGCTGCCGGGGGCCTGAGCCTCGACTGGGCTCGGGGCGCGTCGCTCGCGGTGCTCATCAGCCGGGGTGAGGCGGTGTACGAGCGCTTCGTCACGGCTCTCGATTCGGTGTATGGGGTGGCCCGTCCCGAGCCCAATGCGCCGATCCCCGAGCTCGAGATGAGCCGCGACGCGGCCCTCGAGTACTTCCATGGGTACTTCGGGTTCGTGCCCGAGTACGTGACGCTCATGGCCGACGACGCCCCCCGGGCCCTGGAGGGATACGTGCTCATGCGCGAGTGGTCGCTGGCCGAGAACCAGCTGCCGGCCAAGCACGTGGAGTTGCTGCTGTGCACCATGAATGCAGCTGAGTTCTCGTCGCGTTTCGTGAACGTGCACGCCAACGGGGCCAGACGGGCCGGAGCGTCGGAGGCTGAGATCGTGGAGGCCGTCCTCTGCGCAATCCCCGTGGCCGGGGTCGCGTCGTGGTTACCGGGCGCTGACGGGATCATGGAAGGCCGGGCGCGATGAAGGTCGCCGTGATCGGCGGGGGGATCATGGGCAACGGAATCGCCCAGATATCGGCTGCCGCGGGTCACGACGTGGTGATGCGCGACATGACCGAAGAGCTGCTGACGAGGGCGCAGGCCCAGATCGTCGACAGCCTCTCGCGACTGGTGCGCAAGGAGACGATCACCGATGGCGACCGCGATGCGACCCTTGGGCGGCTGAGCTTCACGACCGAGCTGGGAGCCGCCGTCGACGGCGCCGAGATCGTGATCGAGGCCGTACCGGAGGATCTCGCGATCAAACAGGCGGTGTTCGCCGAGATCGTCGCCCACTCGTCCGACACGTGCGTGTTCGGGACCAATACCAGCCAGCTCAGCATCACGTCGATCGGTGCCGGGCTCGGCGACGCCGCCATTCGCCTGGTCGGCACCCATTTCTTCAATCCTCCCGTTCTGATGCGCCTCGTCGAGCTCGTTGCGGGTCTGCGGACCAGCATCGAAACCCTCGATCGGGCCGAGGCCTTCGCTCGCGGGCTGGGGAAGGAAACCGTGATCTGCCGGAAGGACTCTCCCGGCTTCCTCACGAGTCGCATCAGTGCGATCCTCCGCTTGGAATGCCTGCGCATGCTCGACGAGGGCCTGGCCTCGGCTGCCGACATCGACAAGGCGATCAAGTTGGCGTTCAACCATCCGATGGGCCCGCTGGAGCTCGGCGACTTCAACGGCTACGACACGTTCCTCAAGGCGGCGACGGCGCTGGCCGAGTCGCACGGTGATCGGTTCCGGCCCCCGCCGCTGTTGAAGAACCTGGTCGCTGCCGGACGATACGGACGCAAGACCGGCGCCGGGATCTACGACTACGCCCCCGACGGCACGCGTACGGGTGGGAGCATCGCGTGAGCATGCGAGCGTGGGCCGATGATCTCGAAGCCACCGTGTTCAGGGTGGAAGAGGCTGGCGTCGCCTGGATCACGCTGAATCGTCCCGACGCGGCCAACGCCCGGAACCAGCGGATGCGTGACGAGCTGATGCGCATCTATGCAGGCGTCGCAGCCGACCCCGAGATCAACGTCGTGGTGCTGACGGCTGCTGGCGACCGCTTCTTCTGCGCCGGCATGGACCTGAAGGAGGCAGGCGGTCCCGAGACCCAGGCCCAGCGCCGGAGCCGCCTGCGCTCGAGTCGCGACATCGAGGTGTTGGCCGCGCTCCCGCAGCCGACGGTGGCCGCGATAAACGGCGCCGCCATGGGCGGAGGCTTCGAGATGGCACTGGCCTGTGACATAAGGGTGATCTCCGACACGGCCCGGGTCGGGCTTCCCGAGCTCAAGCTGGGACTGGTTCCGGGCGGTGGGGCCACCCAGCGACTGCCCCGCATCGTGGGCATGGCCCGCACATTCGAGCTCCTGTACCTCGCGCCGACCCTCGTCGGTCCCGAGGTGGTCGCCGCCGGTCTGGCCATGACCTCGGTCGCCGCTGCCGATCTGGAGGTATCCGTGCGCTCGGTGGCCGCCGAGATCGCGGCCAAGCCGCGGGCTGCGCTGTTCGCCGCCAAGGAGCTCGTCCGCAAGGGGCACGACCTCCCGCTCGCCGCAGGTATCGAGATGGAGCTCGACGCACTGTTGTTCCTCATGCAGGCCCGGGTCGACGCTGCCACCGAGGGTGCCTCAGCCGCTGCTCCAGCTGCTGGCACCACAATCCAGGAGATGCCGTCGTGATCGTCGACGCTCATGCCCATGTCTGGCCCGACAACCTCGCGGAGCGGGCGCTCGGCGGAGCGAACCTCGGGCTGGACCTCTTCGGCGACGGCACCGTCACCGACCTGCTCGCCGCGCAGGAGCGAGCCGGGATCGACCTCTCGGTCACGCTCGCCGTTGCCAACACGCCCGAGCAGGTGGCTGGGGCGAATCGCTTCGCGGGCTCCCTCGATCGTGACCGCTTCATCCCGTTCGGCAGCGTGCACGCCGGGCTCTCCGCCGAGGCCAACGTGTCGTCGCTGCGAGCCAACGGCCTTCGAGGCGCCAAGGTGCATCCCCTGTTCCAGAGCTACTCCCTCGACGATCCCGGCCTCTGGGACACGTTCGACGCCATGCGGGGCGAGTTCGCCGTCATCTGCCATGTGGGGGAAGGCTCCCACGACGGCGCAGGCGCCAGGTGCACGCCGCTGATGTTGGCCGAGGTGGTCCGACGGTTCCCGGGCCTTGATCTCATCGCCTGCCATTTCGGGGGATATCGCCTCATCGAGGAGGCGGCCGAGATCGTGATCGGTCTTCCCGTGTATGTCGACACCTCGTGGCCGCCGAGCTTCGCCGGCCTGGGTCGCGACCGCACGGTCGAGCTGATTCGCCGCCACGGTGCCGAGCGTGTCGTCTTCGCCAGCGACTGGCCGACCGCCGACCCGACAGCCGAGATCGCCGTCGTGCGCGACCTCGGCCTCGACGACGAAGACACCGCTGCGATACTCGGCGGCAACCTCGAGCGGCTCCTCGGGCTCGGGGTCTGAGCATCGATGATCGAGCAGCGCGGCGATGAGCAGCCCAAGAAGGCGACCCTGGTCGCGCGCCAGATCGTCGATGCCATCGTCGACGGCGGGCTCACCTGTGGAGATCGGCTTCCAGCCGAGGGCGAGATGGTCGAGCAGTACTCGGCCGGTCGGAGCACGGTGCGCGAAGCCCTACGGCTGCTCGAATCACAAGGGGTGGTGTCGATCCGCCCCGGCGTCGGTGGCGGGCCGGTCGTCTCCGAGCGCGACGCCAGCGGCATGGCGGCCAACATCGCGCTGCTCCTGCAGCTCTCGGGAGCCACCTTCAGAGCTGTCATCGACGCCCGGCTCGTGCTCGAGCCCCAGATCGCCGCCGAAGCCGCTCGGGCCGCCGACCGGAGTGTGGTCGCCGAGCTGCGAGCGTCACTCGAAGCCAGTCGGCGATACCGGTACGACCAACGTCGACTGGTCTCGGAAAGTGCCCGATTCCACGACCTCGTGGCCGCGAGCTCGAGCAACCCGTTGTTCGAGTACCTGCTGAAGGCGCTGCACCTCATCACCGAGCCCTTCGCTCAGGAGCTCGACTACACGGGCACGCGCCCCGATCGCCTCCTCCGGGCCCACGAGCGGATCGTCGTGGCGCTCGAGAGCCGAGACGCGGCCAAGGCCGAGGACGCCATGCGCAAGGATCTGCAGGACTTCGTGCGCCACGTCAAGGTGACACGCCCGAATCTGTTCGACGAGCCGATCCGCTGGAACCAGGTGTCGTGATCCACGGGGCACGGGGTCCACGCTCAGGAGGAGGAAGATCATGAGAGCAGCGGTGTATCACGGTCGAGAGGACGTGCGGATCGAGGACGTCGCTGAACCGAGCCCGGGTCCCGGCCAGGTCAAGCTCCGTGTGGGCTCCAACGGGATCTGCGGCACCGACCTCCACGAGTTCTACAACGGTCCGATGTTCATCGGATCGGACACGCCGCATCCCCTGACGGGCCGGACGCTGCCACAGATCATCGGGCATGAGTTCGCCGGAACCGTGGTGGAGCTGGGTGAGGGCGTCTCCGACCTCACCGTGGGCGACCTCGTCACGGTCGAGCCCATCGAATGGTGCGGTGTCTGCCCGCAGTGCCTGTCGGGGAGCTACAACTTGTGCCCGGTGCTGGCGTTCCACGGCGTGCAGCGTGACGGCGGTGGCCTCTCGGAGTTCACCGTCGTCAATCGGCGCATGGCCCATCGGGTTCCCGATGGGGTCTCAGCCGAGCTGGCCGCGCTGTGCGAGCCCATGTGCGTGGCGTTCCACGGTGTGTTGCGCTCGGGCCTGCAACCCGGCCAGACCGGTGTCGTGTACGGAGCTGGGCCGATCGGCATCGGGGCGTTCCTCGGATTGCGCGCCGAAGGCGTGACCGATCTCATCGTCGTGGAACCGTCGGCCGTTCGTCGTGCGGCCGTCGAACGCCTCGGGGCGCCCATCGTGCTCGATCCCACAGTCGACGACGTCGCGGCAGCGATCCTCAGTCATACCAAGGGTCGCGGGGCCGATGGCTCGATCGACTGTGCCGGGGCCATCGGAAGCTTTCAGGCCGCCGTGGCTTCGACCGGTGTGCACGGGCGGATCGTCACGGTTGCGGTGTTCGCCGAGCCCGTACCGTTCTCGCCGAACGACATCCTGTTCCGTGAGACGGAGATCACAGCGTCGATGTGCTACTGCAACGACTACCCGAAGGTATTGGCCCACATGGCCAACGGGGCCTATCCCCTCGACGGGTGGGTCCAGCACATCGCCCTCGACGACCTCGTCGAGCACGGCATCAAGGTGCTGCGAGACCAGCGGGCCATGAAGATCCTCGTCGACGTGAACCCCTGACATCAGGGCCGTCCGACAACCCACCCAGGTTGGGTAGCCGTGCCTCACGATCTTCTGTTCTTCGTCGCGTTGCGTGAGTCGTCGGACGTTGCCGGGCTTCAGCGGGCGTCGGCCTGGAAGGTGTCGCCGTCCTCCCATTGCACGTCGATGGGACCGGTGCTGATCAGGATGAACTCGCAGCCGTCGGGCCCCGACTCCTCGGGGCCGTAGGTGTGACCGGCCCGCACCCAGCGCACGTCGCCCGTCGCGTACCAACCGGTGCCGTCGTTGAACGTCATCGAGCCCTTCATGATCACGTAGATCGTGTCGGCAGCGTGGGCGTGCCGGTTGGCCAACGTGTCGGGCGGGAACTTGTTGGGCACGATCCAGGGACCGGATTCCCAGGTGTCGCCCATGAACTTGACCTTCACGATGTCGGTCATGTTGGTGAAGAACTCGGGAAACTCCTCGGGGTCGACGAAGGTCGTCCATTCCCCGCCGTCGAGGCTGGCCTTGCCCCGCCACTCATTGCGCTCGGCGTACGACTCCATGTGCTTGTCTCCTCGGACCGTCGCAGCGGTCATCAGGTGTGGTCGTGGTCGTCAGTGGTCCAGGTAGTCAGTGCGTCAGTGCGATCGGCGCGTCGCCGGGGCCTGAGCCGGGATCGGTTCGCGTGGTCTCGATCACCAAGCTACCCGCCTGCTCCATCGCTCGGAGGGCCCGTTTGTCGATCTTTCCGACGCTGGTCTTGGGGAGGGCATCGACGAACGTGAACCGTTCGGGCAACCACCAGCGGGCGACCTGATCGGCGAGGAACGTACGCAGCTCGTCGCCGTCGACGAGGTGGGCCGGTTCACGCACGATCACAGCGAGCGGCCGCTCCTGCCAACGCTCGTCGGCCACGGCGATCACGGCGGCCTCGACGACGGCCGGATGGGCCACGAGCCGGTTCTCGAGCTCGACCGACGAGATCCACTCGCCGCCCGACTTGATGACGTCCTTGGTGCGATCGGTGAGCTGTACGAACGCCCGGTCGTCGATCGTGCCCACGTCGCCCGTCCGCAACCAGCCGTCGGCCGTGAAGGACTCGGGGGAGGGATCGTCGTGGTAGGCGCCAGTGACCCATGGGCCCCGGAGCTGGAGCTCGCCGACCGATGTGCCGTCCCAGACCACCGGCGCTCCGCTTTCGTCGACCAACCTGATCTCGACTCCGGGCACCGGACGGCCGCTGCGCGCCCGCCATTCCCCGTCGTCGTCGGGATCGGCGTCGCGGGGAGGCACCGAAACCGCGCACAGCGGCGAGGTCTCGGTCATGCCCCACCCCTGCACGAGCGGTACGCCCCAGACGCGGCGCACGGCTTCGACCATCGAGCGGGGGACCGCCGAACCACCCGAGACGATCATCCGCAACGACGAGGCATCGACCGGTTCACGCTCGTGGCGCCGGAGCAGGTCGCTGATGATGGTTGGGACGGCCGCGGTGAACGTGATGCGCTGCTCGCACAGGAGCCGAGCGATGGCTGGGGCCTGGAGATGGGGACCCGGCATCACGAGGTCGGCGCCGCTCATCCACGCCGCATAGGGGAGCCCCCAGGCGTTGGCGTGGAACATGGGTGGCACCAGCAGGATCCGGTCAGCTTGGTTGATGGCGAAGGTGTCGACCGCCCGGGCGGCCAACGAGTGCACGAACGTCGACTTGTGGCTGTACACGACACCCTTGGGGTTACCCGTCGTCCCGCTCGTGTAACAGACCGCGGCCGCGGCGTCTTCGTCGACATCGGGCCAGGCGAACTCCGCGGGCGCGTCGTCGAGCAGGGTGTCGTACGCGTGGATCGAGTGGTGCGCAGCCGGTGCGCCTGGGCTGCTGCTCGCTCCGGGGTTGATCGTTCGACGCGCCCCGACGACGACGATGTGTTCGACGCCTGGGCACAGGGGTAGCACCGTGTCGAGCAGGGGAAGCAGCACCGCGTCGACCAACAGGACCCGGTCGTCGGCGTGGTTGACGATGTACGCAATCTGCTCGGGAAACAGTCGGATGTTCAGCGTGTGGAGGACAGCACCCATGCTCGGGATCGCGAGATACGCCTCCATGTGCGCCGCGTGGTTCCAGCAGAAGGTGGCAACGCGATCGCCTCGACACACCCCGAGCCCGGCCAGCGCGCCCGCCAGCCGCTCCGCCCGGGCTGCGATGCGCGCGTACGTCGCGTCGATCACCCGCTCGCCGTCGAACTCGGCGACGATGCTGCGCCCGTGGACCGCCCGGCCGTGGCGCATGATCAGGGCCACACCCATGGGCTGGTTCATCATCGTTGCCAGCACACAGCCCCCCGGTTCTGCAACAGGCCCGTTCGCCTGAGGGCCTCAGGTCTTCGCCGACCAACCACCGTCCATGGGGATGACGAGGCCGGTCAAGAACGCGGCGTCCTCACTGTGGAGGTATGCCACCATCCCGGCCACCTCACCGGCCGTGCCCAGGCGGGGGATGATGTGGTTCACCGAGAAGTCGACGTCGACATCGCCCAGGATCGGGGTGTCGATGGTGCCCGGGGCGATGGCGTTGATCCGAACGGTCGGGTACTGCATCGCGGCCTGCTTGGTCAGCGAGATGACGCCGCCCTTGGCTGCTGAGTACGCGGTGAGGTCGAGCAGGCCGCGCACAGCGGCCATCGAGGAGATGTTGACGACCGAACCTCGTCCCCGTTCGAGCATGTGCGGGAGCACGGTCTTCATCCCGAGCCAGGTCCCGGTGAGATCGGTGTCGATCACCCAGTGCCAGTGCTCCTCGTCGAGTTCGATGACGTTGTCGGGCCCGAGCGTGTTGACGATGCCCGCGATGTTGCACAGGTAATCGACCTGGCCGTATGCCCCGAGCGCTTCATCGAGCGTCTTCTTCCACAGCGCCGACTTGGTGACGTCCATCTCGACGGCGATCGCGGTGCCACCGGCACCCTGGATGGACTTGGTCGTCTGCTCGGCACCGGTCCCGTTGACGTCGGCGCAGACGACCCGTACGCCTTCCTCCGACAGTCGGATGGCCGTGGCCTGACCGATACCGGAAGCCGCACCGGTGACGATGGCCGCTCCTCCTGAGAGTCCCCTCATGGTGAACCCGACTTTCTGTCCGAATGCCCGGCCCCGGCTCGTGGGGGACCCAGGCATGGGCCGCGTGCTAGGCGAGGAGCGCTTGGGGGACGACGATCTCGTCCTTGGGGAAGTGGGGCATGACCTCGTTGGCGAAGATCTTCATCGACTCCTTGACCTTCCAGTCCTCGAGGCCGCCGATGCGCATCCAGCAGAAGATCTCCTGTTGGCCGATCGTGTCGCGCAGATCGGCGATCTTGGCCGTGGCCTCCTCGGGGGTACCGAGCATGATGATGCCGCCCTGCTTGAGGGCGCTCACGTCGACCCCGCCCATCTCCTCGAACGCCGCTGCGGTGTCTCGCATGTACTCGTAGCCCGCGGGAGCGTTGGGGCCCTTGGGAACGAGGTCCATGACCAGGTTGAAGTACCAGTCGAGCGCCTCCGACGGGCGGGCGAAGGCCTCTTCCTCGGTCTCGGCCAGGTGCATCTGCCAGTTCATCGGGAAGTTCAGGCTCTTGGGGTCGCGCCCGCCGGCGATGAGCTTGCGCTTGGCATCGACGACGAAGGCCTTCAGCGACTCGAGATCCATGAGTGTCGGGGTGACCATGATGTTCAGCCCGTACTTGTCGACCAGGTCGAACGTGGTGGGCGAGATGGCCGCGACGTAGATCGGCGGCCGGGGGCGCTGCACCGGGCGAGGGGTGATCGCCACGTCATCGAGCTGGTAGTGCTTGCCCTGGTAGCTGAACCGCTCGTTTTCCCAGAGACCGATGAGGATGTCGAGGCTCTCCTCGAAGATCTCACGGCTGATGCTCTGCTTGTCGGCGAGCATCAGGTTCTTGAACTCCATGGGCTGGTACCCCCGACCGACACCCATGTCGAGCCGGCCGCCCGAGATCACGTCGACCATCGCGTAGTCCTCGGCGGTGCGGACCGGGTTCTGGAACGGGAGGATCGACACGGCCATACCGATGCGCAGGCGTTCGGTGATCTTGGCCACGGCCGAGCAGGCGACCGCGCCGTTCGGGATGGAGCCGTAGGCGGAGCCGTGGTGCTCGGCCAGCCACACCGAGTCGAAGCCCAGCTCCTCGGCGTACTCGATCTGACCGAACATCTCCTTGTAGGCCCGCTGGTACTCACCATCAGGGCTCTCGAGAACGTAGAACATTCCGAACTTCATGGGGGGACCCCTTTGGTCGTTGCGCCGGTTGTGACGGTATGGCGTGGCCGAGAGCTCGCTCAGGCGAGGTTGGCGCGTACCTTGGGCAGCACGTCCTTGGCCAACAGCTCGATGCGACGGGCCCCGGCCGCGACGGGCTCGCCCGGGAACCGGGCCCAGAAATGCACGTCGACGATCTCCGGGCAGGCCTTGAGCATCGCGGTGAGCTCGGTGACAGCGGTGGCTGGATCCATCACCTGATACAAGCCGTGCTCGAGTGCTGCCGCGGCATCGGGGAACGGCGGAACCTGGTCGGGCGGACCGAACGCACCCCACTTGATGTACTCGTTGACCTCGTACAGGGCGTGCGGACCGACCTCGGCCGCGACCCGCTCGGGATCTTCGTCGACGATGCCCCAGTGGCCGGCGTAGATGGCCGGGGTGCTGCCGGCCTCGGCGCAGGCCTGGAGGTAGATGTCGTTGCCGATGCCGCCTGTGGCGAGGAAGCCGTCAGCGAGCCGCGCCGCCCGCTTGATGGCCGGCTCGGACATGCCGCCCATGAGGATGCGGGGCGGCGTCGCGGGAACGGGTGTGACCCGCAGGCCCGCAGGTACCGAAAAGCGCTTGCCCTCGAATTCGATGGGCTCGCCACTCCAGGCCTGACGCAGGATCGCCACGGCCTCCTCCATGAGGCTGGGGCGGTGCGACAGTTTGCGATCGAAGGCCGTGAACTCATCAGCTCGGTAGCCGAGGCCGACTCCGAGATCGAACCGTCCGCCGGTGAGGATCGACACCGTGGCGACGTCACCGGCCAAACGGAGCGGATCGTGCAGCGGCAGGAGCATCAGGTTGGTGGCGATGCGCATCTGCTTGGTGCGCTGGCCGACCGCTCCGGCCAGGATCAGCGCTGAGGGCGTGTAGCCGTCGTCGCAGAAGAAGTGCTCGGTGAACCACACCGATCCGTAACCCAACCCCTCCGCCCACTCGATCTGGTCGATCGTCTCGCGATAGAGCTGTTCGTTCGGGACCTTCCACGGCTCCGGGTTGCGCATGTGGTACCAGAGCCCGAAACGGACGTCACGTGCCATCGAACGCTCCCCGGATCACAGGCTGTTGACGAAGGAGACGAGCTCGTCGCGATACCGCGGCCCATCCTCCAGGAACGGGGCGTGGCCACACCCGGGGAACTCGACCAAACGACCGTTTGGCGCGCTGCGAGCGGCGAGCCGTCCGATCTCGGGATCGACGATGACATCCTTGGCCCCCACCATCGACAGCACGGGAGCAGTGATGCCGGCAAGGATGGCCCGCTGGTCGAGGACGCCGAGCTCGGCGAGCGTGGCGTCGGCCTGAGGAGACGCCTGGAGGAAGATCCCGGTCATCCAGGCGATCATGGCGTCGGGCTGGGGCTCGGCGCACACCCCCTGCGACAACCCGTTGAGGAAGTTCACCCGGTCGGCACGGAGCGCCCCCACGGTTGCGCCGACAGCGTCAGCCGGTCCGCCGTGGGGGAAGTCGTCGGCCTGGGCGTAGCGCGGTGTGGCGCCGCAGGTGAGCACGATGGCGCCGAGGTCGGCGCCCAGGCGGCTGCCTGCCTCCACCACGACCGGCCCACCGATCGACCATCCGTTGAGGACGGGGCTCTGCAACCCGAGGTGTCGTACCAGGGCAACGACATCACCGGCGATGGCGCCGATCGAGGTGTCGGAGAAGTCCTTGTCGGACGAGCCGCACGCTCGATGGTCGATCGACACGACGGTGTTGCCGTTCTCGAGGAGTCTCGGGAGCGTGGTGTCCCAGACCCGGCAGCTCATCCCCCATCCGTGCACCAGCACGACCGGACGCTTGGCCCCTTCGTGGTGCTCGAAGTAGATGCGCCTGTCACCGTCGACCGCCAGGTATGCCACGGTTTCCCCCCATACGTCGTCGACTGGTTCAACCGATCGTTCGATCGCTTGAATCCCTGCACACTATTCGGCGCTGCCGCCTCCGTCCAAGGGACACTTCGATGTTCCGGGGCCTAGTGTTCCGGCTCTCGGGCCAGGACTCGGGGGAGCGAGACGCGGGAGGCGACGATGGCCGAAGAGGCGCCGCTGCTGGCGAACGAGGACGATCATCCGCACGATCTGGTCCACGAGGAAGGCTCGCGTCGGGTCATCGCCATGGACTCGGCACGGTACGTCGATGCCCGAAATCGTGACCGCGATGTCGTGGTGGCAGCCTCCTACCTGGGTGTGCTCCCTGCTCGCCTGATGGCGCCGCACCGGCCGCGGGCCGTGATCGGCCATGACGGCTGCATCGGCAAGGACGGCGCTGGTATCGCGGGGCTCTGGTACCTCGAGGCCTTGGGAATACCGGCCGCCACGGCCGAGGGGATGAGCGCCGAGCTCGGCAACGGGATCGACATGTACGAGACCGGCCTCATCTCCAGGGTCAACATCTACGCCGAGCGGTGCGGTGTCACCGAAGGGATGTCGGTGCGAGACGCGGCCCTGGTGCTGCTCCGCAACGATCCGAGCGGCGAGGTCGATGAGGGGACCAAGATCCGGCGGGAGGTGAAGGCCACGTCGAGATCGGGACGAGAGATCGTGGTCACCGACTCGATCGTGTTCGCGCTGCCCGGCGACTCCAACAACGTGCTCGTGACGGCAGGGCACACCGGACGCAGTGGCGCCAAGTTCCTCCTGGAGGTGCACCCACACGGGTTCATCTGCTCCGACGGCGGGCGGGCCAAGAACGACTCGGGCACCAGCGGGCTCATCGTGACCGACGAGCACGGCCTCGCCGGCGCGTGCTGCGACGCGTGGAGCGCGCCGGTGGGAGACGCGTTCAAGGCCTGGGACGAGGGTCGGATCAGCGCGTGCAACGAGTCGGCTCGACGCCGCGGGGTCGAGGTCGGGATGCTCGTGCGCGATGCCGCGCAGGCGTTGCTGCATGAGGTGCCCGACGTGTCCGAGGTCGCGAAGTCCGGAGCGTGATCACGTGAACGTCGGGCTGGCGATCACCCGCAATGCCGTTCGCCGTCCAGACAGCCCGGCGCTGTTCGGCGATCGCGTCGTCACCTACCGGGAGCTCGACGAGCGGACGAACCGTCTCGCCCATGCACTCAGCGACAGGTTCGGCATCGCCAAGGGCGACCGTGTGGCGCTGTTCGTTCCCAATCGCCCCGAGGTCGTCGAGGTGCTGGGCGGGATCGTCAAGTGCGGAGCGGTATACGTGGGCCTCAACTTCCGGCTCGGGCCCACCGAGATGGAGCAGGTCTTCGACAACGCCGAGCCCCGATTGATGATCACGGATTCCGAGCACCGGGCCGAGGCCGAACGGGTCTGCTCGCTGCTGGGTGTGCCGCTCGTCGACATCGACACCGTTGCCTACGCGGAGCTGCTCGCGGCGTCGTCGGCCGAAGCTCATCCGGCGGTGCATCAGGTCCGGCACGATGACGACTTCTGCATCGTGTACACGAGCGGCACGACCGGTCGGCCCAAGGGGGTGCTGTTCGATCATGCCCGGGCGCTCCAGCATGCGACCGTCACGTGTCTGGAGTACGACGTCACGCCCGACAGCCGGTATCTCGTGCAGATCCCGCACAACTCGAGCGTCAACATCACGATCGTGCCCTGTCTGGTGATCGGGGCCGCTCTCGGGTTTCTCGACAGTCGGAGCTTCGACCCGGTGCCCTTCGCCCGGATGGTTGCCGACCATGCCGTCACCCACTCGTTCCTCGTGCCGACGCAGCTGATGCGCATGCTCGATCGCCTGCCGCACAGCGACGATCATCTCCTGTCGTCACTCGTGACCCTGGGGTACGGATCGTCGCCCATCAGTCCCGATCGGCTGGGCGAGCTCGTGTCGCGTTTGGGACCGATCTTCATCCAGCTCTACGGGATGGCCGAGATCGCTTCGGTCGGGACCCTGTTGCGCAAGCACGACCACGTGGCCGCGCTCGGGCGCAGCCCCCGGTTGCTCGCCTCGTGCGGGCAGCCGTCGTACGCCGTCGACGTGCGTGTGGTCGATGGCGACGGTCGGGATGTCGCGATCGGTGAGCGGGGCGAGGTGATCTTCGCCGGGCCCCATGTGATGAAGGGCTACTACCGGGAGCCGGAACGGACCGCCGAGCATCTCCGCGATGGTTGGATGCATTCGGGCGATGTCGCCGTGGTCGACGCCGAGGGGTTCGTGTACATCGTCGACCGGATCAAGAACCTCATCATCCGGGGTGGCTTGAACATCGCCCCGACCGAGATCGAGAACGTGCTCTACCGCCACGAGGCCGTGCTGGAGTGCTCCGTGATCGGCGTTCCCGACCCGGAGTGGGGTGAGGCGATCGTGGCTGTCGTGGCTCTCAGGCAGGGGCACACGGTGGAGCCCGAGGAGCTGCGCTTGCACTGCCGGCAGTCGGAGCTGTCGTCGATCAAGGTTCCCGTTCGCGTGGAGGTCGTCGACTCCCTCCCCAAGAACGCCGTCGGCAAGATCGCCAAGGACGAGCTCCGCCGCCAGCACTGGGGCCCCGGCCGCCAGGTGTGACGCTCGCCGTGGGAGCGCCCCGGCCTTCACTGACGACTCGGCGACGGCGGATCACGGCTGGGTGTACAGGAGCCACGTGCGACGGGCTCGGTCGGCGACCTCGTCGCGGAGCTCGCTGGGCTCGATGACCTGGATGTGCGGGCCGAGCGACATCACCTCGACCGCGGCGCCTTCGAGGCTGTCGATCAGGAACGTGGCATCGAGCCAACCGTCGTCGGCGCCCGGCCGCTGTCGACGAATGCGCAACGGTTGGAGTCGCCCGAGCACTGCCGCCAACCGCTGGCCCTCGGGCGTGACCCGGACCCGCGCCCTTCTCGGCCCGGCGCGAGGCGGGTGGAGTCGGCGATGGGACCGGCTCGTGAGCTCGGTGGTGTAGCCGTCGAGCAACTGGATCCCGCCCCCGGGTCCGCGGGTGGCATAGACGGGTACGCCCGCGCCGGAGAGCGCTTCGACGTCTCGCAGGACGGTCCGCTCGCTCACCTCCAACTCGACAGCCAGATCGGCGGCAGTCACCCGTCCGCGTCGCTGCAGGATGAGCAGCAAGGTGATCAGCCGGCCGGCACGCATTCGGTCATGTTCGCAGAATCCTATTCATGACAAGAGATGTCATCTTCTGATCTCTACAGTGTCGACGACCGACGCGAAAGGAACGCTGATGGGCATGATCGACGTGGAGGGAACGGGCACCCCGGACGACCCGTGGATCCTGACCACGCCGCCGGGCACGTCGGAGTTCGAGGCGTACCGGGACCCCGACGCCGATCCTCCGGCGCTCGTCGTCCGGGTCGGCGCGACCGAGCTTCGCTACCACCTGCGTTGCATCGACGACGTGCACGCGATGCTGATCGAGCGAGGTGACTGGATGCCGTTGGGCAACGCGGACGAGCAGAAACCGGCAGCGCCCGACACCGTGGAGGCGTGGGGACGCGCCCCCGACAACCCGGTCGGTGGCTGGTACGGCCTCAAGAAGGGTCTGCGCGGTCGGTTCGGGAACTACGTGCCCCCCGTGCTCAAGGCCCTCGGCCTCGCCGAGGTGGAGCACAACGCTCGCAACAACCGGATGCGAGCCCTGTGACCGCGCGATGCCGCCCGAGTCAGAACGGGGGGAGGCGGCGGAGGTTGGCGTCCCACATCTGTTCGCGGAAGCCGTGGCGGAGGTAGGCGTCGCGGTAGGTGGCGGCGATGGGATCGGGGAGGGGCTTTCCGCCGACGGCCATGGCCGCGAGCTGGTAGCCGGCGCACAGCTCCAACAGCAGGGCCTCGACCGTGCAGTGCTCGAGGGTGTCGGCCACGTTGACCGCGCCGTGATGGCTCATCAGCAAGGCCCGCTTGGACCCGAGGGCCTTGACGATGAGCGGGCCCTCCTCGTCGGGGGTGTGCACGCCGTCGTCCTCGAAGAAGGCCACGTCGTCGAGGAACAGGCCCGCGTAGGTGTAGTACATCCCGAACGGCTCGGCGGTGGTGGTGAGCGTCGAGATGTTGCGCGAGTGCGTGTGGATGATGGAATTGATCTCGGGCCGCGCTTCGTACACGGCGGCGTGGAAGTTGATGCCCGGCGATGAAGTAATGGTGCCGGCCTCGCGGATCCCGAGATCGAAGCCGACCTTCGAGACGTGTTCGGGCAAGGTCTCGTCGAAGTACTGATAGGGCGTGACCCAGAAGGCGTCCTCGCCGGGCACGCGTACGCTGACGTGTCCGCCGATCTGGCTGTCGAGGCCTTCCCGGTGGAGGATGCGACGCGCGGCTGCGATGAGATGCCTCACGTCGCCGGGAGCGTTCACAGGGTCGTCGTCGCTGCTGATCGCTGGGCCTCGGGTGGCTCCGGGAGCTTCAGCCCGAACAGCTCGACGCAGGTGTCGCGCACGATCGCCGCCCGGGCCTCGGCGGGAACACCGGCCAGGACGGTGTCGATCACCTGACGGGAGTTGGGCCAGGTACTCGAACCGTGCGGATAGTCGTTGCCCCACATCAGATTGCCGTACCCCATCAGGGGCAGCGCCGCGTCGTGGATGCCGATGGGGTCCTCGAGAAACGTCGCGTAGATCTGGCGCTTGTAGTACCCGCTCGGCGCCATGGTGAGCTCGGTGTCGAAGCTGGCTCGGTAGCGGTTCCACCACAGGTCGGCCATGTGCAGCCAGAAACCGATCCAGCCGATCTCGTTCTCGGCTGAGACGATCTTCAACCGGGGGAAGCGCTCGAGCACTCCCGAGAACACGATGTCGGTGAGGCTGTGCACGACCTCCTCGTGCAGCTCCATGAGACCGCCGAAGTACTCGTTGGCCGGCAGGTCGGTGAGCATCTGCTTCGACGGGCGTCCATGACCGGTGAGGATGTGCAGCCCCACGGGCATGTCGAGGTCTTGAGCGGCGGCCCAGAAGCGGTCGTAGGAACGCCCGGTGAACGGGCGGTCGGCGGGGGGCGACGCCATGACCATGACGCCCCGCAGACCCCGGTCGCGCGTGCGCTCGAGCTCGGCGATGGCCCCGTCGACATCGAGGATGCCGGCGAGGCCCATGCCGACGAGCCGGTTGGTGTCGTAGGAGCAGAACTCGGAGAGCCAGTCGTTGTAGGCCCGGAAGAGCGCCGCCTGGTACGCGAGGTCCTCGACCCGGAACATGGGGAAGGCCAAGCTGGCGTACAGCACCTCGGCGGAGACCCCGTCGACATCCTGAGCGGCGAGCCGTGCCGCAGGGTCCCAGCCGCCGGCCGGGGCATCGGCTTCGGCCAACGCCTTCGTGTTGTGCGCGGCGAGCTCGTCGTCGCGCTTGTTGGCTGCGAACAGGCCCGAGTAGTTCACGATCGGGATGCCGCCGCCGCCGAACTTGTACTTGCTCGCCGCCTCGTCGTAGAAGATGCGAGGCACACGGTCGCGGTAGCGGGTATCGACGCGCTCGGCCCAGAGATCGCCGGGCTCGAGCACATGGGAGTCGGCCGAGACGATGATCTCGGACGCGCCGCCGCTCGTGTCGCCCGCGGAACTCGTCACGAGAAGCGCTCTGTCAGCATCTCGACGTTGAGGGTGGAACCGTCGCTCGAACCAATGGGCCGTGCCGGCCAGCGCCCATCCTTGAAGATGACGATCACGCGCACCCCCTCGGGCCCGGCGATGAGCGGGCCGTACACCTGACCGGCCTTGGCGATGCGGATGTCGCCGGCGTGGTACCAGTGACCGCTCACCTGCTGGCTGCCTTCGAGCAGGAACTCGGAGTAGTCGCAGTCGTGGAAGTGCGGCTCGATGCGGCACTGCGGCGGGAAGAACACGTTGAACACCGCGGGCGCAGTGATGTCGTCGGGATCACCGATCTTGTACTGGCTCACCTCGACGCCGTTGGGCAGGGTCTGCCAGCCGATCTCGTCCCACGACGTGCCGGCATGACCGCGCCGGCCCAGCTGCACCTTGATGCTGGCTCCCTGGGGAAGTCCCTCGGCCTCGTCGGCGGTGTCGGCGCTGTCGGCGCTGTCGTTCTCGGTGACGGACATCGGTGCTCCTTCGAGATCGAACGGGATCGAACGCGATCGAACGCGATCGGGACCAGTGTGGCAGGCCTCAGGCAGCCGCGTCGCGGTAGAGCATCCACATCTCGTGGAACAGTCGGCCGGTGTCGAGCGTGCAGTCGTAGACGTGCTTGCGGCCCTCCGGTGTCGTCGCGTAGGCCGAGACCAGCTCGATGCCCTCGTCGCCGTGCTCCTCGTCGGCGGTGATGTGCATGGTGAAGAACACGACCTGCTCGTCGCTGAGCCCGTAATTGGCCTTGAGCGCGTTGACCATGCGGGCGAACGTGGCCGGCACGAACGACTCCAACCCGATGGCGATGGCGCTGAGCGGCACGAACCACTCGCGACACAGCCCCATGAACTCGAAGTACTCGGTGAGTCGTCGTCCCGCCGGCACCTGCTCTGCGCCGCGTATGGCATCGGCGTCGGCGCCGATCGCTCGGGCGAATTCCAGCAACAACTCGGGGTGGGCCTTGGTGTTGGTGAAGGTCCCCATGCACTCTTCGGCCAGGTTCTTCACCAGGGTGGTGCGGACCGCCTCGTGCGGGCAGCGGACGTAGATGGCGCCGATCCAGGGGAGCATCCGGCTGATGTGCAGGTAGAACTGCTCGGTCCAGGCCGCGATCTGCTCGAGCGTGGCCCGACCGGATTCGAGGTCGAGCAGGAACGGATGGTCGTGCATGCCGTTGCCCGGCCGAGCGAGCTCTCGGCGCATGAGGCCCACGAACTCATCGGGTGTCATCGCGGCCAGATCGGCGGTCGTCGGGGCAAAGGTAGCGGCCATGGGTTCTCCTGGGTGGGCGTTGCTGCGGCGGCAGTCTGAGCGATCGCTTGGCCGATCCCCCGACCGGTTCCCCGCGGCCACGATCAATCGATCGTCAAACCATGATCATAGTTCTGAAGGGATGTCATGGCAAGAAGTCACCGGCGTCGATTCGCACGTCGCGGATCGTGGTGTCGATCGCTCTCAGACCCTTCGCCGGCATGGCCCCGAGGCCGAACTCGATCTCGGCCAGGGCCTTCGCGGCCTTGACGACGATCTCGGTTCCGGCCGGTGTTATGCGGGCCAGCACCGTCCGCCGATCGTCGGGATGTGGTACCCGCTCGACGTGCCCGTCGGTCTCGAGGCGGTCGATGGTGTTGGTGACGCTCGTCGGATGCACCATCAGCCGCACGCCCATCTTGCCCATGGGCAGTGCGCCCGTCCGGGAGAAGTGCAGCAGAGCCAAGGCCTCGAAGCGCGAGAACGTGAGCCCGAGCGGTCGCAGGGCCTCGTTGATCCGGTGCAGGACGATCTGGTGGGCGCGGGTGATGGACGTGGCCGCACTCATCGCGTCGGTGGCGCCCCAGCCGTGGACGCTCCAGTTGCGGCGGGCCTCGTCGATGGGGTCGAACGGCAGGGGCACGATGAGGATCGTACGGCATCGGGACCGAGAAATCTAGGACTTCCAAGTATCGGAGATCCGTGTAATACTCGGGGCATGAGCGATGCGAGCCCCCGTCGTCCGTCCGCCGCCAACGCCGCCAACGCCGCCAACGAGGGTGCAGCAGTTCCGTCGGAGGCCACGGTCACGGCTCGGGCCGCCTACGACGCTGCCTTCGCCGCATCACCGGTGCGAACCGACGTCGACTTCGAGACCCTGAGCGGGATCCCGCTCGATCCGGTCTACGGCGACGCTCCCTTCCCCGGCCAGTACCCGTACACCCGGGGTGTCTACGCCTCGATGTACCGGTCGAAGCTGTGGACGATGCGGATGTTCGCCGGCTTCGGAACGGCCGAGGACACCAACGCCCGCTTCAAGGAGTTGTTGCGCGCCGGGGGCACGGGCCTGTCGACGGCGTTCGACATGCCCACCCTGATGGGTCGCGACTCCGACAACGACTGGGCGGTGGGCGAGGTCGGCCGTGCTGGCGTTGCCATCGACACCTTGGCCGACATGGAAGACCTGTTCGCCGACATCGACCTCGGGGGCGTGTCGACGTCGATGACCATCAACGGTCCGGCGCCGATCCTGCTCGCCATGTACGTGGCCGTCGCCGAGAGCACCGGGGTACCCCGCAAGGCCTTGGCCGGCACGATCCAGAACGACATCCTCAAGGAGTATCAGGCGCAGAAGGAGTACATCTTCCCGCCCCGCCCGTCGATGCGGATCATCACCGACATGATGCGCTTCACGTCGGCGGAGATGCCCAAGTGGCACCCGGTCTCGATCTCCGGATACCACATCCGTGAGGCCGGCTCGACGGCCGTGCAGGAGCTGGCGTTCACCCTGGCGAACGGTTTCGCCTACGTGGAGGCGGCCATGGCGACGGGTCTGCCGATCGACGAGTTCGCCCCCCGCCTGTCGTTCTTCTTCAACTCGCACTCCGACTTCTTCGAGGAGATCGGCAAGTTCCGGGCGGCCCGACGCATCTGGGCCCGGTGGATGAAGGAGCGCTACGGAGCCGAGCAGGAGCGGTCGCTGCTGTTGCGCTTCCACACGCAGACGGCGGGTGTGTCACTCACCGCGCAGCAGCCCGAGATCAACATTGCCCGCGTCGCCATGCAGGCCTTGGCCGGCGTGCTCGGGGGCACCCAGAGCCTGCACACCGATTCGTTCGACGAGGCCCTGGCGTTGCCCACCGAGAAGGCAGCTCGCATCGCGCTCCGTACCCAGCAGCTCGTCGCCTACGAGACGGGCGCCGCCAACGTGGCCGACCCGCTCGGCGGCTCGCACTACGTCGAGTGGATGACCGACGAGATGGAGCGCCGGGCCGAGGAGATCTTCGAGCACCTCGACGCTCTGGGCGACGGCTCGATCCTCGAAGGCGTCTACCGGGGCATCGACAACGGATACTTCACCGGCTCGATCGCCGACGCCGCATACCGATTCGAGCGTGAGGTCAACAGTGGACGCCGCATCATCGTGGGCGTCAACGAGTTCACCGAGGGGGACGAGCGCAGCTCCGATCTCTTGTCGATCGGCCAGGACACCGAAGACCTCCAGCTCAAGAGGCTCGCCACGGTCAAGCAGGCCCGTTCCGATGCCGAGGTGGCCGCGGCGTTGACCCGGCTCCAGGTCGACGCCCGAGACGCCAACACCAACCTCATGCCCGGCTTCATCGACGCCGTCAAGGTGCAGGCCACCGAAGGCGAGATCGTCGCGGCCCTCGAAGACGTCTTCGGCACCTACGTGGAGCAGGTGATCGTGTGACGGGCGCCGAGACGGTCACCGACCCCGGGGGGTCGGCCCACGGCCAGATCGAGGCAGCGCCCATCCGCATCGTCCTGGCCAAGCTGGGCCTTGACGGCCACGACCGGGGCATCAAGGTCGTCGCCCGGCTCATGCGCGATGCCGGCTTCGAGGTCGTGTATCTCGGTCTGCGCCAGACCGTCGACATGGTCGTCGCCGCCGTCGAGCAAGAGGACGCCGACGCCATCGGCATCTCGATGCTGAACGGAGGGCATCTCACCCTGGCGCCCCGCATGGTCGAGGCAGTGCGCGCCGCCGGTCTCGACGTGCCCGTCATCATCGGCGGCATCGTGCCCGACGCCGACATCGCCAAGCTGTTGCAGGCCGGAGTGGCTGCAGTGCTCACGCCGGGGACGCCGGCCGAGGAGCTGGTACGGGTCGTCCGCGGGGCCGTGTCGGGAGCGTGAGCCCCCGGGTCGACGTCCCGATCGCCGACCTGTTCGAGCGGGCCCGTGCCGGTGAGCGCCGGGCGCTGGGACGTCTGCTGTCGTACGCCGAGGCCGGGGGTGCGCGAGCCGACGAGCTCACTGATCTCGTGCATCCGCACACCGGCGGGGCCCACGTGGTCGGCATCACCGGCGCGCCCGGGGCTGGGAAGTCGACGCTCACCGGTCAGCTCGTTGCTCACGCTGACGGCACGGGGATGCGCTGTGCCGTGTTGGCTGTCGACCCGTCCTCGCCGTTGAGCGGGGGAGCGATCCTGGGCGACCGCATCCGCATGGACCCGGTCGTGCGTCAGGGGGCGTTCATTCGCTCGATGGCGACGCGGGGACACGGGGGCGGGCTCTCGCTGGCCGTCCCAGCGGCGATCCGGGTGCTCGACGCCGTCGGCTACGACCGCGTGGTCGTCGAGACGGTCGGGGTGGGCCAGATCGAGATCGACGTCGCCTCCGCGGCCGACACCGTGGTGGTCGTGGTGACGCCCGGCTGGGGCGACGCAGTGCAGGCCAACAAGGCGGGGCTGCTCGAGCTGGCCGACGTGCTCGTGGTCAACAAGGCCGACCGTCCCGGCGCCGACGACTCCCGCCGCGATCTCGAGCTGATGCTCGACCTCACCGTCCTCGGCGCGTGGCGGCCGCCGATCGTGCTCACGACCGCGACCGAGGCCAGGGGGATCGGCGATCTGCACGACACCCTGGTGGCGCACCGGGGCTTTCTCGACGAGAGCGGCACGCTGCCCGACCGTCGTCGCCGCAGGGCCCGCCACGAGTTGGTGACGCGCGTCGAGGTGCTGCTCGCCCGCCTGACCCGGTCGGAGGTCGCGACCCCCGACGGGCTGGCCCTGCTCGACGCCGTCGCCGAGCGTCGCACGACCCCGAGCGCGGCGGCCGACGCGTTGCTCGCGGCCGTGATCGCCCGCGCCTGATCGAGCCTCACGTGGCTCGCCGATCGATTCAATCGAACGGTTGGTCGAGCGGTTCGTCGAACGCCGGGCACCGCCCGGGTCCCGTTCGATACAGTGCCGCGCACGTGGCGGCTGTTCGGCTGGCAGGGCGACCGAGGAGGAAACGATGAGCGCGATGCTGCGGGGTCTGGCGGGCAAGAAGGTGCTCATCACGGGCGCCTTCAAGGGTCAGGGGTTCAACCACGCCAAGGCTTTCGCCGATGCCGGCTGCGACATCGCAGCCCTCGACATCATCGAGCCCATCCCCGACGTGTACGCCTTGGCCACCAAGGACATGATGGACGCCACGATCAGGGCGATCGAAGATCGCGACCAACGGTGTGTCGCGCTGCCCTGCGACCTGCGCGACGAGGCCCAGGTGAAGGCCGCGGTCGACAAGGCGCTCGAAGAGTTCGACGGGGTCATCGACATCGTCGTCAACAACGCCGGCATCGCTGCGCTCGACTCGATCACCGAGATGCGCGGCAACGTGATGGACGCCGTGATCGACACGATCGTCAAGGGCCACATGTACGTGGCCAAGTACGCGGTGCCGAACATGATCGGCCGGCGCCAAGGCAAGATCGTCAACATCTCGTCAGCGGTCACCGGCAGCGGTCACGCCATGCTCTCGCATTACGTCGCGGCCAAGCACGCCATCAACGGGCTCACCGAGGCCTGGGCCATGGAGCTGGCCGAGTTCAACATCAACGTGAACGCCATCGCGCCGGCGACCATCAGGCCCGGGGAGGGCCAGGGCTCGGGCATGGTGCTCGGGCTCGCCGGCAGCATTGACATGTCGCCCGAGGCGGCGTACGACCACTTCTCGACCATGGGCAACGTACCCGGCGACAAGTGGCGCGCCGAGATGCAGGACATCACCGACGCGGTGCTGTTCCTCGCCTCCGACAATGCCGACAAGATCACCGGTCACGTCATGCGGGTCGACTGCGGCCAGATGTTCCGGTAGCGGTCAACGACAACGGTCGGCGGGTCACCGAGTCGTGGAACCCAAGGCGGTACTGGTCACGGGGGCGGGATCGGGGATCGGCTCGGGGATCGCCGAGGTTCTCGCCGCCCGGGGCTGGCGGGTCGCGGTCAACGACGTCGACCCCGTTCTGGCGGCCGACACGGCCGCGGAGCTCGGTGGCCCCGAGCGGGCCGTGGCCCTGTCGGGCGACATCGGCACCGAGCCGGAGGCGATCGTCGCCCGGGCCGCTGCGCTCCTCGGTGGTCGCCTCGATGCTCTCGTCAACAACGCTGGTATCCACCGGCGGGCCCCGCTCGCCGATGTCGCGGCCGACGACCTCGACGCCGTCTACCGGGTCAACCTCCGCGCCGTCGTGTTGGCCTCACAGGCCGCGCTGCGCCAGTTCCGTTCTTCCGGGATGAGCGGCGCGATCGTGAACGTCTCGTCGATCGCGGCTCTGACTCCACAGATGGGCGTGGGTCTCTACACGGCGACCAAAGCCGGCGTGTCGGCCTTCACGGCGCAGGCTGCCGTGGAGTGGGGCCCGTTCGGCGTGCGGGTCAACGCGGTGGCTCCGGGCATGGTGCGCACAGCGATGGCCGAGGCGGTGTACGCCGATGCCGAGTTGCACGAACGCCGACGGGCAATGGTCCCGCTCGGGCGTATCGGCCATCCGCACGACATCGGCACGGCGGTGGCCTTTCTCCTCTCCGACGACGCGAGCTACGTGACGGGCCAGACGATCGTGGTCGACGGAGGATTCACCAACGTGCTGATCGATCTGCTGCCGCATCCCGGAGCGCCGCACCACGACGCCACCACCACACTGGCGCACCGGTGAGCAACCTCAGCCGTCCCGGCCTGATCGACGTGCACGCCCACGTGGTCCTCGACGGCACCATGGGCGCCGCCGGCCCGGCGTGCGGGCCCGAGATCGGGACCGGAGCCGACGGCATCGACTGGTTCCGCGTCGGCGATTGGTACCTCCACGGCGTGCCGTACCGCGGGTCGTTGTTCATGGAGGCCGAGCTGCGCCTGCGAGCCATGGACGAGCAGGAGATCAGGGTGCAGGCGCTCTCGCCCAACCCGCTCTCCTACCTCCACCGGATCTCCCCACCCAATGCCGTCGACTATTGCCGACGGCACAACGACGACCTGGCCGAGATCGTGAGAACCCATCCCGATCGCTTCGTGGGTCTGGCTTCGTTGCCGATGCAGGATGTCGATGCCGCCGTTGCCGAGCTCCGGCGCAGTGTGGTCGAGCTGGGTCTGCTGGGGCCGTACATCGGCACCGATTTCGGCGTGCACCTCGATGACGCCCGTCTCGACCCGTTCTACGGGGCGTGTGTCGAGCTCGACGTGCCGCTGTTCTTTCACCCCGCGCCGAGCGGGCTCGACGGGCCGCTCCGTGACGATCGCATGCGGCGCTTCGATCTCGACCTCGTGCTCGAGTTCTCGTTCGAGGAGATCGTCACCGTTGCCATGTTGGTGTTCGGCGGCGTGACCCGGCGCTTCCCCACGCTTGACGTGTGCGTGTCGCACGGAGGCGGATCGACGCCCGTCCACCTGGCCAAGCTGCGCAAGCTGGCCGAGCGGCGCCCGTCGATGCCGGAGTGGATCAGGCCGGTCGGCGAGTTCGACCGGGCGTTCGGGCGCCTCTGGTTCGACTGCCACATCACCGGCGAGCGGGAGTTCGCCTTCGCCGTCGAGCAGCTCGGGACCGACCATCTCGTGCTCGGAACCAACTTCGGCGGCTGGGATCGCGGTACCGCTCCCGCACTCGGTGCGCTCGCCGACGGTCTCACCGCCAATGCCGTGCGGTTGCTGCGGCTGGAGCGGCGAGCGCCACACCTGCTGTGAACGCTGACCGGTCCCGCCTCCCGGAGCCCAACCTCCCAACCTCCCAACCGCCCAACCTGACCAAGAGTGAGTTCAGCCCCCTCCACCCCGGACTACTCACGCTTGGTCATCGCATGAGGAGCGCAGCACCGTGAAATACGCCATCAAAACCTCTCCCCAGCACACGACCTGGACCGACATGCTCGACGTGTGGCGCGCCGCCGACGACATCGATGTGTTCGACTCGGCGTGGAACTTCGACCACTTCTACCCCATCAACTCCCACGACTCCCATGGGCCGTGCATGGAAGGCTGGGTCACGCTCACGGCGCTGGCGCAGGCGACCACGCGCATCCGCATCGGGTGCATGGTCAACGGCGTCGTGTACCGGCACCCGGCGGTGCTGGCCAACATGGCGGCCACGCTCGACGTCGTGAGCAACGGGCGTCTCGAGCTCGGGATCGGCGCCGGCTGGAACGAGGAGGAGTGCGACGCCTACGGGATCAGACTGGGGAGCCTCACCGAGCGTTTCGACCGCTTCGAGGAAGCCTGCGCGGTCGTCACCGGGCTGCTCAGCGACGAGACCACCACCTTCGACGGTCGCTACTTCCAGCTCACCGAGGCCCGCAACAATCCCCGTGGTGTGCAACGCCCGCATCCCCCGATCGTGATCGGCGGCCAGGGCGAGAAGCGCACCCTGCCGATCGTCGCCCGCTGGGCCGACCACTGGAACTATCCCGGTTTCGACACCGAGGGGTACCTCCGCAAGCGTGACGTGTTGCATGCAGCGTGCGCGGCGATCGGGCGGGATCCCGCCCAGATCGTCACATCGATGCACGTTCCCTTCAACGCCGAGACGGGCCCCGGACCGGTGGCTGAGCTGTGCGCCCAGCACGCCGAGGCCGGCCTCGACCTCGCCGTGGTCTACCTGCCGCCGCCGCACACGCCGGCCATGCTCGAACCGCTCGCCAGGGCCCTGGCCGAGGTGGGCTGAGCCTCCTCGAATCAGTGCTCGCGCAGGCCGGCCTTGACGAGGAGGGGGCGCAGGACCTCGTCGAATTGGGCCAGGCCGGCGTGGTAGTCGACCCAGCTGATCGTGATGCCGTCGAGGCCGGCATCGGAGAACTCCTGCATCCCCGCCACGACCTGATCAGCGGTTCCCACCAAGGGAATTGCTCCGTAGCCGGCGATGAGGTTGGCGGCCATTCCCGACCATCCGTCACCCAACGCGCTCTCCGAATTTGGGATCAGCACGTCGAGCAGGTTCTTGACCCCGGGCCAGTCGCCGAGATCGTGCACGTACCGGTCGCGGTAGGCGATGGCCTCGGCCTCGGTGTCGCGACAGACGATGTACCCCTGGCCGAACACCTGGATCTCACGCCCGAACTCCTCACGGGCGAGCCGCTTGACGTTGGTCGCGATCTCGCCGGCGCTGGAGATGTCGGGAGCGACGACGAAGTTCAGGTCGCAGTGCTGTGCAGCGAAGCGCTGGCCCCGCTCGCTGTTGCCCGCGCTCATGAGCACCGGGTACGGGCTCTGCACCGGCTTGGGCTCGGAGTAGGCGTTGGGGCTCGTGAAGTAGGGCCCGGCGTAGTCGAAGTCGCCGTCGCGCGTCCACAGTTCCTTGCACAGCCCGAGCCAGTCGTCGGCGTACTCGTAACGCTCGTCGTGCTCCTTCTGCGCCACGCCGAACATGGAGATCTCGGTCTCGTTCCAGCCGGCGACCATGTTGAGGCAGAACCGTCCGCCCGAGATGTGGTCGATCGTCGCCACCTCCTTTGCGGCCCGCACCGGATGCACCGTGGGGACGTGGAACGTGGCGAACACCGCGATGCGCTCGGTGACCGCGGCCAGGCCGGCGGCCCAGGTGAAGGTCTCGAAGTTGCGGTGGTTGAAGTTCACGTTGCCGCCCATGCCCCGCCAGCGCGCAACAGGGATGATGGCCTCGATCCCAGCGGCCTCGGCGGCCTTGGCCACCCGAACTGATTCCGGCCAGTCGATCTTGAGGGTCTCGGGCATGTCGGTCATCGAGCAGCCACCGCTCACGTTGACGCCGAAGACGCCGAGCTTGAGCTTGTTGGGGCTGGCCAGCATGGGGTTCTGCTCACGGGGTACGCGCGTCATGATGGCGATGACCTCCCAAAGGCCGACGGGTTTCAAACGAACGGTAGGTCGAGGGGGTTCCGGTGTGCCACGCCGTTGCCGCCGTGCTAGCAAGGTGAGGTGATCCGACACTGTGTGATGTTCACGTGGGCCGACGATGCCACCGACGAGCAGCGGGCCCGAGTGCCGGCAGAACTGGCTCGCCTCCCCGGGCTCATCTCCGAGATTCGGGCATATCGGTTCGGCAGCGACATCGGCGTGATGGCTGGTAACTACGACTTCGTCGTCAACGCCGACTTCGACGATACCGACAGTTATCTCCGATACGCCGAGCATCCCGAGCACCTTCGAGTGCTGACGGAGCACATCCGCCCGGCGATCTCGGCCCGGGCCGCCGTCCAGTTCCAAATGTGAGCGGAAATGCTCGCCCCGTGAGCATTTCCGCGCACATTTGGTTGCGGTTGGCTGGGGAAGCTCAGCTCGTGAAGACCACGCCGTAGCTGGCCCAATAGGGGCGTCGGGTGTTGGCGTCCATCACAGGCGGACGGGCCGGGTCGGGACGGGCGCCGTGGTCGAAGAGCTTCTGGACGGCCACCGTCGCCAGCCCGAACAGGTGGTCGTCGAAGCCGCCATCACGCTCGAGATCGGGAACGAGCCCGGCGGCCAGCTCCTGGCCGATACAGGCGTGCATTCCGCTGCCGAACGACAGGCCGTAGGGCCCGACCCCTTCGGGGAGTTGGCGATGCGGGTTGAAGTCGGCGGCGTCGGGCCCGAACACGTCGGGGTCGCGGTTGGCTGAGATGAGGTCGAACACGACGGTGTCGCCCACGTGGATCTCGGTCCCCGACCGCAGCCGGGCATCGACCAGAGCCCGCCGCATGCCCGTGGGGCTCGACGGGTTGAGGCGGATCGTCTCGTGCACGCAGCGCTGCACGAACAGCCGGTCGCTGGTGACGAGGCCCTCGTCGTCGGGATGGTCGGCGATCCATTCCCAGATCGCGTGCAGGCAGCGTCCGAACGCCGTGGCCGAGGTGTGGGCCCCGGCGAGGAGGAAGAACGCGATCTCGCGGGTCACCACATCGGGCGGCAGGGCGAGGTTGTCCTGGTTGCGCAGGAGCACCGTGAGGATGTCGCGCGGTAGCTCGTCCTCGGTGATCTCGCCGGCCGCGAGACGGGTGATGAGCGCACGCCGACGGGCTATCGAGGGATCGAGGAACTCGGTGTCGAAGTCGGCGATGGCCGATCGCACCTCGGCTTCCACCTCGGCCTTGGGACGGGTCGAGTGCCCGAGCGTGGCGCCCTCGATGAACTTCATGAGGTAGCGGTAGAGCCGGCTGGTCTCGTCGGGCGTGCCCAGCGGGCGGTCGACCCCAGCGGTGAGCGCGGCCAGGTTCATCATCAGGTGATGGCCGAGGTGCACGAGATCGGCCCGGCCCTCGGCGACGAAGGGCCTCACGGTGTCCTCGATGACCGCTGGGAACAACGCTCGCTCGTACTGGAGATGGATGTCGCGCCGGAACAGGCGGTTCTCGAGCCGGCGCCGGGCCCGGTGGGCGTCACCGTGGAGGGTGACGAGCACGTCGGCCATCACAACCTCGCCGGCGTCGTACAGGCTCTGCTGGAAGTCCTTGTTGCGGTACGCCTCGAGCACGTCGGCGTAGCGGGTCAACACGATCGTCTCGGCCATGGCGCGATCGTACGTGGCTACGCGTTCGTGACGCCGAGGCCGAGGCCGCCGTCGACGGTGAGAACGCTGCCCGTGGTCCACTCGGCGCGGGCCAGGTACTCGATGCCCTCGGCGATCTCGCCGACCGTGCCGATGCGGCCCAGGGCGTGCGATGAGGCCATCGACTGGAGCCGGGCCCGCGCCGTGTCGTCGTCGAACAGCCCGGCCCGTTGGTTGATCTCGGTGAACACGGCACCGGGACGGATGCACCCCACCCGGACGCCCTGCGGGCCGAGCTCGGCGGCGAGCACGCCGGTGAGCGTCTCGACGGCGCCCTTGGTCGCGGCGTACGGCGATGCCCCGGGGAACGCCCGCTGCGTGTGCACGGAGCCGATGAACACGACGCAGCCGGAGCGCTCCGCGAGATGGGGGACGGCTTGGCCGGTGAGCATCATGGCCCCGACCACGTTGGTGTGGAAGACGTCGAGGAGCTCCCGCTCGTCGAGCTCGGTGATCGGACCCCGGTACATGTTGCCGGCGTTGTTGACGAGCACGTCGATCCCCCCACCGTGCTCGAGGGCCGTCGCCACCAACGCACGGCGGTCGACGTCGACGGTCACGTCGCCCTGGAGCCATCGGCATCGTGGACCGATCGACTCGGCGACCGCTTGAACCTTCTCGGCTCGGCGACCGTGGATCGTGACCCGGGCGCCGAGGGCGGCGAAATGGCGGGCGGTCCCTTCGCCGATCCCCGATCCTCCTCCGGTGACAACGACCGACATGCCCTCGACGGCTCTCATCGTGGCTGCTCCCCGGTGGAGTCGTGGCCCGGCGAGCACGAGCACGCCCTGCCCGGGTGAGAGAAGATCGCGGGGCGATCCCCGATCCCTCTCGAGAGCACGAGGCTCCGTGTCATCGTCTGCCCGTTCAACAGAACCGTCCCCGCGAGCGGTGGTCACCGGCGCGGCCCGCGGCATCGGACGCGCCGTGGTCGAACGCCTGCGGGCCGACGGGTGGACGGTCGTCGCCCTCGACCGTCTCGGTCGCGACGCCGGCGCCTTCGATGCCACGGACGCGACGGATGTCGCGGGCGCACCGGATGGCTTCGATGCCCTGGGTGGATCCGACGGCGTGATCGCCTGCGACATGGCTGATCCCGATGCCATCGCGCGGGTGGCCGCGGCCGTGGGACCGGTCGACCTGCTCGTGAACAACGCGGGGATCTGGCGCTTCGGTCATCTCGAGGACGTACCCGTCGCCGACATCGACGACGTTCTCGCCGTCAACCTGCGCGGACCGCTGCTGGCCATGCAGGCCTTCGTGCGTCCGATGCTCGAGCGGGGCCGTGGCGCCATCGTCAACGTGGTGTCGAGCGCGGCGGCCCAGGTGAACACCGGCGTCGGGATCTATGCCGCGTCGAAGGCGGGCCTGCTCGCACTCACCCGACAGGCAGCCCTCGAATGGGGGCCGCGGGGCATTCGGGTGAACGCCGTGGGGCCCGGGCTCGTGCCCACCGAGGGGACGGCCGCGGTATACGACGACCCCGAGGTGCGCCGGGTGCGGGCCGGCGCCGTTCCCTTGCGGCGCTTGGGAACTCCGGCCGATGTGGCCGAGGTCGTGGCGTTCCTGGGTTCGGAACGGGCGGCCTACGTGAGCGGTCAGGTGCTCTACGTCGACGGCGGGTTGACCCAGTCGCTCATGACGCTCCTGCCCCGTCCGCCGGGCACGGCCGGGCCCAGCGCCGAGTGACGCCGTCATCGAGCTCCGCCGTCTCCGCCGTCTCCGCCATCGGCGCCGGGGTTGCCGGAGCCGACTGAGTCGACCGACTGCGGGCGGGGAAGCTGGCTGATCATGTTCATGGTGACGCCCCCGTCGACGAGCAGGTTCTGCCCGGTGATGTACGACGCGGCGTCGGAGGCGAGGAACAGCACGGCATCGGCGATGTCGTCTGCCGTTCCCAGCCGGCCCAGCGGCACCTTGGACGAGCGGATCTCGCGGAATCCCGAGTCGGCATAGATCGGCGCCGACATGCCGCCGTCGATCAGGCCCGGCGCCACGGCGTTGACGCGGAGACCCCACGGCGCCCATTCGATGGCCATCTGCTGGGTGAGGAGCGCGATGGCCGCCTTGGTCGAGCCGTACGCGCCGGCGTTGGGTCCGGGCATCACCCCGTTCATCGACGTGATGTTCACGATGGCGCCCCGGCGCCCCTCGGCACGCAGGCGGCAGGCCACGGCTCGGGCCGTGAGGTAGGTGCCCGTGAGATTCACCTCGACCACGGCCCGCCAGTCGGCCGCGCTCAGATCGGCGAGCGGTCCGAAGCGCACGATGCCGGCATTGTTCACCAGCAGATCGGGAGTCCCGAACTCGTCGAGACAACGTTGCACAGCTGCTTCGTCGACCGTGGATGCGATGAGCGCGACAGCTCGGGCACCCGGATCGCCCGGATCACCAGTGTCGCCAAGGCTCTGCGCGACTGAGCGAGCACCCGCCTCGTTCACGTCGAGAACGCCGACGCGCATCCCGGTGGCGACGAGACGCCGGGCGATGACCTCGCCGATCCCGGAACCGCCTCCGGTGACGATGGCACTGGTCGTGATGGCACTGGTCGTGATGGCACTGGTCATGGCGCACCAGTCGCAGAGGCTCTGGGCATGGTGGTCACGTCGCTCTCCTCGCGAGCCTGCGGGCTCCGATACGTTCTGGCTCATGGCTCTCGACCTCGACCAGACCCGAGCTGCGATCGGGCGGTTCCTTCGAGCCGTCGAGACCGGCGACGCCTCGGCGACAGCATCCTGTTTCACCGTCGACGGGACGTGGTCGAACATGCCCCACCCGCCTGCGGTGGGCCACGAAGCGATCAGGGCGCTCTTCGCTCGGGTGCTCGACCGTTCGTCGAGCGTTCGCTGGGACGTGGTGTCGGAGGCCTATGCCCCGGGTCGGGCGTGGTTGGAGCGCGTCGATCGATTCTGGATCGATGGCCTCGAGCACTCGGTCGCCTGCAACGGCGTCTTCGAGATCGACGAGGCCACGGGTCTGTTGCGCGAGGTGCGCGACTACGTCGACCTGGGCCCGTGGCGCGCCGGGTTGGAGGCCGCCGGGATCTGACGGCCGAGCGCACCGTCGAGAGGTGCATGCCGCGCGTCCGTTCATCGCTGGAACCGGCCGTCCAGACGCAGGCGCACCGGGTAACGGCCCCAGTTGCGGCGCGCCGTCGAGGTGTCGAGCGTCGGGAGATCGTCGGGATCGGGACGGGCGCCGTGCGCCAACAGTGCCCCGATCATCAACGGCACCGTCCCGTAGAGGTGCTCGGCCGGATCGGTGCCGGATTCGGAGGCCAGGCCGCCGTCGAGCTCCATCCCGATGCAGGCGTGCATCCCGCCCCCGAACGTGTGACCCCACGGGGCAGCGTCGCTGCGGACCGTGCGGTGCGGGTTGAACTCGTGGGCGTCGGCGCCGAAGACAGCGACGTCGCGGTTGGCTGCCATCAGGTCGAGCGTCACCTGGCCGCCCGTGTCGACGGTCGTTCCGTTGCGGAGCTCGATCGGCGCCCGGGCCCGCCGCTGGCCGACGGGAGACGCCGGGTGCAGGCGCATCGACTCGTGCACGCAGCGTTGGAGGAACAGGGGATCGGAGCGCACACGGTCGTCGTCGGCGGGACCGGCCCCGGCGAGCCAGGTGAAGATCTCGTGCACGGCATGGGTGAAGGAGTTGGCCGTGGAGTGCATGCCTGCCTGGAGGTAGAAGGTGACCTCACGGCGGATCACGTCGTCGGGGAGCTCGAGCGCATCGGCATTGCGGGCCAGCACCGTGAGCACGTCGCGGGGGAGGGCGTCGTCGGCCAGCTCGCCATCGTCGACCCGGGCGATGAGCCGGCGACGGCGTTCCAGCGACGGACGGAACACGTCGGCGTCGAAGCGCTCGATGGCCGCTGCGACCTCGGCCCGCACCTCGTCCTTGGGTCGGGTGGAGTGGACGATCGTGGCGCCCTCGCTGAACCGGCACGAGTACTGGTACAACGCCTCCGACTCGGCCGCAGAACCAGTGGGACGGTCGACACCTGCGACCATCGCCGTGAGGTTGATGACCACGCGGCGGCCGAACGGCACGAGATCACCCCCACCGCCCGAGACGAGCGGGGCGAGCTGTTCGTCGATGGCCGGGGGGATGAGCTCGCGCTCGTAGAAGCGGAAGGTCTCCCTCCGGAACAGTCGGTTCTCGAGCCGGCGCCGGGCCTGGTGCTCACGGCCGTGGAGCACGATGAGCGCGTCGCCCATCACGAGCTCGGCCTCGTCGTAGAGCGACTGCGCGAGGTCCTTGTGGCGATAGGCATCGCGGACGTCGTCGTAGCGACTGAGCGTGATATCTGTCGGATTGTTACCGGCCATGGGCTCAGACCGCCATCGGATCGATCTCGGCCCCGTCATCGCCGACGAGCACGATGGCCTGCCCGGGACAGTTCCGGGCGATCTTCTTCAGGCGCTCATCGCTCAACTCCGCTGCACCGGGGAGGACCTCGGCGAGTTGCTCGTCGTCGAAGTGAAACGCCTGGGGTGCATCGGCCACGCACTTGCCGCCGCTGATGCAGGCATCGCGATCGATCCTGACCGTGAGTGACATCGTTCGCTCCTCGCTTCTTGCCGAGCTTCGCAACGACGATTGCGGACGCGAGTTATCGGTAGTCAAGAGTTGACGAGCTCCCAGGTGAGAACCTGGCTGCCGTAGGTACCGACCTTCTCGCCGGGCAGGGTGTCGCGCTGCGGCCACGGCCTCGCCAGATCGACGGGTCGACCGTCCTTCACGACGGCCCGCAGGCGAGAGCGGTCGCACAGGACGCCGAGGTCGGCCATCGGATCGCCGTCGACCACGAGGAGATCACCCACCCATCCGGGCGCCAGGGTGCCGATCTGCATCCCCGGGCGGCCGCGGGCGATGGCCCGACCGCCGTTGCGGGTGCCGCACGTGACGGCCTCGAGCGGTGTGAGACCGAGGTACCGCACGAACAGGTCGAGCTCCCGAGCGTGCCAATGGCCATAGGGCGTGAGGGAGAACCCGGCCTCGGAGCCGCACATCAGCGTCGTACCGGCATCGTGGGCCTTGCGGATCATGGGCGCAGAGGCCTCGATCTCGTTGCGGAACAGGCCGATGACAGCGGGGGTCGCTCCCACCTTGGCGCCGAACTCGACGAGGTTGGCGAGGAACGTGAACGTCGGGGCGACGGCCGCACCGCTCTCGACCACGGCCTCCACGGCTTCGTCGTCCATGAACGAGGCGTGCAGGATGAGGTCGACGCCGGCTCGGGCGGCATCCCGGGTCGACGAGGCGCTGCGGCAGTGGGCCGTGACAGGGACGCCGAGGTCGTGCGCCGTGTCACAGACCGTTCGCATCTCGTCGAGCGTCCAGACCTGCAGCTCGCCCTGACGGCCGGGCACCAGCCCGGTGGCGTGGATCTTCACCCAGTCGGCCCCGTGCTTGATCTGGCGACGGGTCTCCTGCACCATCTCGTCGCGGGTGGCGACCACCATGGCGTAGCCGAGCATGCCGCGGTCGGGGATCAGCCGGCCGGCGGTGCCCCCGACCGCGGTGAGGAGCGCGAACATCCCCGACGCGATGCGGGGCCCTTCCACGATGCCGGCGTCGATGCAGTCACGCAGCGCGGGCCCGATCTCGAACAGTCCGTCGGCGTCGAGACAGCTCGTGACGCCCGCCCTGAGCACCTTCTGCACGTTGAACGCGGCAACCATCGCCGCATGCGCCGGGGTGCGGTGGAAGAACAGCTCGTCGTTGCTGTTGGGCTCGCCCAGGGTCAGGTGCGTGTGGACGTCGACCAGGCCGGGCATCACCGTGGCGCCCGTCGCGTCGATCCGACGGGTGTCGACCCCCGCGGCCTCGGCCGCCTGTGCCCGACGATCGGCCTCGTCGCCGATGGCCACGACCGTCGTGCCGTCGATGAGGACCGAGGTGGAGGGCTGCGCGGCGGCGCCGGTGCCGTCGATCAGGGTTCCGTTGCTGACGAGCAGCTGGGTGGCCACGGGCCGATCCTACCGACCGTTCGGTTGATGCGAGAGGCTCGGGGCGCCCGACCCGGCGCTCCGCCGAGCGTCAAGCTCGAGGCGAGCGGCCCGGCGCCGGTCCCGGCTCAGAAGTCGGCCGTCTTCAGTGCCACGACCTGGTGGACGATCAGCCCGTGCTCGACCCGGTAGGTGTCGACACCACTCGTGCCGTCGCCGGGACCGCCGCTCAGGTGCCAGCTGACGGTCACGGCCCGTCTGTCGTCGTGGGCCACGTGGTCGACCGACACGATGCCGCCCGCCAGCCGATCGGGGACCGTCGAGAAGTAGGCGGCGATCGCCTCCTGCCCCCGGTACGACGCGTCGGGTCGCTCGAGCACGGCATCGTGGTGGTAGTGCAGCGCCATCGCTGCGGGATCGCCGGAGCGCACCGCCTGAAGGTGGGCGCCGACCACGTCGACGGGTGTGGTCACCGGCTCGGGCTCGGGGTGGTTCACAGCGAGAGTCTGCCTCGGCGGTTCGGCGGTTCGGCGGTTCGGCGGTTCGGCGGTTCG
>VFJJ01000005.1 GCA_009886115.1 Actinomycetota bacterium
ACTTGAGGATCTTGATGACTCGCCCAGCGCCCACGGTACGACCACCCTCACGAATCGCGAACCGGAGACCATCCTCCATCGCGATCGGGTTGATCAACGTCACATTCATCTCCGTGTTATCACCAGGCATCACCATCTCAACACCCTCAGGCAACTGACACGCACCCGTAATATCCGTCGTCCGGAAATAGAACTGCGGCCGATAATTATTGAAGAACGGCGTATGACGACCACCCTCCTCCTTCGACAAAATATACACCTGCCCCACAAAATCAGTATGCGGCGTAATCGACCCCGGCTTCGCTAGAACCTGACCACGCTCAACATCATCCTTCTTCGTACCCCGCAACAACGCACCGATGTTGTCACCCGCCCGACCCTCATCGAGCAACTTCCGGAACATCTCAACACCCGTACACACCGACTTCGTCGTCGCACGAATCCCGACGATCTCCACCTCATCACCCGTGTGAACGATCCCCCGCTCCACACGACCCGTCACAACCGTCCCACGACCCGTGATCGTGAACACATCCTCGATCGGCATCAAGAACGGCAGATCCACCGCCCGAGCCGGCTCAGGAATCCCCTCATCCACCGCAGCCATCAACGCCATGATCGCATCCGACCACGCCGGATCACCCTCCAACGCCCGCAACGCCGACACCCGAACCACCGGAATGTCATCACCAGGGAACTCGTACGCGCTCAACAACTCACGCACCTCAAGCTCCACCAACTCCAAAATCTCCTCATCATCCACAGCATCCGACTTGTTCAACGCAACCACAATCGCCGGAACACCCACCTGCCGCGCCAACAACACATGCTCACGCGTCTGCGGCATCGGACCATCCGTCGCCGCCACCACCAAAATCGCACCATCCATCTGCGCAGCACCCGTAATCATGTTCTTGATATAATCAGCATGACCCGGACAATCCACATGCGCATAATGACGATTCACCGTCTCATACTCAACATGCGCAATCGAAATCGTAATACCACGCGCCTTCTCCTCCGGCGCCTTATCAATCTGATCAAACGGCGTAAACGACACCCCAGAAACCCGCTCCGACAACACCTTCGTGATCGCCGCCGTCAACGTCGTCTTCCCATGGTCAATATGACCAATCGTACCAATATTCAAATGCGGCTTCGTCCGCTCGAACTTCTGCTTACCCATGGCGGTGCCCTTTGACTGGTCTTTGAGAAGGAGGACGGGATTGCGTGCTGCTACTCACCGCGGACCCGAGCGATGATCTCTCGACTGATCGATTCGGGAACCTGCTGGTAGCAGTCGAACTGCATCGTGTACGTCGCGCGCCCCTGGGTGCGCGATCGAAGGTCGGTAGCATAGCCGAACATCTCGGCGAGGGGGACTTGGGACCGCACGACCTGCGCGTTCCCCCGCTGCTCCATGCCGCCGATCTTGCCACGGCGAGCCGAGAGGTCGCCGATCACGTCGCCCATGTGCTCCTCGGGCGTGACCACCTCGACGGCCATGATGGGCTCGAGCAGCACCGGCTTCGCCTTGCGGGCGGCATCCTTGAGCGCCAAGGAGCCAGCGATCTTGAAGGCCATCTCGGAAGAGTCGACATCGTGGGTGGAACCGTCGGTGATGGTGGCCCGGACGTCGACCATCGGGTAGCCGGCAAGCACACCGTTCTGGAGAGCCTCCTGAATACCGGCGTTCACCGCTGAGACGTACTCACGAGGGACGGTCCCGCCGACGATCTTGTCGACGAACTCGAACCCTCCCCCGGGACCGGTGGGCTCCAGGCTGATGTAGCAGTGCCCGTACTGGCCCCGGCCGCCGGTCTGACGCACATAGCGTCCCTCGACCTTGTGCACGGCGTTCTTGATGGTCTCGCGGTACGCAACCTGTGGCTTGCCGACGTTGGCTTCGACGCCGAACTCCCGCAACATCCGGTCGACGAGGATCTCGAGATGGAGCTCGCCCATGCCCGAGATGACCGTTTGGCCGGTTTCCTCGTCGGACCGAACCTGGAACGTGGGGTCCTCGTCCGACAACGCGCCGAGGGCCTTGCCCAGCTTGTCCTGGTCGTGCTTGGTTCGGGGTTCGATGGCGACCGAGATCACCGGCTCCGGGAACTCCATGCGTTCGAGGATGATCGGATGGTCGGGATCGCAGATCGTGTCTCCGGTCGTGGTGACCTTGAGCCCCACGGCAGCCACGATGTCGCCGGTGAAGGCGGCCTCTTTGTCCTCGCGGTGGTTGGCGTGCATCTGGAGGATGCGCCCGACACGTTCCTTGCGACCCTTGACGGTGTTCATCACCGCAGAGCCCGACGGCAGCGAGCCCGAGTACACCCTGAAGTACGTGAGCTTGCCGACGTAGGGGTCGCTCATGATCTTGAAGGCCAGGGCGGCGAACGGCTCGGAGTCGTCGACCTGGCGCTCGTAGCTGGTCTCGGGATCACGGGGGTCGGTGCCGACCACGGGCGGGATGTCGAGAGGACTCGGGAGGTAGTCGACGACGGCATCGAGAAGGGGCTGCACGCCCTTGTTCTTGAACGCCGTGCCGCAGAGGATCGGCACCACACCGGAGAAGATCGTGGCGTGACGGAGCGCGACCCTGAGGTCGTCAGCGGTGATTTCCTGCTCGCCGACGTACTTCTCGAGGATGTTCTCGTCGAACTGGGAGAGCACGTCGACGAGCTCGTGGCGCCAATGCGCGGCATCGGCCATGAGGTCGGCGGGAATGGGCTCCTCGTGAAAGTCCTCGCCCATGCCCTCGTCCCATACGAGCGCTCGCATGTCGATCAGGTCGACCACACCGAGGAAGTCGGCCTCAACGCCGATCGGGAGCTGGATCACCGCGACGACCGCTTCGAGTCGGTTCTTGATCATCTCGAGCGTGCGGAAGAAGTCGGCGCCGATGCGGTCCATCTTGTTGATGAAGCACATCCGGGGGACGTTGTACTTGTTGGCCTGGCGCCACACGGTCTCGGTTTGGGGCTCCACACCCGCCACAGCATCGAAGAGCGCCACGGCGCCGTCGAGCACTCGCAGCGAGCGTTCGACCTCGATGGTGAAGTCGACGTGGCCCGGCGTGTCGATGATGTTGATCCAGCAGTCACGCCACCGGCAGGTGGTTGCCGCGCTGGTGATGGTGATGCCGCGCTCTTGTTCTTGGGGCATCCAGTCCATGACGGCGGCGCCCTCGTGGACCTCGCCGATCTTGTAGGTCCGGCCCGTGTAGTACAGGATGCGTTCGGTCGTGGTCGTCTTGCCCGCATCGATGTGCGCCATGATCCCGATGTTGCGCGTCCGCGCCAGCGGGAATTCGCGGATGCTGGAGCCCTTCTTTTCCGCCATGCGTCTCTACCTCAGGGATTGTGGCTGGGCCGTCGCCTCGACAGCTCTGCTCGGTCAGGCAAACGGCCGGGCTGAGCGCCCGGCCGGTGTCGCGGGTCCCGGTGGCCCGCACGTACTCACTGTGCGAGCTACCGATCTACCACCGATAGTGGGCGAACGCCTTGTTCGACTCAGCCATCTTGTGCATGTCCTCACGGCGCTTCACCGCGGCGCCGACGCCGTTGCTCGCGTCGAGGAGCTCGTTGGCCAAGCGCAGCGCCATCGTCCGCTCACGGCGCTGACGGGCGTACCCGACGACCCAGCGGATGGCCAGGGTCGTGGCCCGCCGGGGGCGCACCTCGACCGGAACCTGGTAGGTCGCGCCACCGACACGTCGGCTGCGAACCTCGAGCTGCGGCTTGACGTTGTCGATCGCCCGCTTGAGGGTCTGGAGCGGATCACCGCTCGTCTTCTCGGCGATCACCTTCAGGGCCTCGTAGACGATCGACTCAGCGACCGAACGCTTGCCGGCGAGGAGAATCTTGTTCACGACCTGGGTCACGAGCACCGATCGATAGATCGGGTCGGGCATGAGATCACGGCGGGGTGCGGGACCCTTCCGGGGCATAGCGGGGTTCTCCCTCTCGGCGCGAGCTGACGCGCCCGGTTATTTCTTCTTGTCGAGCTTGGCGCCGTAGCGGCTCCGAGCCTGCTTCCGGTCGCGGACGCCACTGGCGTCGTGGGAGCCGCGGATGATCTTGTACCGGACTCCCGGGAGATCCTTCACACGACCGCCACGAACCAGCACGATCGAGTGCTCCTGCAGGTTGTGACCCTCACCGGGGATGTAGGCCGTGACCTCGACACCGCTCGTGAGGCGCACTCGGGCCACCTTGCGCAGCGCCGAGTTGGGCTTCTTGGGCGTTGCGGTGTACACGCGGGTGCACACTCCACGGCGCTGGGGGGAACCCTTGAGCGCAGCGGTCTTGGTCTTGGTGTTCTTTGACGTCCGCGCCTGACGGACGAGTTGCTGAATCGTGGGCACGCTGTCCTCGCCTGCGGAATTCGCATGGATCGATCGGCCATCGCGGCCGACAGCCGGCTGGTCAATCTATGTGGAAGATGGGAGTCTGGGCAAGCTGGGGGTTTCGGGCCTCAACCGATCCCGAACTCGTCGTTGACGGTCGCGGGAACGTCGCCGTTACCCGAGTGCACGAGGGCACCGGGGTGACTGGCGTCGCGTGCTTCGGTCGACAGGCGCAGCCAGTCTGCGAGATCGTCGTCGCCGTGGTCGGACGAGTAGAAGGCGAGGGGCTCGTAGTCGGGCGCCATCGTCTCGACGTCACGGTACCGAGGCATGCCGGTCCCCGCGGGGATCAGCTTGCCGATGATCACGTTCTCCTTGAGGCCCAGGAGCGGGTCGTTGCGGCCTTCGATGGCCGCCTCGGTGAGCACCCGGGTGGTCTCCTGGAACGAAGCAGCCGAGAGCCAGGAGTCGGTGGCGAGCGACGCCTTGGTGATACCCATGAGCTCGGGACGGCCTTCGGCGGGACGCTGGCCCTCCTCGACGAGACGCTTGTTCTCGGCGGTGAACCGCCGGGCGTCGACCTTCTCCCCGGGCAGGAACGACGAGTCGCCGGACTCCGAGACCGCCACCCGTCGAAGCATCTGACGGACGATGACCTCGATGTGCTTGTCGTGAATCGACACGCCCTGGTCGCGGTAGACCTTCTGGACCTCGTCGGTGAGGTACCGCTGGGTCTCGCGCACACCCTGGATCTCGAGGATCTCCTTGGGGTCGAGCGGCGACTTCTCGTCACCGACGAGACGCTGCCCAGCCTCGACCGACTGACCTTCCTTCACCGCCACCGGAGCGAACGGCGAGCACGCGAAGGTCTCCTCGGCGCCGTCGTCGCTGACGACCGTGATGGTGCGCTGACCCTTCTCGTCCTCACCGATGTGCACGATCCCCGATGCCCTCGCGGGGATGGCCTTGCCCTTGGGGGTACGGGCCTCGAACAGCTCGACCACCCTGGGCAGACCGGCCGTGATGTCCTGCGACTCCGACTGCCGGGCCGCGACCCCGCCGGTGTGGAACGTCCGCATCGTGAGCTGGGTGCCGGGCTCGCCGATCGACTGTGCAGCGATGATGCCGACGGCCTCGCCGAGCTCGACCGATCGACCGGTGGCCAGCGACCATCCGTAGCACATGCCACAGACGCCGTAGACCGTCTCGCAGGTGAGCACCGAGCGCACCCGGGCCCGCGTGACCTCGGTCGCCGCCGTGATGGTGGGCAGCATCGTGAAATCGACGTAGGTGCCAGCGGTGATGACCTCGCTGCCGAGCACCAGGTCGTCGGCCACGACGCGGCCGAGCATCCGGGTCTCGACCTCACGCTCCGAGAGCCGCCGATGCACGAGCTTGCCCATGGGGTCGAGCTCGTCCATCACCAGGTCGACCCATAGACCTCGGCTCGTCCCGCAGTCGTCCTCACGGACGATGAGCTCCTGCGACACGTCGACGAGACGACGGGTCAGGTAGCCCGAGTCGGCAGTACGCAACGCAGTGTCGGCGAGACCCTTGCGGGCGCCGTGGGTGGAGATGAAGTACTCCAGCACCGAGAGTCCTTCACGGAAGTTCGACTTGATCGGTCGCGGGATGATCTCGCCCCGGGGGTTGGCCACGAGGCCTCGCATACCCGTGATCTGACGCACCTGGGTGATGTTGCCTCGGGCGCCCGAGCCCACCATCATCTCGATGGGGTTGAAGCGGTCTGCCCGCATCACCTCTTCCATGGCCTGCTGGACCTCGAAGGTGGCCTTCTGCCACAGGTCGATCTCGAGCTCCTGGCGCTCGGAATCGGTGATGAGACCCATGCCGTAGTTGCGCTCGACCTTGTCGGCTTCCTTCTCGTACTTCTCGAGGATCGCCGCCTTGCCCGCGGGGGTCTTCACATCCTCCATGGAGATCGTGAGCCCGGCCCGGGTGGCGAAACGGAAGCCCAGGGTCTTCACCTTGTCGAGGCTGTCGGCCACGGTGGAGAGGGGGTAGCGGTCGATCAGGCGGCTCACGATCTGCGTGAGGCCGCTCTTCTTGAGCACGCCGTCCTCGAACGGGAAGTCGGCCGGGAAGGCCTCGTTGAAGAGGAGTCGACCGATCGTGGTGGTGACCAGCACCATCGCCTGGCCGTCACGCTCGAAGCGGCGCTTGACGATCGACGCGCCCTCGGGGAAGAGATCCTCGGGGAAGCGGTCGGCTGACATGCGGACAGAGATCTCGGCGTGCAGCGCCAAAGCCCAGCTGGGATCGGGATCGTCGTAGGCCATGATCGCCTCGGCCAGCGACGAGAAGATCCGACCCTCGCCGAGAACGCCTGTCTGGAACTCGGTCAGGTAGTACGCGCCGATCACCATGTCCTGCGACGGGACCGCGATCGGACGCCCATGGGCCGGCGAGAGGATGTTGTGCGCCGACAACATCAAGATCCGCGCCTCCGCCTGGGCCTCGGCCGACAGCGGGAGGTGGACGGCCATCTGGTCGCCGTCGAAGTCGGCGTTGAACGCCGCGCACACGAGCGGGTGGATCTGGATGGCCTTGCCCTCGACGAGCACCGGCTCGAAGGCCTGGATGCCGAGGCGGTGCAGGGTGGGCGCCCGGTTGAGGAACACCGGGTGCTCCTTGATGACCTCTTCGAGAACGTCCCACACCTGCGGACGGGCGCGCTCGACCATGCGCTTGGCCGACTTGATGTTCTGCGCGTACTCCAGATCGACGAGGCGCTTCATGACGAACGGCTTGAACAGCTCGAGGGCCATCTGCTTGGGAAGCCCACACTGGTGCAGGCGCAGCTGCGGCCCGACCACGATGACCGAACGACCCGAGTAGTCGACCCGCTTGCCCAGCAGGTTCTGGCGGAAGCGTCCCTGCTTGCCCTTGAGCATGTCGGACAACGACTTGAGCGCCCGGTTGCCCGGGCCGGTGACGGGACGGCCGCGCCGGCCGTTGTCGAACAACGCGTCGACGGCCTCCTGCAGCATCCGCTTCTCGTTGTTGACGATGATCTCAGGTGCGCCGAGATCGAGCAGGCGCTTGAGACGGTTGTTGCGGTTGATCACCCTGCGGTAGAGGTCGTTCAGGTCGGAGGTGGCGAAACGCCCACCGTCGAGCTGGACCATCGGGCGCAGGTCGGGCGGGATGACCGGGACACAATCGAGGATCATCGACGCCGGGGTGTTGACGTGGCGACCGTCGGCCCCGCGGCGGTTGAACGCCGAGATCACCTTCAGGCGCTTGATGGCCTTGAGCTTGCGCTGGCCCTTCGTGGTGGCGATCGTCTCTCGGAGGAAGACCTCTTCGGTGTCGAGGTCCATGCGGGCGATGAGGTCCTTGACCGCCTCGGCGCCCATTCCGCCCGTGAAGTACTCGTGATAACGATCGGCCAGCTCGCGCCACACCCGGTCGTCGTCGATGAGCATCTTGGGCTTCAGGCTGCGCAGCGTGTCGTAGACCAGCTGGAGCTGGGAGATCTCGGCGTCGGCGCGCTCACGGGCGTCGCCGATGTCGCGCTCGGAGCCCCGGCGGAGCTTGTTCAGCTCGGAATCCTTGGCGCCTTTCTCCTCCATCGAGGCCAGCTCACCCTCGAGCCCCTGGAAACGCTTCTCGATGTCGAGGTCGCGCTCCCGCTCGATGTCGGCGATCTCGGCCCGCATCGCGGCCTCGAGCTCGGGCAGGTCCTTGGTGCGCTTCTCCACGTCGATCGAGGTGATGACGTGCGCCGCGAAGTAGATGACCTTCTCGAGGCTCTTGGGCGCGACATCGAGGAGGTAGCCCAGCCGCGACGGAACACCCTTGAAGTACCAGATGTGCGTGACGGGCGCAGCCAGCTCGATGTGGCCCATGCGCTCGCGCCGGACCTTCGACCGCGTGACCTCGACGCCACAGCGCTCACAGATGATGCCCTTGAAGCGGACGCGCTTGTACTTGCCGCAGTAGCACTCCCAGTCCTTGGTGGGACCGAAGATCTTCTCGCAGAACAAGCCGTCCTTCTCGGGCTTGAGCGTGCGGTAGTTGATCGTCTCGGGCTTCTTGACCTCACCGTTGGACCACTGCCGGATCTGCTCGGCCGAGGCCAAGCTGATACGCAGCTGACTGAAGTCGTTGACGTCGAGCAAGGTGCTGCCTCTTTCCGTTTCGGAAGTGGTCGTCAGCTCTGGTCGGGGAACGCGAGAACCGAGCGGGGATCAGAACGCCGGTTGGCGTCGACGCTCGTCCTCGTCGTCGGTGCCGCGCTCGGGCCGTGACAGGTCGATCCCGAGCTCCTCGACGGCGCGGAACGCTTCCTCGTCGAGCTCACGCATCTGGATCTCGTCACCGGTCGTCGAGAGCACCTCGACGTTGAGACACAGGGCCTGCATCTCCTTGATCAACACCTTGAAGCTCTCGGGGATCCCGGGCTCGGGGATGTTCTCGCCCTTGACGATGGCCTCGTAGACCTTCACGCGACCGAGCACGTCGTCGGACTTGATGGTGAGCAATTCCTGGAGGGCGTAGGCCGCGCCGTACGCCTCGAGGGCCCACACCTCCATCTCACCGAATCGCTGACCACCGAACTGCGCCTTACCGCCCAGCGGCTGCTGGGTGATCATCGAGTAGGGGCCGGTCGAGCGAGCGTGGATCTTGTCGTCGACGAGGTGGGCCAGCTTCAGGATGTACACGTACCCGACGGTGACTTCCTTGTCGAAGGGCTCGCCGCTGCGCCCGTCGTAGAGCATCGTCTTGCCGTCGTTGCCGATGAGGTGCGTTCCGTCGGCGCCGTCGGGATGCAGATCGGTGAAGATCTGCTTGATGGTCGGCACCTTGCCCGCCGGGTCGACCTCGTCGTAGTGGGCCCCGTCGAAGACGGGCGTGTTGATCCACACGGCCGGGTCGGTGGTGGGACGGGTCTTGGTCGGCAGGGCCGGGCGAACCGCCTGGCCCTTCCAGCCGTGCATCGCCGCGTACCCCAGGTGGGCCTCGAGGACCTGCCCCACGTTCATGCGGCTCGGCACGCCGAGCGGGTTCAAGATGATGTCGACGGGGCTCCCGTCGGCCAGGTACGGCATGTCCTCGACCCGGAGGATCTTGGAGATGACGCCCTTGTTGCCGTGGCGCCCCGCGAGCTTGTCGCCCTCGGAGATCTTGCGCTTCTGGGCCACGTAGACCCGCACGAGCTGGTTGACCCCGGGCGGGAGCTCGTGGCCGTCTTCACGGGAGAACACCCGCACGTCGATGACCTTGCCCGTCTCGCCGTGGGGCACCTTGAGCGACGTGTCGCGGACCTCGCGGGCCTTCTCGCCGAAGATCGCTCGGAGGAGCCGTTCCTCGGGGGTGAGCTCGGTCTCGCCCTTGGGCGTGACCTTGCCAACCAGCACGTCGCCGGGACCGACCTCGGCACCGACGCGGATGATGCCGCGCTCGTCGAGGTCCTTGAGGATCTCGTCGGAGAGGTTCGGGATGTCGCGAGTGATCTCCTCGGCGCCCAGCTTGGTGTCGCGGGCGTCGATCTCGTGCTCTTGGATGTGGATCGAGGTCAGCACGTCGTCGCGCACGAGGCGCTCGGAGATGATGATGGCGTCCTCGAAGTTGTGACCGTCCCAGGGCATGAAGGCCACGAGCAGGTTCTTGCCCAGCCCGAGCTCGCCCTTCTGCGTGGAGGGGCCGTCGGCGAGCACCGCACCGCTCTCGACGACGTCGCCCTCGTTGACGAGCGGCTTCTGGTTGATGCACGTGTCCTGGTTGGAACGGCGGAACTTGTTGAGCCGGTGCGTGATCCGCTTGAGCTTGGGATCGTCGTAGTCGACGACGATCGCGTCGCCGGTGACCTCGATGACCACGCCGGCACCGCGAGAGAGGATCAGATCGCCGGCGTCCTGGGCCGCCCGAGCCTCGACACCGGTTCCGATGTACGGGGCCTCGGCCCGCACCAGGGGTACGGCCTGGCGCTGCATGTTCGAGCCCATGAGGGCCCGGTTGGCGTCGTCGTGCTCGAGGAACGGGATGAGCGAGGTCGCGACCGAGACGATCTGCTTGGGCGAGACGTCCATGTAGTCGACACGCTCGGGCTCCACGTACGCGATCTGGCCCTTGCGCGTGCGCACGAGCACGCGGTCGCCCGCGAAACGGCCGTCGTCTTCCAGCTGGGCGTTGGCCTGGGCGATGACGTACCGGTCTTCGTCGTCGGCCGCGAGATAGAGGATCTCGTCGGTCACGCGGCCGTTGTCGACGGTCCGGTACGGCGTCTCGATGAAGCCGAACCGGTTCACCCGGGCGAACGACGCCAGCGAGCCGATGAGCCCGATGTTCGGCCCTTCCGGAGTCTCGATGGGGCACATGCGTCCGTAGTGCGACGGGTGCACGTCGCGGACCTCGAAACCGGCCCGCTCACGTGAGAGACCGCCGGGCCCGAGGGCCGACAGGCGCCGCTTGTGCGTGAGGCCGGCGAGCGGGTTGGTCTGGTCCATGAACTGCGAGAGCTGCGAGGAGCCGAAGAACTCCTTGATGGCTGCCACGACCGGACGGATGTTGATGAGGGTCTGGGGCGTGATCGCCTCGACGTCCTGGGTCGTCATCCGCTCACGGACGACGCGCTCCATACGGGAGAGCCCGATGCGGACCTGGTTCTGGATCAGCTCGCCGACCGAGCGCACCCGACGGTTGCCGAAGTGGTCGATGTCGTCGTCCCAGTAGTCGGCCTCGAGCGCGTGGAGCTTCACGATGTAGGAGACCGTGGCGAGGATGTCGGCGCGGGTGAGCGTGAAGTCGCGAGCGCCGGGCGCTTCGAGGCCCAAGCCGTCGAACGTCGACTGCAGCTTGACGTGCTCCTCGCCGAGCTTCTTGTTCACCTTGTGCCGTCCGACCTTGGCGAGGTCGTACCGCTTCGGGTTGAAGAACAGTCCCTCGAGGAGGCTCCGAGCGGCCTCGACGGTCGGGGGCTCGCCGGGGCGGAGCTTCCGGTAGATGTCTTGGAGCGCGTCTTCGATGGTGTTGGTCGAGTCCTTGTCGAGCGTGTTGCGCATCGACTCGAACGGGACGCCATCGGCGTCGAGGAAGAGATTGAGCAGCGCGTCGGGGTCGGCGGTCTCGCCACCGAACTCGAGGGCCTTCAGCAAGACGCTGACGGGCTGCTTGCGCTTGCGGTCGACCCGGACGTAGACGATGTCCTTCTTGTCGACCTCGAACTCGAGCCAGGCTCCGCGCGCCGGGATGATCTTGGCGTCGACGATGTCCTTCTCGGGGTTGGTCTTGTCGGGGTTGACCCCGAAGTAGACGCCCGGCGAGCGGACGAGCTGGGAGACGACGACACGCTCGGTGCCGTTGATGATGAAGGTGCCCTTCTCGGTCATCATCGGGAAGTCCCCCATGAAGACCGTCTGCTCCTTGATCTCACCGGTCTGGGCGTTCATGAAGCGAGCCGTGACGAACAGCGGCCGCGAGTAGGTCATGTCCTTCTCGCGGCACTCCGTCTCGGAGTACTTCGGGGGCTCGAACTCGTGATCAGCGAGCTCGAGCTTCAGGGTTCCGGTGAAGTCCTCGATCGGGGAGATGTCGGCGAGAACCTCGGCGATTCCCTCGTTGATGAACCATTCAAAGGACTCTCGCTGCACCTCGATGAGGTTGGGGAGTTCCCTGACCTCACGGAGCTTGGCGAAGGAGAAACGTTCCCGGAGCGCGGGACGAGACAAGATGCTCACTCCTTCTCGCACACAAGTGCGCGACGCAAAACGCCAGCGGGACGATCGTCGCCACGGCGGGAACACAGAGCACGTCGGTCGACGCCACACATCGGCAGACTCGGGTAGAAGCGCACGGCAACACGCAAGCATAGCCGCGGTCCGCGGACCGGGTGCAATCGCGGGCTTCGTGGATTCCTGAGTCGAGTCGCACACCGGTTCGGGTGCGGAGTCTGCCTGACAGCGACGATACGGCGATCGGCGGTGTCCGTCAAGGTGGCAGCCGAGCACTGAGCCCAGCCGCACCCTCGAGCACCGGCCGACCGACGGCTACTTGATCTCGACGAGGGCACCGACCTCTTCGAACGCGGCCTTGGCCTTCTCGGCGTCGACCTTCGACACCTTCTCGAGGACGGTCTTGGGTGCGGCGTCGACGAGGTCCTTGGCCTCCTTGAGGCCCAGGCTGGTGAGGTCGCGGACGGTCTTGATGACCTTGACCTTCTGGTCGCCGGCAGCTTGGAGGATGACGTCGAACTCGTCCTTCTCCTCCTCGGCAGGCGCTTCGGCGGCCGAGCCACCGCCGCCTGCGGCGGCAACAGAGACGGGAGCGGCTGCGGTCACGCCGAACTGCTCCTCGAAGGACTTGAGGAACTCGCTGAGTTCCAGAACCGTCATGCTCTTGAAGATGTCGAGCAGGTCTGCGGTGCTCATCGATGCCATGGCGGCGAACCCTCCTGGGGTGTTTGGAACTCGGTGGAGAACGTGGAGAAGGTGGAGAAGGTGGAGAACAGGTGCGGCGGGGATCGTGTGATCGGGGTGATGCCGCCTAGGCGGGCACCGGCTCGTGGTCGGCGGGGAGCGCCTCGCCGGCGGCGATGCGCTGGTCGATCAGGGCCTTGACGCCGTAGGCCATGTTCCGCGTGAACGCCTGGAACAGCCCGGCAGCCTTGACCATCGGGGCTTGCAAGGCGCCGGCGACCTTGGCCAGCAGGACCTCGCGAGGCTCGATGTCGGCGAGAGCGTTCACGTCGCGGGCACTCAACACCCGTCCGCCGAGCAGCCCGCCCTTGACGGAGAACGCCGGCGAGACCTTGGCGAACTCGCGCAACGCTCGAGCAGCCTCGACCGGATCGCCGGTCACGAACGTGATGGCCGTGGGCCCCTCGAGGAGCTCGACGAGCCCGTCCTGCCCGGCCGCAGTCGCCGCTCGACGGGCGAGCGTGTTCTTGTAGACCTTGTACTGGGCCCCGCTGGGACGCAGCGCGGCACGCAGGTCGGCCAGATTCTTCACGGACAGACCGCGGTACTCCGTGAGGAGCGCCGCGTTCGATGCAGTGAGCTTCACGCGGATCTCGTCGACCGTCGCCACCTTCGCGGGGCGGGGGGTGCGTTCCATACGGCAGGGCTCCAGGTCGGTTGTGAAACCGGGCGGTTGGACACACGCGCCGAGGACCGGGAGGGTCGCTGGAAACGGGCCTCGTCCGGCGGGGCCAGCCCATTACCCCTCGTGTCTCTCGAATCGAGAGCGACAGGGACCGGATGTCTACGGCGTGTGGAAAGCGAGGTAACGGTAGTTCAGGCGGCACCCGTCCGACGAACTCGGGTCGTGGGGGAGAGGCGGACGGTGACTCTGAGCAGGTGACTCAGACGGGGCGACCGGCCACCGTGGGGTCGACCTTCACGCCTGGGCCCATGGTCGAGGAGACCACGACACCCTTGACGTACTTGCCCTTGGAAGCGGCAGGCTTGGCCCGCATGAGCTCGTCCATCACGGCGAAGTAGTTGGTGAGGAGATCGTCGCTGTCGAAGCTCACCTTGCCGATACCCGTGTGGACGTTGCCGTAGCGGTCGGTGCGGTACTCGACCCGGCCGCCCTTGAACTCGCGGACGGCCTTGGCGACATCGTCGGTCACGGTGCCCGTCTTGGGGTTGGGCATGAGTCCACGGGGACCGAGCACCCGGCCCAGGCGACCGACCTGCCCCATGAGATCGGGGGTGGCGATGGCGATGTCGAAGTCGAACCAGCCGCCCTGGACCCGGTTCACGAGCTCGTCGAGACCGACGTGGTCGGCACCGGCCTCCTCGGCCTCCCGAGCCTTCTCGCCCGTCGCGAACACGGCGACCCTGACCGTCTTGCCGGTCCCGCTGGGCAGCGAGATCGTGCCTCGCAGCATCTGTTCGGCCTTGCGGGGATCGACTCCGAGCTTGAAGACGACCTCGACGGTCTCGTCGAAGCTCCGCTTCGACAACGAGCGCACGAGGTCGAACGCCTCGATGGGCTGGTGCAGATGCTGCTTGTCGTAACGCTTCGTGGCGTCGACGTACTTCTTGCCCTGCTGGACCATGGGATGACTCCTCGTTCTCGTCTCAACCTCAGCGGTGCGTGCGTGCGGGTCGTCAGTCGACGATGTCGATTCCCATCGAACGTGCGGTGCCCGAGATCTGTGCGAGGGCCCCGTCGAGGTCGATCGCATTGAGGTCGGGCATCTTGGTGTGGGCGATCTGACGCAGCTGGTCGTGGCTGATGGCGCCGACCTTGTCCTTGCGGGGGTTCGCAGAACCATGGTCGAGCCCAGCCGCCACCCGAATGAGGTAGGACGTGGGAGGAGTCTTCGTCACGAAGGTGAACGAGCGGTCGTTGAAGATCGTGATCTCCGCCGGGATGACCGCCCCGGCCTGAGACTCGGTCGCCGCGTTGTACGCCTTGCAGAACTCCATGATGTTGATGCCGTGCGGGCCCAGAGCCGTACCGACGGGCGGGGCCGGAGTGGCCTTGCCCGCCGTGATCTGGATCCGGACGATCGCCGTCACTTGCTTCTTCGCCATGTGGCTCCCTCGAGAAGGTGGATGCGCCGCGCCGGCGAGGTGATCCGGGCGGGATGGGTATTACAGCTTGGCGACCTGGCCGAACTCCAACTCGACGGGAGTTTCACGGCCGAAGATGTTGACCAGCACCTTGAGACGGGACTGGTCGACGTTGATCTCGGAGATGACGCCGGTGAAGTCGGCGAACGGTCCGGCGACCACCCGCACCTGCTCGCCGACCTCGAACTCGAGGCGCGGGCGGGCCTTCTTCTCGGGCGTGACGCCGTCGGCTTCCATCTTGACGCCGAGGATGGCCTCGACCTCTTTGCGCGAGAGCGACGTGGGCTTGGCCCCACCCCCGACGAAACCGGTGACGCCTGGCGTGTCGCGCACGACCCGCCAGGAATCGTCGTCGAGGCGCATGCGACACAGCAGGTAGCCCGGGAAGACCTTCCGCTGGACGATCACCTTGCGGCCGGCCTTGAACTCGATGACGTCTTCCATGGGGATGACGACCTCGAAGATCCGCTCCTCCATGTTCATCGACCGGACACGGCTCTCGAGGTTCGACTTCACCTTGTTCTCGTAGCCGGCGTAGGTGTGCACCACGTACCACGAGCCGGGCCGGTCGTAGGGGCTCGGCTCGCGCGGGGGCGACGGCGGCTCGTCGTCGAACACGGCGAGCAGATCGGCGTCACCCGTGAGCTCGACGATCTCGACGATCTCGACGTCGGTCTCGCCACCTTCGGTCTCGCCACCTTCGGCGTCTCCGCCCTCATGGTCCGCGGGGCTGTCGGCGGGCGCGTCTTCGGATGTGGTATGTGCTTCGAGTACAGGGTCCACCGTGTCGTCCTCGTGGGGGTCGCCGAGCTCGTCGGGGTCGGCGTCGCTCATTCGTACAGCCAGAAGACGAGTTGGCTGAACGTCCAGTCGAAGCCGAAGATGAGGGCCGTCATGACGATGACCGCCACCAGGACGATCAGCGTCGAGTTGACGACCTCGGGCTTGGTCGGCCACGCAACCTTGCGCAGCTCGCCCTTGACCTCGCCGAGGTACTCGCTCACCGAGGTCCGGTCGCCCTTGTTGACGGGCGCGGGTGGGCGCCGACGCTCGGAGGAGCTTCCCCCGACCGACTCCTGGCGCTTCATCATCCGCTTGGTCTGTCGGTTCACGAGCCCACCTCGGGTTCGCCAGTCGGGGCCGCCTCGCCGAGTCGCGTTCCGGGGACGAGCCACGGAACATCGGAAGGCGGATGAGCAGGGCAGGAGGGACTTGAACCCCCAACCTGCGGTTTTGGAGACCGCTGCTCTGCCAGTTGAGCTACTGCCCTGGGTCTGCGCCCCCAGCGATAGGACACGGCAAAGCGCCCAGAAGCAGGGGGAACCTGTTGAGGTTAGCAGCGGGACCACCCCGGGCCCTCAGCGAACCGCCGAGGAGCGATCGTCGGGGTTGCTCACCCCCCCGCGATCGGAGCGCGGCGGCGGCTCCGCAACGCCAGAACGGTCACGGTCGTGGCTGCGATGACGAGGAGCCCCCCCACGGCGGCGAGGTAGGCCAGCCGGCGTCCGGTGAGCATCGATCGGATGGCCCGTTGCTCGCCCGCTTCCCAGAGGTTGACCAACGTGCGTGACAAGGCGTCGGGCGACGGCTCGAGGTAACGCGTGCGCAACTCGCGAAGCTCGCGGAGCATCCGGCGGTAGCGGACGAGATCGGCCTGGCAGCGCAAGCAGGTCTCGATGTGCACTCGTACCTCGACCGACGGGGTTCCCCCAGCGTCGAGCAGCGCTGGGAGCAACGCCTGGACCTCGTCGCACTTCATTCCGTGCTCTCCTTGGAGGGCCGATCGTCATACAGGAGGTCGCGGAGCTGCTTCCGGGCGCGGTGCAGGCGCACCTTGGCTGCGGCTTCAGAGATGTCCAACTGGTCGGCAATCTCCTCGTGAGCGAGCCCGTACACGTCCTTGAGGACCACCACGGCCCGGAGCTTCGACGGGAGCTGGGCGACGGCCATGGCAAGGCGCGACTGGAGAGCAGCCGTCTCGGCCTTCTCCTCGGGGCTCGGCGCGTGCTCGTCGGCGATCTCGGTTCGCAGCTCCCCGAGCGGCACCGATCGGTGGCGCCTGCGCTTGTTGACGTGGCTGTACGCGGTGTTGGCCGTGATCCGGTACAACCACGTGGAGAAGTGGGCGTCGCCGCGGAACGACTTCAACCCCCTCCAGGCGCGCAGGTAGGCCTCCTGCACGACGTCGTGTGCATCCTCGCGATTGCCGGTGAGCCGCACCGCCAGGGTGTAGGTCTCGGTGTACGTGCGCCGCACGAGCTCCTCGAACGCCATCCGGTCGCCATCGCGAGCGGCCGAGATCAGCGCGTGATCGCCTTCCGGGCCGTTCCCGGAACCCGGCGCGTCAGACTCGGTCACTGCTCACAACGTTACCCGGGCGTTGCGTGCCCCTCCTCGGACCCGGGCCCACGGCACGCGAGCCCGGATCGCTCACCTCGTTCGTCCGGTGGGCTCCGAGATCACTTGAGGATCTTGATGACTCGCCCAGCGCCCACGGTACGACCACCCTCACGAATCGCGAACCGGAGACCATCCTCCATCGCGATCGGGTTGATCAACGTCACATTCAT
>VFJJ01000087.1 GCA_009886115.1 Actinomycetota bacterium
AGCATGGCCAGCGTGTAGCGGCGGCGGGATCCGTCGGTCGCCTCGAACACGTCGAACGCCACGTTCTTGTGCTCGACCTCCTCGGCCAGATGCCACATGAACAGGCGGCTCACGGCGGGATCGGCGCCGTCGACGAGCCGGGGGACTCGACGCTCGACCCAACGGGCCAGGGCCAGGCCGATCATCTCCGATGCTGCCGTGAAGGCCATGTTGAACGCCGCGCTCCGACGGGTGCCGAGGCGGCCGTAGACCCGCAGCATCAGTCGTTCCAAGCGTGCGACGGCGGGGTAGCGGGCTCGCACGAGGGCGTTGAAACGACGGTGCTCGGTGTGGTGGTGCGCTTCCTCGGCCACGAAGCGTTCGGTCGCCTGCACAAGCTCCGGGGTGAGCGAGGCCTGGACTGCTCGGATCGAGCGGATGAAGTAGGGCTCGACGGCCGGCATCATCAGCGACACGCCATTGATGGCGCACGAGAGCTCGACCAGTCGCCGGTTCCACATCGGATCGACGCTGACCGGCGTGACCGAGGCGTCGCTCGAGGGGTCCACGACCGTCGTATCGACGGAGTCGGTGCCCGCCTTGACGTTCGAGCATCGCCGCCTCCGATCCGGCTCAGACGCCGGAACCTGCAGAACGCAGTGCTGCCAGCACGTCATCCACCGGGGCATGGTCGGCGGAGTGGGCGTCGACGTGTTCATAGCGCACGACCCCGGGGCCGGGGCCGACCACGAACGTGCCGCCGAGCTGGCGGACGCGCTTGCCCGATCGATGGATGCGAAACCCTGCTCGCCAGGCTGCCCGGGTGCCGCCCCAGCTCTTGGGCGACATCAGCCCCCACGGGGTGGCAGTGCGTACCGAGACGGCCGCAGCGGCCCGCCCGTCGTCGTCGACGTAGACGGGGTAGGGGATCGACTCGTCGTCGACGAAGCGGGCGGCGTAGGCCGAGTCGCCCGTCCCGACGGCAACGACCTCGCCTCCGATGGCTGTGATCTCGGGGTAGGCGTCGCGCAACTGCGCGGCGTGCTCGCGACAGAGCAGTCAGCCGAAGTGGCGCAGGAACAGCAGCACCACCGGCCGGTCGGCCCACAGCTCGCCCAGGCGGCGGGTCGAGCCGGTCGAGTCGTTCAGCGTGAGTGCTCCCAGAGCGGCGATGTCCATGGCGTGACGGTAGCGCTCGCCCGCGTTGCGCCCGCTGACTCGCCTGCCGACAAAGGCGTCCTCGGGCGTCACCGACCCGACCAGAGGGGGGCTCGACGCTCGGCGGCGGCCCGACGTCCCTCGGCGGCGTCGTCGGAGGCCCCGGCGACCTTGCGCATCGTCTCGCCGAAGCGCACGGCCTCCTGGAAGGCCATCTGCTGGGACCGCCAGGCCACCTCCTTCATGGCCCGCTGGGCGATCGGCGCGCCGGCACAGAGGCGATCGGCGAGCGCATGGGCTTCGCCGAGCAAGGTCTCGTGGGCGACGACGCGCCCGACGAGGCCCATCTCGCGGGCCCGCTCGGCGTCGACCGGATCGCCGAGCAGCAGCAGCTCCATGGCGTTCTGCCATCCGATACGGGCGGGGGCCCGAATGGCGCCGACGATCGCCGGGACGCCCAGCTTCACCTCGGGAAAGCCGAACGTGGCCCGATCGCTGGCGATCACGAAGTCGCAGGCGGCCACGGCGGTCAGCCCGTAGCCGAGGCAGTGGCCGTTGACGGCGGCGATCGTGGGCTTGAAGATCTCCCAGCCGCTCTCGAAGGAGTTGTGCGTCGGGATCTCCCAGAACGTGCCCGGCCACGTGCCCGCCGAGCCGGCGCCGTCGACGAGATCGGCGCCGGCGCAGAACGCCCGTCCGGCCCCGGTCACGATGGCGACCCACGCCTCAGGATCGTCCCGGAACCGGCTCCAGGCGGCGTTGAGCGCCTCGCGCATCGGGCCGTCGATCGCGTTCATCCGTTCGGGTCGGTGATAGGTGATGACCACCACGTGGTCGGTCTGCTCGTACGTGACCGGATCTGCATGGTTCTCACTCATAGACCGGCGACGGTAGCGGCACGTAGTGTCCGCCTCCATGGAACGATCCGCCGGCGAGGTCGCCGTGGTCACGGGGGCCCGCCGGGGGATCGGCGCCACCCGGGCTGGCGCCGTGGAGGCCGTGGAGGCCCGACGACGAACCCCCTCGAGCGTCTGACCGCGCACGTGGAGCGTCGGCGCCGGAAACCTCGCGACACGGTGACGAGCCGTGGCCTCGTTCGCCGCGTCGGACGCGAGCAGGCCCGTCTCGTCGGCCAACTCGTCCAGTGGATCGTGCTGGGTTCGCTCGTCGGTGTGGTGGCCGGCCTGGCCTCGGCCGGCTTCCTCGAGTCGCTCGACTGGGCCACCCGGCAACGCATCGAACGTCCGCGCCTGCTCTGGCTGATGCCGCTGGCCGGTTTCGCGATCGGGCTCGTGTACCACCACGGTGCCGGTCGGGCGAGTGCGGGTACCGGGCTCGTGATCGAGGAGATCCACGAGCCTCGGGCGTGGATCCCCCGGCGGATGGCCCCGCTCGTGTACGGCGGCACGATCGTCACCCATCTTGTCGGCGGCTCGGCCGGGCGGGAGGGGACGGCCATCCAGATGGCGGGGAGCCTCACCGACCTCTGCTCGCGGCTGCTCCGCTTGGGGCCGGCCTCTCGCCGACTCATGCTGATCGCGGCGATCGCCGGTGGCTTCGGATCGGTCTTCGGGGTCCCGCTCGCCGGCTGCGTGTTCGCGCTCGAGGTCCAGACGGTCGGTCGGCTGCGCCACGACGCGTTGGTGCCCGCGCTCACGGCGTCGGTCGTGGGGCACCTCGTCGTGCTCGGTCTCGACGTGCGCCACACGGCGACGCCGGCGATCGCCGACGTCGACCTCGACGCGGCCCTCCTGGCCAAGGTGGCGTTGGCCGGTCTGGTCTTCGGCCTCACGAGCGCGGTCTTCGTCGAGCTCACCCACGGGCTCCGACGCCTGTTCGCGATGCTGGCGCCATGGGCGCCGCTCCGGCCGGCCCTGGGTGGGGTGCTGCTCGTGGGGCTCACCGCGGTCGTCGGTACACGCGACTACCTCGGTCTCTCGTTGCCCCTGGCGACGGGGGCCCTGGCCGGTGGGGCGGGCATGGTCGCCGGCGCGTTCGCTCTCAAGCTCGTCTTCACGTCGCTGACCCTGGGATCGGGCTTCCAGGGCGGCGAGGTGACCCCGCTGTTCGTCATCGGGGCCACCCTCGGCGTGGCCCTCGGGCGTCTCCTCGACGCTCCCGTCCCGCTCATGGCGGCGCTGGGTTTCGTGGCGGTGTTCGCCGGTGCGGCGAAGACCCCGCTGGCGTGCACGATCATGGGAGTCGAGCTCTTCGGTTCCGAGCCCGTCGTCCCCCTGGCCGTCGGCTGCGTCGTTGCGTACGTCTTCTCGACCCATCGGGGCATCTACAGCACCCAGCGGTTCGACGGTGTCGACCGTGTCGACCGTGTCGACCGTGTCGACCGTGTCGCGCTCACCGCCGATCGCGCCGGTCGGGTCCGACGGACGGGTGCTGAGCGGCGCGAGCCGAGCCCGAGACCGTCGCGGCTCGACGGCTAGCGTCGGGGGGTAGCCCACTGCTGGAGGCGCCCCATGAACACCCCCCAACGTCCGACCATCGCTCCCGCTCAAGGACGCCTCGGCGTGCTCACGGTCGGCCTCGGCGCCGTCGCCAGCACCCTGATCGCCGGGGTCGAGCTGGCCCGGCGCGGCATGGGCGAGCCGATCGGCTCCCTCACCCAGATGGGCACCATCAGGCTCGGTCGTCGCACCGACCAGAACGTCCCGCTGATTCGCGACTTCGTTCCTCTCGCGACGCTCGACGACATCGTGTTCGGCGCCTGGGACCCGTTCCCCGACGATGCCTACGTCGCTGCGCAACGCGCCGGGGTCCTCGAATCGACCAAGCATCTCGAGCCCATCGCCGAGTCGCTGCGATCGATCCGGCCCATGGCTGCGGCCTTCGACTCGCGCTATGTGAAGCGCCTCGAGGGCCCCAACGTCAAGTCGCTCGACAAGCGCGCCATGCTCGAGGGGATCCGTGAGGACATCAACGTCTTCATGGAGAACAACCAGCTCGACCGGGTCGTCATGCTCTGGTGCGGATCGACCGAGATCTACCTCGAACGCGGCCCCGCCCACCAGGACCGCGACGCCTTTGAGGCCGCGATCGACGCCAACGACCCGTCCATCGCCCCCTCGATGCTCTACGCCTATGCGGCCCTGCTCGAAGGCGCCGGCTTCTGCAACGGAGCGCCGAACCTCACCGCCGACATCCCCGTCCTGGAACGCCTGGCCGTCGAGTCGCGCCTGCCCATCTCGGGCAAGGACTTCAAGACCGGCCAGACGCTGGTGAAGACGGTCCTGGCGCCCATGTTCAAGGCCCGGATGCTCGGCATCGCCGGCTGGTACTCCACGAACATCCTGGGCAACCGCGACGGCGAGGTGCTCGACGATCCCGAGAGCTTCAAGACCAAGGAAGAGTCGAAGCTCGGAGTGCTCGAGCACATCCTCGAGCCTGAGCGCTACCCCAGCCTGTACGGCGACATCTACCACAAGGTCCGCATCAACTACTACCCGCCCCGGGGCGACAACAAGGAAGGCTGGGACAACATCGACCTGTTCGGCTGGCTCGGCTACCCGATGCAGCTCAAGGTCGACTTCCTCTGTCGTGACTCGATCCTGGCCGCCCCCCTGGCCCTCGACCTCGTGCTGTTCACCGACCTGGCCCACCGGGCGGGTCTGGGCGGCATCCAGGAGTGGTTGAGCTTCTACTACAAGTCGCCGCAGGTCGCGGCGGGCCTGTACCCCGAGCACGACCTCTTCATCCAGCAGACCAAGCTGAAGAACACGCTGCGCTGGATGATGGGCGAGGACCAGATCACCCACCTCGGCATCGAGTACTACCTCGACGAGGGCTGATCGGCCCAGGGTCCCCGGCCGAGCGTGGCGAGGCCCCGCCAGCCGATCGCCCCGGCCCCCACGAGTGGCCCGGCAGCTCCCAGTCCAGCTGGGACGACCTGCGCCCCGCGCGAGAAGCTGATCCGACAGTGGCGATCGAGCTCGTCCTGCGCGGCCCGGAAGAACACGTCGCCGAAGCCGAGCGCGACCGACCCGGCGACCACCGCGAGCGGCAGGTCGAGCAGGTTGGCCACGTTGGCGACGGCCATCCCGACCAGCCGACCCGTCCGCCGCTTCGTGCCGTCGTCGGCCTCGGCCGCGGGCCGACCCGTGATGGCCTCGATCGACGGGCCCGATGCCTCGGCCTCGAGGCACCCGCGGGCGCCGCAACTGCACGTCCGTCCGTCGGCCACCACGATCATGTGGCCGATGTGGCCTGCGTTGCCGGCCTGCCCGTCGAGCAGTCGACCGTCGACGACGATGCCGCCGCCGATGCCCGTCGAGACCACCATCGCGATGTAGTTCCGCGCCCCGACGGCCGCGCCGCACCATCCTTCGGCGAGCGCCAGTGCCTTGGCGTCGTTGTCGATGAAGCAGGCCAGACCGGTCGAGCCGGCCAGGCGGTCGCGGAGGGGGAAACCCCGCCAGGCCGGGATGTTCAGGGGCGAGACTTCCTGGCCCCCCATGCTCATCGGGCCGCCGCAGCCCACCCCGCAGACCGCGATGGTGGCGTCGGACGGGGTCTGCGAGACGACCCGCTCGACCACCCTCGACAGCGCCCGGAAGAGGTGATCGGGATCGGTGCCGCTCAGTGTGGGCGCCGTGGCGTCGACGACCAGACGGCCACCGGTGGTCACCAGCCCGGCTGCGATCTTGGTGCCGCCAATGTCGACGGCCAGTGCCAGGTCTTCCACCGACGCCGATGTTAGGAGCCGTCGTCGGCGAGCAGACCCGGCTCCGGCCAGCGTCGAGGGGCCGACCCACAGGTTTTGCCCCGTTGGGGGCAATTTCCGGCGCTGAACCGGTATCTGAACGAGCGCATCGGGTTGCCGGGTCTGTACCCTGACTGGCGTTTCGTATCGGCGGCGCTCAAAAAGGCGCGAACCGAATGACGGCCATGGAGGGCCCCGCCGAGCGGGGGAGCGATGTCGAGATGGTTCCGGAGGTAGCGGCGCAGGATGCACGTGGATCGCATGGCAGGTCTGGGGTGGGGGAACACGTGAGCAGGCCGACCGAACTGGGCGGTCCACTCGTCGTCACCGGACCCGTGCGTGGGTTGAGCCCCACCGAAGTGGCCTTGCTCCCGTCTGATCTCGGGGCTCACGGAATGGCTGTCGTCGTCGTCGAGGGTCCGCCCGCCGAGGCCGACCGATCGACCCGCGTCGTCCTGCTGGCCGGTGGTGATCGTCGCGAGGCTGCCTGGGTGCGCAACGACCAGATCGATCGCTGGCTCAGCTTCGGAGCGCTCTCGAGCGACGAGCTGGCGCTGCGTATCGGCGCCGTCAAGGGCCTGGGTGCTTCTGGAGCCGACCGGATCGTCTGGAGCGTCATGCTCGACGAGCCCGAGCCTGACGACGACGAGATCGAGCTCGCTCATCGGGTGTTCGACCGCTGTCGCTGGCAGCTCGCGCCAGCCTCCAACGTGGTCGCCCTCGCCGGGCACGAGTCCCCGGCTCCCGTGCCCGAGATCATCGCTGCGGCGCGTTCGAGCTTGGCCGATGGTGGCTCGGTCAACCTGGCGCCGCTCCCCGAGCTCTACGCGGGCGAGATCCCGGCCGATTGGGCGGCCTGGTTCGCCGGCCCGTTCCCGGCGTCGGCTTCGAGGGTCGAGGTCACCGTCGAGCGGGTCACGACCACGGTGACCCTCGCACCCAACGGGCTCCTGCACTGTCAATGCTGTGACGGCGTGGTCGAGATCCATGAGATCCCCTGGAGCTTCCGAAACGCCGCGACGCCGGACTGGTCCGTCGCGGGTTGGGAACCACCGCCCCGGGTCATCGCCTGGTCGGGTCATGAGGGCTTCGAGGCCGCGTTGTGCGCCGTGGGGCGCCACACGCTGCTCGGACTGCTCTCGCCCGACGGCCGGGTCGACTGGTACGCCGTTCGCGAGCAGCTCGACGATCTCGAGCGAGCGCTCGTGGGTGAGGTCATCGGCGGTTGGCCGCCGTTCGCCGACGTCATCGCCCTGACCCAGCCCGACAAGATCGTGAGCCCCGTCATCGCGGGCGCAGTCCGCCTCAGCCAGACCGTCATCCCGCGTCTCTCGTTGCCCGACGGACCAGCGCAGCCCGATGGACGAGGCCGGCTCCTCACCCTCTGGGGCGAAGGCCGCGCCGTTCGGGTGCCCGAGACCGACTCGACCGCCCTTCCCGAGGTGCTCGCCGAGCGTCTCCGGAGCCTCGTCGACTCCCTCGTGCGGCCTCCCGACGTGCTCGGGATCGGTCTCGGGGCCCGGGTCGGCGAGCGGTGGCGGGCTGGGGACGGTTCCGAGTTCTCGGTCACGTACGACCTCGCCGCTGGCGAGCAGGTCGGTGCGGTCGAAGGCCATGACACCGAGACCAGCTCGTCGGGAATGATCCACGACCGGTCCGGCCACATCGTCGAGCACGCGATGCTGTGCGCCTACTGCATGACCACGACGTGCGAGGCGTGCGCGGGGGCCACGGCGGGCTGCGTTCTGTGCGGCGTACCGATCTGCGGGCGATGCATCCCAAAGCCGGCGATCTCCTGGCACCTGTGTGCCGCCTGCCGATCGCTGGGGCTCGTCGCCCGGCGCGACGCCAAGAAGCAGGGCTTGGCCACGGCCAAGAAGGAGCTGGTGCTCGTGGGCGACGATCCGCTGCACCGGATGATCGCCCGCCGCGTCGGCGAGGTCTGGACCCTCGAGGACCGGCCCGAGCAGGGCGAGGGACGGGTCCTCGAGATCCCCGTCGGCTCCCTGGTCGCCCGCTACCTCGACAACCTCGCCGCGGTGTCGATCCCGTCCTGAAGCGGTTGAGCGGGGGCGGGTCGCCCGCCGGCGTCGACTGGTGCTCGGTGAGCACGAGTGTCGATCCGAGCCTGCCCAACTACCCGCCCTCGGCCTGGCTCGACGCTCTGGTCCGGGCGGCGCAAGGCTGACCCTGACCCGATCGAGCGTGACTTTCGGGGCGTAGGGTGGGTCATGGGGATCGGGAGGGTCGCGGCGGCCATCGCCGTCGTCATCGGGGGTGCGGCCGGGGTGGCGAGCTGTGGCGACGGCGACATCCCCAGCAGCGGCGTGCGACCCGAGGATCCGACGTTCCTGGCGGTCTATCTCGTCGAGACCGACGCCAGCGCCACCGAGGCGTCCGTCCACATCGAGGTCGTGAGCCCGATCGACGATGCGATCGTCGGCGTCACCGTCGATCCCGAGGTCGCCGCCGGCGCCGAGTTGCGCGGGGCCGGTGTCGATGCCACGGCTGCGTCGCACATCGAGCGGATCGAGCTCCCGGCCGGTTCAGCGACGGTGCTCACCGACGACGGTGACCACGTCAGCCTCGTGGGGCTGGCCGAGCCGTTGCGCCGCAACGATCTCGTCGACCTCGACCTGACGTTCGAGCACGCGGGCGACCGCCGGCTCCGCGTCGTCGTCCGCGACGCCCGAGCGCTCAGCGAGGCGTGACGAACGGCCGGCCGCGAGCCGGCCGCGAACCGGCATGGCCGACCCGTGCTGGCACGGTCGCCGCCTCCGAGCCACGCCCGTCAGCGGATGATGACCACCGGGCACGCCGCGTGGGCTGCGCACTGGTGGCTCACCGAGCCCAGCACCAACGAACCGAAGCCTCCGAGGCCCCGTGAGCCGACCACGAGCAGATCGGCGTCCTTGGAGGCTTCGATCAGGCCGAGGGCTGCGCTGCCGTTGACAACCAGCTTCTTGAGCTCGACCCCGGCCCGCTCGTCGCCGAGACCGTCGAGCATCGAGCGCATGACCGCTTCGGCACCTTCCTTGAGCTGGTCGACGGCCACCGGCGCCCAGCCGTAGCCCAACCCGTCGCCCACGATCGGTATCGACCACGAGTGCACGACGGTGAGGGTCGTGCCTCGGAGCTTGGCCTCCGCGAGCGCCCAACGCAGCGCGGCTGCTGAGGTCTCCGACCCGTCGACTCCCACCACGATGCCGCCCATGGATTCCTGCCCTTCGGTGCGCTCGACGATCTGTGCTCCGACCGTACGTCACGCCCCCCACCCTGGCCCAGTGCCGAAGGGCCCGGGCACCGCGGCGTTGGTCACGCCGCCTCACGCCGCTCACGCCGCGCCGCGTTCCGGCGGGGATGGCGGCGATAGCCTTGCCGACCGGCCGGGAGTCGATCGGCCTTGAGATCAAGGGAGCCAACGTGGACGTGCGCACGGTCCTCGAGCGCTTGGAAGACGTGGTCGTCGGTGTCGTCGAGCCGGCAGCATCCACGGTCGATCGTGACGGGGTGTTCCCCCGGTCGGCGATCGACGCGCTGGCGGCGTCGGGGTTGCTGGGGTTGGTCAGCGGCACCGAGGTCGGGGGCCTCGGGGGTGGCCTGGCCGAGGCCTCGGCGGTCGTCGAACGGCTGGCCCGGGCCTGCGTGTCGACGGCCATGATCGTCGAGATGCACTACTGCGCGACGGTCGTGATCGAGGCTCACGGGCCCCAGGCGATCCGCCACGACATCGCAGCCGGTCGGCACCTGAGCACGCTGGCGTTCAGTGAGGCTGGATCGCGCAGCCACTTCTGGGCGCCGCTGTCGAGCGCCCGCTTCGACGGCGACGACGTCGTGCTCGACGCCGACAAGTCGTGGGTGACCGCTGCAGGCGAGGCCGACTCGTACGTGTGGACGAGCAGACCGGCGGCCGCTGACGGCCCGGCGACGCTGTGGCTCGTCCCCGCCGACGCCGATGGTCTGAAGGTCGGAGCCCCGTTCGACGGTTTGGGTCTGCGGGGCAACGCCTCGTGTGCCGTCACCGGTGCGGGCGTGCGCATCCCCCGGGCCAACATGCTCGGTGCCGACGGCGGTGGGCTCGACATCGCACTGGGCCAGGCCCTGCCGTTCTTCTCGATCTTGTGCGCGGCGTGCAGCGTCGGCTTGATGGAAACGGCCATCGACCGCGCGGTCAGCCATGCGTGCAGCACGGTGCATCAGCACCTGCACCAGACACTGGCCGACAACCCGGTCACACGCTCCTCGCTGGCGAAGATGCGCATGACCGCCGACGGGGCCCGGGCCCTGCTGGCCGACACGTTGGTTGCGGTGAGCTCGGGGCGGCCCGACACGATGTTGCGGGTCCTGGAGGTCAAGGCCGTTGCCGCCGAGGCCTCGGTGGTCGTCACCGATCTGGCGATGCGCGTCGGTGGCGGATCGGCCTTCCGGCACGGCAACGCCATCGACCGGGCGTTCCGCGACGCACGGGCCTCGTGCGTGATGGGCCCCACGACCGAGGCGCTGCACGAGTTCGTGGGCCGGATGGTGTGCGGCATGGACCTGTTCTGACACGGTCCGGGATGTCAGCTCCGGCCTGCGGTGGCATCGCGGCCGCGGTCGAGGACGGGGGCTCGTGGAGATCGGCCTGAACCTACCGGTGGTCAACCCGTCGGCGACGCCGGCGATCCTTCGCGAGATCGCTCAGCGGGCCGAGGCGCTCGGGTTCGCCGAGCTCTATCTCGGTGAGCACGTCGTGCTCTTCGACGATCCGGCCGACGGCTATCCCGGCGCCGACGACGGACGGGCCTTCTTCGCCTCGCGCGCCAACCTCCCCGATCCCATCCAGACCCTCACCTGGCTGGCGGGATTCACCGACCGGATCCGACTGGCGACCGGGGTGGCGCTGATCCCGCAGCGCAATCCGGTGTACACCGCCAAGCACGTGGCGACGCTCGACTACCTCTCGGGGGGTCGCTTCGACTTCACGATCGGCATCGGGTGGAACCGCGATGAGTTCGCAGCCTGCAACGTCGAGTGGGACGACCGGGCCGAGCGCTGCCGCGAGTACGTCGAGGTGATGAAGCGCCTCTGGTGCGATCCCGTCTCGCAGTTCTCGGGCCGCTTCTACGAGCTCCCGGCATGCCGTCAGCATCCGAAGCCGATCCAGCAACCCCATCCACCCCTGTGGTTCGGAGGCGTCACCGAGGCTGCGCTGGTGCGCGTCGCCGACCTCGGAACCGGGTGGTACGTCTTCGACCGCACGCCGGGAGAGCTGGCGCACGGGCGTCGACGGTTGCACGAGCTGAGCGTCGAACGCAGCCGCGACCCGTCCGAGGTGAAGATCATCCTCGGGGTCTGGAACCGGCTCCCGGTCTCGGTCGAGGTGGTCGACGAGTACCGGCGCGCCGGCTGCGACCAGTTCGTCGTGTCGCTCGTGGGTCCCACCGTCGCCGACCTGTTCGACCAGCTCGACTGGTTCGCTCGTGAGCTCGTGGGCCGTGACGACGGCGAGCTCGGCTGAGGCCCGTGGGCGAGCTCGCCGGACAGGTCGTTGCCGTGGTGATCGGCTCGAGGATCGACGCCTCGACACGGATCGCCGTGGCCGCCTGGGCGTCGGAGGGGGCGGTGATCGTCGTCGCCGGGACCGACCCCGACCCCGTGGGTGAGCTCGTCGGCTCGTTGAGCGCCCGTGGCCACCGGGCGGCGGCCTTCGTGGGCGACGAGGGGGCACCGCTCGACGACGAGGCACTGCGGGCGTTCGCCGCCGAGGTGTTCGGCGCGTTCACCTCGTGCTGGACGGTGACGTGAGACGCCGCCCAGGGCCCAGGCGCCCCCCCGCGGCACCGGACCCTCGGTGCCGATGGCAGACTCTTGCGTCCCCCACGTGCAGGTCGTCGCGTTGTCGGCCGCCCGTGCCCATCCGCTGCGGCAGCCAGTCAGCTCGTCCGGCCGGTTCCGCCCATCACCCCTGAGACGGCATCCATGACCGAAGCTCCGCCGATCATCAGCGGCTATTCAGCTCATCAGCACCTCGGATCGGGGCCGCTCGGGGCCGTGTGGGCCGCCGATCGGCTCGGTTCGCAGACGCCGTTCGTCATCAAGAGCCTGCATCCGTCGATCGCCGGCGTCCCGACGGTCGTCGAGCGTCTCCGAGCCGCTCGCGGGCCGCTGCTCACCCTGACCCATCCCAACATCGTCCAGATCCACGACGTCCTCTCCGACACGGGGATGGTCACGATCATCTCGGAGCGGGTCAACGGCAACGATCTCCGGCGGTCGCTCGACACCAGCGGCCCGGCCGCGCCGGGCATGGCTGTCGAGATCGTGCGCCAGGTGCTGCTCGCGCTGGCCGAGATCCACCAGCGCGGCTTCGCCCACGGCGACCTGAAGCTCACCAACGTGCTCGTCGAGACCGGGCCCGACGGCCGCCCCCGGGCCCGGGTGACCGACACGGCGATCGCGGCGTGCGTGGCCGGGACGGTCCCGGGCATCCCGATCACCACGCCGTCCCGGGCGCCCGAGGTTCCCGCCGGGGCGACCGGCGGCGCTCCGGCCGACGTGTACGCGGCCGGGGCCATCCTCCACGAGCTGCTCACCGGCGCCTCGGCCGTCCCGGGCTTTCGTCCTCGCCCGGGCATCCCGGCCCCGGTGGCCGGGCTCCTCGTCGGGATGCTCTCGGTCGAGCCGCTGCGTCGCCCCCGGGCCCGCGAGGCTGCCGCCGCCATGCAGGCGTTCCTCCCGGGCCTGGCCGCCGCGCCGTCGTCGAGCGTCGCCGACGGCCCCACCACGGTGCTCGCCCCGGCGGGCTCCGGGTCGACCGATCCGGGCGCGGGGTCCGACCCGACCTGGGTTGCCGCCTCGCTGTCGGAGTCCCGGCCCGCCGCTTCGGCCCCCTCCCCGGGTGGGCCCGGGTACCAGCCCACGATCAGCCTCTCGGCTCCCGTCGACGGTGGCCCGGGCGGCCGGGGCGGCCGGGGTGGCCGGGGCGGCCCGCCCGTTCACGGCGGACCGGCTCGTTTTCCCGGTCAGGGTTCGCCCCTCGGCGCCGGGTTCCCGGGCGCAGCGCTTCCCGGGCCTGCGGTGGCCTTCGGGGCGCCCGAGCCCCCGAAGCGGCGCAACGGCCTGATCTTCTGGGGCACGATGGTAGCCGTGGTCGTGGTGGGGGCCATCGTCATCTGGGCCCTCGGTCGCGGCGACGACTCCTCGGCCGAGGGACCGAACGGCGACGTTCCCACCGACGTGTCGACCGACGGGTCCGAGGCCGGCGACACGACCGAGCCCGACGGAACCGGAACCGGCGCGACCACGGCACAGGGAGAGACGACGGTGCCGGTTCCGGTCGTGGAGTCGACGGTTCCCGTCTCCGTCCCCGAGACCGCGCCGGCTCCCAAGCCCACCGCTGTCGGCTATTGGATCGTGAGCGCTCAGGGAGCGGTGCTGGCGAAGGGCGACAGCCCGCCGGCGAACACACGCGCGACTCCCGACGTGCCCAGGGTCGTGGCCGCCCAGGCGACCCCGAGCGGGAACGGGCTGTGGCTGCTGCAGGCCGACGGGACCGTGCGGGCGTTCGGCGACGCAGGCGTCGACACCCTCCCCGACGCCGCGGCGGGGAAGTCGTTCGTGGGGCTCTCACCGACGCCCACGGGAGCGGGGTACTTCGTTGCGACGTCCGACGGCTCGGTGTTCGGCATCGGCGACGCCAACGCCGCGATCGTGCCTTCGCCACCTCCTCTCGCCAGCCCGATCGTCGGTGTGGTCGCGACGGCATCGGGTCAGGGCATCTGGCTCGTCGCCCAGGACGGTTCGGTGTACGCCTACGGCGACGCGCCGTTCGTGGGCTCGCTGCCGGGCCAGAACATCACGGCCACCGTGGTGGCCGTGGCCCGCACGCCCACCGCTGGTGGCTACTTGGTGGTGGGGGCCGACGGTGGCGTGTTCGGCTTCGGCGACGCCGGCTACTTCGGCTCGATCCCCGAACTCGGGGTCACCCTCACATCGCCGATCGTGGGGGTGGCCGGAACCCCGAGCGGGCAGGGGTACTGGCTGCTCGGCGCCGACGGTGGCGTGTTCTCCTTCGGCGACGCCGAGCAGTCGTTTCACGGCAGCGCGGTGGGCGAGCTGGGCTTCGGCGACTCGGCCGCGGCGCTCGTCCCCCGGGTGCTGGTGCGGTGACCCACAGCTCCACCGCTCCAACTGCTCCAACTGTCAGCGTGAGCGCCCGTATCCGGGCCGCCACGCTGACAGTTGGAAGTGTGGTGACACGCGTCGGGAGGCTGGTGCTACCTGGGGGCCCGTTCCTTCTGGATGAGGAAGGCGCCCACCCCGAGGCCGATCGAACCCAGCCACGACAGGTAGAACCCGATGCCCTTGTCGGCACCGCCGAACCCCGTGTCGGTGATCAGTGACAGGGTCATGTACAAGGTGGCCGTGAAACCGGCGTTGAGGTAGAGCTGCTCCCACGTGTAGCCGAGCACCCGCTGGGGCAGGTTCACGTTGGCGAACTTGGTGAGGGCCAGGTGGCCGGCCGCGAACAGCCCCATCAACAGCGGGATGAGCGCCACCGGGAACAGCCCGTCATCGAGAGCGTTGGCGCTCCCGAAGTCGTTGCCGTACCACTTGACGAACGCGAAGATGATGCAGACGGCCCCGCTGGCGAGCAGGGTGATCTCACCAGGCTTGAGCCCGCCCGCGACCTTGGGCGCACCGGGGCCGGGCTGGCCCGGCCATCCAGGCGGGGTTGAGCCCGGCGCGCCGGGCGGCGGTGGCGGCGCGTACCCACCCGGCGCTCCCGGTGCTCCTGGTGGCGGTGGCGGCGCGTACCCACCCGGCGCTCCCGGAGCCCCAGGAGCCGGGGGAGGGGCGTACCCACCCGGCGGCTGCTGGGGTACCTGGAACACGCTGGTCTGCGAGCCCGCGCCCCCCGGAGCGGGTGGCGCGGGAGGCGGTGGCGGTGGCGGCGGCGATCCGGCCGGCGGCGTGTAGGCCGGCCATCCTGCGGCGTCGCCAGGCTTCTGGCTGGGATCTTGATCGGCCACGGTTTCCTCCAAGACTCGTCGGTATGTACCCAGTGAACCACACCGGGGGACACACGAACGCGGATCCCGCCGGAGTCGGTGTGATACCGGCTCGTCCCCGGTCTCGTCCTCGGTCCTGTCTTGGCTCCGATCCCCGGGATCCGGGGGGCTCGCCGGGGTGGTCATTTCGAAGCCGCTCGGCGGGCCGGTAGCCTCCGAGACCGTGCCCGATGTCGTGCTCCCGGTGTTGAACGAGGTCGGAGCAATCGCCGGTGTCCTGGCGGCGATGCCCGCCGGATTCCGGCCGATCGTCGTCGACAACGGCTCGACCGACGGGTCGGCCGAGCTCGCCCGATCGCTGGGGGCGCACGTGGTGCTCGAGCCCCGACGGGGTTTCGGCGCGGCCTGCTTCGCCGGGCTCGAGGCGTCCGACGCCGACGTCGTGTGCTTTTGCGACTGCGACGGCTCGTTCGACCCCCGCGAACTGCGGCTGGTCGCCGATCCGGTCGGCGAAGGTCGCGCCGACCTGGTGCTGGGCGCTCGCCGACCGACCGCTCGAGGCGCCTGGCCCTGGCACGCCCGAGCGGCCAACACGGCCCTGGCCGCGATGATCAGGCGTCGCACGGGTATCAGGGTGAGCGACCTCGGGCCCATGCGAGCCGCCCGCCGCGAACCCTTGCTGGCATTGGGGATCCGAGATCGACGTTCGGGCTGGCCGCTGGAGATGGTGTTGCTGGCGGCCGCTGCCGGCTGGCGCATCGAGGAGGTCACGGTGGCCTACTCCCCGCGCATCGGCGTCTCGAAGGTGACCGGTACCGTTCGGGGCACGACCACGGCGGTGCGTGACATGCGGGCCGTGATGAGGCGCCCGTGACGGTGCCCGCCGTGACGGTGCCCGCCGTGACGGTGCCCGCCGTGACGAGACCCCGCGGCGGTGCCCGATGATCGTGTTGATGGCCAAGGCTCCCGAGCCGGGGCGGGTCAAGACCAGGTTGTGCCCGCCCCTTCGTCCCGAGGAGGCAGCGGAGTTGTCGCGGGCTGCGCTCGCCGACACCATCGCCGCGGTCGAAGGGTGCGGGCTGGAGCTCGTGGTCGCGCTCGACGGCCCGCTCGGCGACTGGTGTCCGCCGGGGACGCGGGTCATCGAGCAACGGGGCGACGGCCTGGGGGAGCGACTGGCCCATGCCTTTGCCGACGTGGGCAGCGCGGCGATCGCCATCGCCATGGACACCCCGCACGTCACGCCGAGCCTGCTCCGTGGGGCCTGGGAAGCGCTCGGCACCGAAGGCATCGACGCGGTGCTCGGCCCGGCGGTCGACGGGGGCTACTGGGCCATCGGGCTCCGGCGCCCCGATCCCGCAGTGTTCGACGGCGTGCCGATGAGCCGTTCCGACACCGGTCGCCGGCAGCTCGAACGCTTGCAGGCATTGGGCTTGGCGGTGGCGATCCAGCCCGAGCTGTGCGACGTCGACGACATCGCGTCGGCCCGCCGGGTCGCCGCCGAGGCCCCCGAGACCAGGTTCGCCCGCCGGTTCCGGGCTCTGGCCCGGTGAACGTCGGGCCGACCGGCCCGGGCTGCTCACGCTCAGCGGATGCCCAACGTGGTATCGGTGCCAGTCCTGCGCTCTTCGACGATGTGCAGCAACGCCAAGGCCGGGACGGTCAACGGGCTCACGGTCTCGGTGACACGCAGGTCGGTGTCGAGGCGGCCGCCGCGAACGGTGGGGCCGAACGGGCTCCAGAACGCGCCGTCGACGGTGAGGGTGAGCTCGGGCTCGAGGTTGTCGGTATCGGCGGCGACGGCTCCGGTGATGTCGAGGCCTCGGCCCCGGCTCACGACGGGACGGGTGATGTGATCGTCGTCGGGCACGCCGAGCGAGCGGTGCAGCGCGCACAGCCGCGCGGCCGCCTCGGTCGCCTCGGGGTTCGAGGGATCGGCGACGTCACCCGTCGACGCGATCCGAACGTGCACGCCGAGCTCCACGAGCCGCGGGATCGCATCGACGACGGCGCGGAAATTCCCGGGGCCCCGGGCCCGGTCGTTGACGGCAGGGTCGGCGGAGTCGAGCGAGAGCTGCAGCGTCACCCGGCGGTCGGCGAGCTGACGGAGCCGTTCGCGGCGATGGTCACCGAAGACGGTGCCGTTGCTGAGGGCGATCACGGGGAGGAGTTCCGACATGTGCGCCAGCGTGTCGGGGAGGTGGGGGAGCAGGAAGGGCTCGCCCCCGGTCACCCCCAGCCCGGTGAACCCGAGGGCTGCGGCCTCCGTGGCGGCGGAGATCATCTGCGCGGCCGGCATCTCACGTCGAGGCACTCCGGGTCCCGACTCGGTGAGGCAATAGCTGCACGCCAGGTTGCAGTGGTAGTTCGAATACAGCCAGAGCCTGCCGGGCAGCAGACCCGCTGCGACGGCCTCGCGCACGGTGGCCTCTTCCGCGTGAGGCATGGCGTTCATGAGGTTCTTGGGCTCGCCATTCATGGTTCGTGGGCGACGAGCCTCCGGTACTCGTCGCGAGGTCGCTCGGTCGGTGCCCTCGACGCCGTCGGTGCCGTCGGTGATGTCCCCGCGTCCCCCTCGGGACGGGCGACCGTGGGGAGGCGTACCGTGAAGCAGCATCCGATGCCGGTGTTCTCGACCCCGACGGAGCCGCCGTGGGCCTCGACGAAACCGGCCGCGATCGCCAGACCCAGCCCGCTGCCGCCGTCGACGCCGGGCGAACGGGCTCGGTCGCCCCGAAAGCCCCGCTCGAACACGCGGGCCAGATCGGTCTCGGGGATCCCCCCGCATTCGTCGCGCACCGCAACGGTCGTGCTGCCCCCGAACGACCGGGTCTCGACCCGTACCCGTCCTCCGGGTGGGGTGTGGCGGAGCGCGTTGTCGAGCAGGTTCCGCACGACACGCACGAGCTCGGCGGGAGCGACAGCGACGAGCCCGGCGTCAGTGCCGGGATCGTCGCTGTCGTCGGGGTCGTCGCCGAGCACGAGATCGACGCCGCGCCGCTCGGCGGCGACGCTGGCGACGTCGAATGCTTCGGCCACGAGGTCGGCCAGCGGAACCACGACCGGCGCGGCAATGCGAGCCCCCGCGTCGAGACGCGAGAGCTCGAACACGTCGTCGACCAGACCGGCCAGCCGATCGGCCTCCTGACGGATCGCCCGGTGGTAGCGATCGACGGTGGCGGTGTCGACGACCACGCCGTCCTCGAGGGCCTCGATCATGGCCCTGATCCCCGCCAAGGGTGTCCGCAGGTCGTGTGAGATCCACGCCACGAGCTCGCGTCGGGCCGCTTCGAGCCGCCCCTCGCGTTCGCGCGACTCGTCGAGGCGCAAGGACACCTCGGCCAGCTCTCCGGCCAGGCTCGCCAGCTCGGCCGTCCCGACCGTGGAAGGTCGGGCCTCGGGGGCCGCCCCCGGGTGCGGTCTGGTCGTGGGGTCGGGGCTCTCGGCGATGTCGGCGCCGATCCGGCGGGCCAGGGCACCCAGTGTTCGCGAAGCGTCCTCGACCTGCTGGGCCAGCTCCAGCGCGCTGCTGACGCCCACGGCGCCGGCAACGGCGAGGATCACCAGCAGGGCCTGGAGATCGTGTTGCGACAGGAACATCGTGAGGGCGCCGGCGACGAGCCCCACGGCGACGGCCACCACGGCGGCCACCGAGATGGCCAACACCTGGAGGCGGATGCTGCGGTGCGCGAGCCGACGCACGAGCAGGCGCCCGAGGCGAGCAGCGACCAGCGAGCCGCCACCGGCGATGCCGATCATCGCCAGAGCGTCGCGGGGAGGTGAACCCAGCGCCAGCGCCAAGGCGGCGGCGGCAACCGATCCGGCCAGGGCGACCCCGGCGCCCTTGACCCCGGCGCCCTTGACCCCGGCGCTCATGGCTCCCACCGATAGCCGACGCCCCACACCGTGGCCAGGTGACGGGGTTTGGACGGGTCGTCCTCGATCTTCTCCCTGATGCGTCGCACGTGGACGGTGACGGTGGCCGTGTCGCCGTAGGTCCAGCCCCAGACGGCCTCGAGCAGCTCCTCACGGCGGAACGCCCTGCGGGGATGGCTCACGAAGTGCACGAGGAGCTCGAACTCCTTGGCGGTGAGGGTGAGCGCCGCGCCGTGCTTGCGGGCCTCGTGGGCCACGATGTCGATCTCGATGGCTCCGGCGACGAGCACGGCCATCGACTCCAGTGACGTGCCGGTGCGACCGCCGGAACCGCCACGACCGCCGCCCGGGAGCCCGCCGGAGTGCGTACCATCGCCCGTCGCCGCCCGACGGAGCACGGCCTTGACGCGGGCGGTCAGCTCTCGGGGTGAGAACGGCTTGGCGACGTAGTCGTCGGCTCCGAGCTCGAGGCCGAGGACTCGATCGTCCTCGCCGCCCCGGGCGGTGAGCATGATCACGGGGATGGGCGCCACCGAGCGCAGCCGCCGGCACACCTCCATGCCGTCGAGCGACGGGAGCATGACGTCGAGCACCACCAGGTCGGGCAACGACTCGAGTGCCCGGGTCAAGCCGGCCAGACCGTCTCGCTCGGTCTCGACGATCATCCCCTCGCGCACGAGGTACCGGCTCAGCACGTCGACGAGGTTGGGATCGTCGTCGACCAGGAGCACTCGGGGTGACGTCGGCTCGAGGGGCACTCCGGGATCGTAAACCCTCCCGAACAACACTCCTACGGACGGCGCCGGGCTTTGAGGGAATGGAAAGCACTCCCCGCCCCTCGCGGAGCGGTCGCGCCTTCAGGAGCCGGGTCAGGCGACCAGCGACATCACGGCGTGGTGGGTGAGGTTGGCCTGGGCCGCGTGAGCCTTCTCGGGCTCCTCGCGCATCCGGTCGCGCACGCTGCGGGCGAGCGCTCGGGCGGCATCCGCGTCGGCCAAGGCCCCGCTGGCTCGCACTCCGCCGGTGGCCTGGGCGCCGGTCGTCGCGTCGATCTGCAGACGGGCCGCCGGCGACAACGTGGCCTCGTCACCGTCGATGTGCGGGGCGTGCGAGTGACCACGCGCGCCATGGGTCCGACCTCGCTCGGTGGAGCCGGCGCGGTCCGACCGTACGCCACCCCGTGTGGCGCCGGGGACATCCAAGCCCGGGATCTCCATGGTCGTGCCCTCCGCTCGTGCGCTGCTGTGCCGGTGATCCCCCGCCTCGTGGGGGGATGGACCGCCGATGCCTCACCATCGACCAGAGCGGTCCGGGGCTTGAACGGGCGTGGGGTCTTCGAATCGCCCGCTGACGGACAATGCTCGGATGCGATCCGGACCAGCGCACGAGCGGCGCCACAGCATTCCTGCCGCATGCTCCGATCCGCGGGCGCTCCGAGCCCGGACAAGCGACTGGCCGGAGTGCGCTGGGACCACGACAGCGCACTCCGGCCAGGGCTTGGGTCCCGAAGCCCGGAGAACTCACGAGGCGGTGGTCCGGTGAGAGAGCGGAACCGGACCACCGGACTCGTGAGGGGGCACACGGGAGAACGCGCCGGTGACCGTCGGATGAGGGGGGCACCCGGGGTGACCGGTGGACCGGCGCCTCGTCGTGCGAGGACACCGTTCCGGGTGGAGCACGGTCATCGTCTCAGACCCGTGCTGCGAACCGGTCGCAGTCGTATTGCGATCAAATGACGTTTCCTGCGGCCGGGGCAGGCGCCGACTCCTGCCCGATCTCCCGGCCGATGACCGGGAGCCATCGGGCCCTGAACCGTCAACGAATCGACACGATCCTGCAACCTTCACCTCGCCGCGAACTGTCAGGATTCCCCGCGATGATCATGGCTCGTCCCGAATCTCCGGACGCCTTCGACGTGCGATTCGAGCACCACGCTGAGGTGCTGACGGTACGGCTGCAGGGATCCCTCGACGCCGCAGCCGGGGCCTGGGTGGACGCCGGCCTCCGTGATGCTCTCGTGGTCGGACCTTCGCCGGTGCGGCGGGTCGACATCGAGCTCGACCAGGTCGCGTCCCACACCGAGGAGGGCCTGGCGGCGTTGCTGCGGTGCCGTGATCTCGTTGCCGACGTGCCCGACGGTCTGCGATACCGGGCGACGTCGACGGCGGGTCGGATCGTCCTGCTGGCCACATGCCGAACCGACGATGCGCTGATGTGATGTGATGGGAGGGTGAGCGAACCTCGCGGAGCGCCCCCGACCCCCATCGCCGCATACTCGACGAGCGAGGTGTCGCGCCCATGAGCGCCCGCATCCTCGTCGTCGAGGACGACGAGCGCATCCGTACGACGCTGTGCCTGGCGCTCGAGGACGAGGGCTACTCGCCGATCGGAGTGTCGAGCGGCGAGGACGCCATCGACGTGCTGTCCCGGCGTCCGACCGACATCGTGATCGTCGACGTGATGCTGCCCGGCATCGACGGTCTCGAGCTCACCCGCCGGATCCGCAAGACCTCCGATGTCCCGATCATCATGGTGACGGCCCGGAGCGACACGCTCGATCTGGTGGCCGGCCTCGAGGCGGGCGCCGACGACTACGTGACCAAGCCCTTCGTCGTGAAGGAGCTCTCGGCCCGGATCAAGGCCCACATGCGGCGAGCCCAGAGCGGCCCGGGCGATCCGGGGAGCGAGATGGAGCGCTACCAGTTCGGCGATCTGGAGATCTCGCCCGCAGAGGGCGTCGTGAGGCTCCGCGGCGAGGAGGTGCATCTCACCCGGACCGAGTTCCGGCTGCTGTGCGAGCTCGGTGCGTCGCCGGGACGGGTCTTCAGCCGCGAGACGCTCCTCGAACGGGTGTGGGGCTACGACTACTTCGGCGACGGTCGGCTGGTCGACGTCCACGTGCGGCGGCTGCGGACCAAGATCGAGCCCGATGCCGCCAACCCTCGCTACGTCGTCACGTCGCGTGGCCTCGGGTACAAGCTCCAACCGTGAGCGCAGTGCGCGAGGACGGCGACGAGGTGACCTCGCCGGAGGACCGACCGTCCCCGTCCTCGTCGTCGGCCCCGTCGTCGGCCCCGTCCGATGCCGGCGTGCGGACCGGCACGACTTCGGGCGAGGTCGACCCGATGGCCCGGACCCACAGGCTCAGTCGGCGCCGACGCCGACGCCGGCGGAGTCTCCGGACCCGCCTGGCGGTGACGTTCGCCTTCGCCGCGCTGGGGCTGTCGGCGTCGCTCTCAGCCGTGACCTACACCCTCGTGCGCACCAACCTCATCCGCGAGCAGGAAGGCTCGGCCACCGCCCGGTTCTTCGCCGATGCGCAGTTCATCAAGTCCGAGCTCGTCGACGCCCGCGTGATCGCGTCGCCGGCAGACATCCTCGAGGACTTCACGACCCCCGTCGACACCGAGGCCTTTCTCTTCGTCGACGGCGACTGGCAGGGGCGCACGAGCACCCAACGTTTCACGATCGACGATGTCCCCCCGGCCTTCGAGCAGCGGGTCCTCGCCGGGTTCCCGACCAGTCAGCGCTTCCAGTTCGATGACGACACCTACCTGGCCGTGGGGTTGTACATCCCGGCCATCGACGCGGTGTTCGTCGAGACGTTCCGGCTCCGCGATCTTGACGGGTCGCTCTCGATCGTCGGGGGCACCCTCCTCGGGGTGTCGGCGGTGATCACCGTGGCTGCGGCCCTGATCGGCTTGTACATCTCGAGACGGGTCGTGCGGCCGCTCGAGATCGTGGCCACCGCGGCATCCGAGATCGCCGGGGGCCGGCTCGACACGCGCCTCGACTCGGGTGGCGACAGCGATCTCGACAGCCTCACGCGGGCGTTCAACCAGATGGCCGACGCTCTCCAGGCCCGCATCGACCGCGACACGCGTTTCGCGTCCGACGTCAGCCATGAGCTGCGCTCACCGCTCACGACCATGCGCACGTCGATCGAGCTCCTGCAGGGGCGACGAGATGAGCTGTCGGACCGGGGTCGCACCGTCCTCGATCTCCTCGATGCCGACGTGAAGCGCTTCGACCAGATGGTTCGTGATCTGCTCGAGATCTCCCGCTTCGACGCCGGAGCGGCGTCGGCCAACGTGGAGGAGGTGCGCATCGGTGAGTTGGTGCTGCGCTCGATCGAGGCGATCGGCGAGCCCCGGTTCCCCGTCGAGATCGACGCTCGCACCGCGGCCACGATCGTGGCGGCCGACAAACGGCGGATCGAGCGGGTCATCGCGAACCTCGTGAACAACGCGCGAACCCATGGTGGGGGCGTGAGTTGCATGAGCGTCGTGCCAGGCGAGCGCGAGCACGACGGAACCGTGCTCCTGATCGTCGACGACTCAGGCCCCGGTGTTCCCCTTGCCGATCGCGAGCGGATCTTCGACCGGTTCGCCCGGGGACCGGCGTCGCGTCGCCGTGGCGCCGTCGAGGGCACGGGGCTCGGCCTCTCGATCGTCTCCGAGCATGTCCGTCTCCACGAGGGTTCGGTCTGGGTCGAGGATCGGCCCGGCGGCGGTGCTCGTTTCGTGGTCGCGCTGCCGAAGCTCCCGGCGGGAGACGTTCGATGAACCGGCGCTCTCGGCGCGTCGTCGTCCTCAGGGCGATGGTGGTGACGGTGATGGTGATGGTGATGGTGCTCCCAGCCTGCGGTGTGCCGGGGACGGGGCCGCGTTCGATCGATGTCGGCGGCGTGCCCGGGCTGCTCGAGCCCACCACGACCATCGGCTCGACGACCACAACCACTTCCGGCGTCGGTGTGGAGACGTCCATTCCCCAACCGGCCATCCCCCCGGTCGACGTCTTCGTCGTGCGCCCCGACGGTGCGCAGCTCAGCCAGGTCGAGGCCCCGGTGTCGGTCGATCTGGGCGCCAGCGTCGTCGACGACGCTCGGGAGCGGTTGCGGGCGCTGCGCGAGTTCTCGTTCTCCGACCTCGAGACCGAAGCCGGGTACACGACGACGTTGGGGGCGACCAGCGTGCGGGTGACGGGCGTGACCGACGACAGGGTCGTCGAGATCGACCTGCGTAATCTCCCTGAACGTCCTTCCGAGCAGCGGCTGGCGTTCGCTCAGCTCGTGTGGACCCTCACCAATGCCGACGGCATCACCAGCGTTCGCTTCACGATCGAAGGCGATCCGGTTCGGGCGCTCACCTGGAGTGGGGAGCTCGCCGATTTCGCAGAGCCGGTCGACCGCAGCGACTATCTCAGCGCCTACACGGGGAACACGCCGAGCGAACCGGCGCCTGAGACCACGACGTTTCCGACGGAACCATCGCCGACGACGGTACCGGTGGCCGCGGCCACCAGCGTTCCTGGAGCGACCGAGACATCGGTCGGGTCGTCAGGCACCACGCCGATCTCGGAACCGCCGCCTTCAGGGCCGTGACCCGACCGCGGTGTCGCCGATGTCCCCGGGACCGATCGGGCCCGTAGAGTCCGCGGGGACATCGGGCCCCGCTGCTCCCGCGGCGATGGTCCGTCTGCGAGATCGGCGGGCCTCGGTCGCGATCCCGGCGATCGCCGCCGCGACCAATGCGCCCATGGCGATGAGGATGGTCCGGCCCCGGTCGGAGTCGCGATCGACCGAGGCGGGACGGCTCGTGAGGACGGTCGTGGCCGTGGGCGTCGCTGGCGGGGTGGAGACGCCGACCGTGGCGACCGGGGCCAGGGTCGTGAGCCACGAGGGGCTGCGATGGTGCCAGCTCGTCCGGCGGGTGCTTCGGCGGCGCATGCTCGAGGCGCGGGCCATGAACGTCCTCAGTGGCTCGTGTAGTCGACCCGGCCGGCGCCGGGTACTCCCACGGCGAAGCAGAAGCAGTGGATCGGTGCGTGGTCGCTCACCGGGCGCAGGCTGTGGACGGCGTTGGGCGGGATGTGCACCAGGTCGCCCTGGCTGATCTCGCGGGTCTCGTCGGCGATGGTCATGAGCCCCCGTCCCGAGGTGACGTAATAGAACTCGTGGGTCGGGTGCTGGTGCGGGTCGACCTCGCCACCGCCCGCCACCTCGAACTCGCTCACCAGCTCGAGGAACCCGCCCTCGGTGATCTCCCGCATCTCCTGCGGGTTCACCAGCCACCACACGGGCACGGTGCCGTTGTGCTCGACGACCGGCGCCACGTCCTCGATCGATCGCACGTCCATCGGAGTCCTCTCTCGTAGCGTTCGCATGCTCGTCGTCGGCGTGGGGCGCGCCCCACGCCGCGGTATGCCGCAAGGGTAGATCGAGGTCAGGCGTCGCGGAGGGCGACCGTGACCTCGATCTCGACGGAGGCGCCGCGGGGGAGCGCGGCCACCCCGATCGCCGAGCGCGTGTGGCGCCCCTGCTCGCCGAAGATCTCGACGAGCACCTGGCTGGCGCCGTCGACGACAGCCGGCTGTTCGACGAAATTCGGAGAGCTGTTGACGAAGCCGGTGACGGTGAGCACTCGCTCGATGGTGTCGAGGCCGCCGAGATCGACGAGCGCGGCGGCGAGCACCGACACGGCGTTGAGCGCGCAGATCCGGGCCGCCTCGTAGCCCTGGGCGACGGTCAGATCGTCGCCCAACCGACCGTTGTGCACGAGCTGGCCGTCGATGCGGGCGAGCTGGCCGCTCGTGCGGGCGATACCCCGATGCACGACCACGGCATCGAGGGGATCATGGGGCGGATGGGGTCCGTGCAGCACGAGGCCCAGCTCCGCGATGCGAGCAGCGATACGCGTCATCACGCGAGACTACGGCCATGGTCGACATCCACATCGTGCGGGCCGCTCCACTCACCGCCCACGCCTGGAAACCCTTCGGGCAGTTGGTCATGGAGGGCGACTGCGTCATGGAGCTCCGCGGCGGGGAGACCTTCGCCCTGAACGTGCTCCACTACGAGAAGGCGCCGTTGCGCTGCGACCACCTGAACCGTCACCACAAGGCGACCCAGATGCTGGTCCCGTTGGCCGGCAAGCCCGCGCTGGTGGTGGTGGCTCCGGCCCGGTACGACTTCTCGACCGTCGACCATCTCGAACATGTGCGGGCCTTCGTGATGGACGGCACCGCCGGTATCAACCTGGCGCTCGGCGTGTGGCACTGGGGCCCGTACCCGATCCACGACCATGTCGATCTCGTCAACGTGCAAGGGGCGGGTTTCGCCGACGACAACGAGATTGCCCACCTCGAACGCGACCTCGGCGTGGTCGTGGAAACGGTCTTGTAGCGACGCCGGTCCTGGAACGACACCGGTCCTGGAACGACACCCGTCCCGCGACGGCCGGCCGTCAGGGCGCGAGCGCTGCGTTGATGATCCGGCCGACGGCCTCGGCCTCGATCAGGAACGCGTCGTGACCGAACAGGCTCGGGATCACGCGCAAGGTGGGTTGCGACGGGAGCAGCTCGCACAGCTCCTCCTGCAGCCGCAAGGGATAGAGGCGATCACTGTCGATGCCGGCCACCACGACGTCGGCCCGGACGCGTCGTAGCGCCTCGGCGACCCCGCCCCGCCCGCGTCCGACATCGTGGTGGTTCATGGCCTCCGAGAGCACGATGTAGGTGTTGGCGTCGAACCGTCGGGCGAGGCGTTCGGCGTGGTAGTCGAGATACGACTCGATGGCGTAACGACCGCCCTGCATGGGGTTCTCCGAGCCTTGCGGGTCGCGCCCGAACCGCTGGTGCAACTCGAGCTCGGACCGGTAGGAGATCTGACCGATGCGCCGGGCGATCCCCATCCCTTCGTGGGGTCCGTCGCCGGGATCGACGTCGTAGTAGTGCCCGCCCCGCCAACGGGGATCGTTGCGGATCGCCCGGTTCTGGATGGCGCACAAGGCGATCTGCTCAGCCGTGGCCGCGGCCCCCACGGCCATGACGATGGCCGTCTCGACCTGGAACGGAAAGGTCACCGCCCATTCGAGCGCCCGCATCCCGCCCATCGACCCGCCCACGACGGCTTTCCACCGGAGGATGCCGAGCTCGCGCGCCAGCAGCTCCTCGACCCGAACCTGGTCGCGGATGGTCACCACCGGGAACGAGCCGCCGTACGGACGGCCGTCGCTCGTCGGATCGGGCGCCGATGGCCCGGTCGTGCCCTGGCAGCCGCCGAGCACGTTGGGGCACACGACGAAGAAGCGGTCGGTGTCGAGCGGTCGGCCCGGGCCGATCATGTCGTCCCACCAGCCGTTGTGGGGGTGACCCGGCCCAGCCGGGCCGTGGGCGTGCGAGTCGCCGGTGAGCGCGTGCAGGACGAGCACGGCGTTCGAAGCCGAGCTGTCGAGCGTTCCCCAGGTCTCGTAGGCGACCACGATCTCGGCGAGGTGACCGCCCTGCTCGAGCTGGAAGGGGCGGTTCTGGTGAACGGTCGCGAACCGCCGACGCCCCGGATCGGCACCGGGACGCCAGGCCCCGCTCGGAGGGATCGGGTCGGTCGTCACCCTGCGCCGACCCTGGGGCGCCGGGCCTCAGCCACTCGTGGCCGCGCGGAACCCGGTCTCGAGATCGGCGATGATGTCGCCCACGGATTCCACGCCGATGCACAGCCGCACCAGGCCGGGCGTGACGCCGGTGCTGCGCTGCTCGTCCTCGGTGAGCTGCGAGTGCGTGGTCGACGCCGGGTGAATCGCCAACGACCGCACGTCGCCCACGTTGGCCAGGTGCGAGAACAGCTCCAGCCCCTCGATGAAACGCTTCCCGGCCTCGATGCCACCCGCGATCTCGAACGCCATGATGGCGCCGGCGCCGCGGGGCAGGTACTGCTTGGCCCGGGCGTTCCAGCGAGACGAGGCGAGACCGGCGTAGTTCACCGACTGGACCTCGGCGCGGGCCTCGAGCCACTCGGCGACGGTCTGGGCGTTCGAGCAGTGCCGCTCCATCCGCAGCGAGAGGGTCTCGAGCCCCTGGATGAACAGGAACGAGTTGAACGGCGACACGGCGGCACCGAGGTCGCGTAGACCCTGGAGCCGGGCCTTGAGCACGTATCGGGCGGGGAACAAGGGAGCGGGGAGCTGGGCGAAGATGAGACCGTGGTACGACGGGTCGGGCTCGGTGAAGTTCGGGAACCGGCCGCTGTCCTCGTAGCTGAACGTGCCGCCGTCGACGATGACCCCGCCGATGGAGGTGCCGTGGCCGCCGATGAACTTGGTCGCCGAGTGCACGACGATGTCGGCTCCGTGACGCAACGGCTGGCAGAGGTAGGGCGTCGTCACGGTGTTGTCGATCACGAGCGGGATGCCGTGCTCGTGGGCGATGGCCGAGACCTCCTCGAACGGGAAGACGTCGCTCTTGGGGTTGCCCATGCTCTCGCCGAAGAACGCCTTGGTGTCGGGCCGAACGGCTGCCCGCCACGCCGCCATGTCGTCGACGTCGACGAACGTCGTCTCGATCCCCATCTTGGGCAGCGTGTAGTGGAGGAGGTTGTACGTGCCGCCGTACAGCGACGCCGACGACACGATGTGGCCCGGACCGTCGCAGAGGTTGAGCAGGGCCAGGCTCTCGGCGGCCTGCCCCGAGGCGACGGCCAGGGCGGCGACGCCGCCTTCGAGGGCGGCCATCCGCTGCTCGAACACGTCCTGTGTGGGGTTCATGATGCGGCTGTAGATGAAGCCGAGCTCCTTGAGCCCGAACAGGTTCGCGGCGTGCTCGGTGTCGCGGAACACGTAGCTCGTGGTCTGGTAGATCGGCACGGCCCGGGCGCCCGTTGTCGGATCGGCCGTCGCGCCGCTGTGGATCATCTTGGTCTCGAAGCCCCAGGTGTCGTTGCCCATGGCGCGGCTCCTTCGGAGATGGGGCGCCGGTCGAGCACGGCAGGCGCCGGTGGGTCGTCAGGTGTCGCAGGGTAGGTCCGTGGTGCCGATCGCTCAACTCGCCGTCGCGCCGGGTGGGCCGGCATCGCACCGCCGGCGCTTCCCCGCCGGCGCCGTCCGGCTGCGGCCGCGGTGACGACACGCCCGACCGTCATGACGGCCACGAGCGCCGCCACGCCGAGATAGGCCCAGCGCAGCGCCGTCTGGCCGGCGGTGTCGGTGCCCGCCCGCCAGCCGTGGACGGTCGCCAGCACGAACACCCCGTAGCTCGCCACGTGGATCGTGTGCCACACCCGGCGGGGCAGCCTGCGCATGACGAGCGACGTGGCCTCGAGGACGACCGCGCCACCCAGGGCCACGATCCCGAGCGTCACGGCCCCGGCCCGGTACGGCGAGCGACCGGGCACGAAGAGCTCGGCCCACGAGAAGTGGAAGTAGCTGTCGGCGACGAGCCCGCCGAGATGCACCGCCGTGAATGCCAGCGCGAGCCCGCCGAGGAAACGGTGCAGATCGAGGAGCCACGCCGGGCGCGGGCCCCGGCCGCGGGGCCGACCCGAGAGCCAGATTCCCCAGATGACCCCTGCGGAGGCCAGGGCCCAGGCGATGATCCCGGCCGCGCGGGCCGAGTACCACCAGATCCTCCGATCGAGCGCGACGACGGCGATCGTGTCTCCCAGCATCTCCGCAGCAGTCATCATGGGGGTCAGGATCATGGGG
>VFJJ01000182.1 GCA_009886115.1 Actinomycetota bacterium
CCTCGAGAAGGGCGCCCCCCTCTTCCCCCGCATGGAAGCCCCGCCGACGCCGTGACCCCGTGACCCCGTGACCCCGTGACCGCCCCCCACCCCACCGAAATTTGCGCGGAAATGCGCACCCGGTGAGCAATTCCGCGCAAATTTCGTGGGTTGACAGCCACTGTCACGTCCAGCCGCCGTACGGGCGCGACGACGCGCCCGTCGAGGCCGTCCTCGATCGGGCCCGGGCGGCCGGGGTCGTGGCCATGGTGTGCGTGGGGTGCGACCTCGAGAGCTCCCGGGCGGCGATCGCCCTGGCCGAGACCCATCCCGACGTGTGGGCCACGGTCGGCCTCCATCCGCACGACGCATCGAACCTCGACGCCGAGTGGGACGCCCTGGCCGACCTGGTCGGCGGGCCCGGCGCCTCGGCCCGGGTCGTCGGCATCGGCGAGACCGGCTTCGACCTCTACTACGGCCATTCTCCCGAGGCCGCGCAGGAGGAGGCGTTCCGGCGCCACATCCGGCTGGCCCACTCGCTCGATCGCGCGCTGGTGATCCACACCCGCGACGCATGGGAGCCCACGTTCCGGGTGCTCCGCGACGAAGGGATGCCGCCGAGGACGGTCTTCCACTGCTTCACCGGTGGACCGTCGGAGGCCGACGAGGCACTCACGCTGGGTGCTCACCTCTCGTTCAGTGGCATCGTCTCGTTCAAGACCGCGCACGACCTCCGCGTCGCGGCTCGTATCACGCCCGACGATCGGCTCCTGGTCGAGACCGACGCTCCGTACCTGGCCCCCGTCCCGCACCGGGGGCGCACCAATGAGCCGGCGTTCCTCACCGCAGTTGGCGATGCGCTGGCCGCGGCCCGCGAGACGACACCGGATGCGATCGCATCGATGACGGCGCGCAACGCCGCTCGCGTCTTCGACCTCGTCGTGCCCGCTTCGGAACGGGATCCGATGGTGGGCGGCTGAGCCCAAATCCCCGGTCACGCTCCGCAGTCGTCGACGTGGTGAATGTTGCCTGCCCCTGTGCGCGTTGCTAGGTTGGGTCACCTCCAGCGGGATCCGTTTCCCCCGGTCGGAGCCGCGAGGCTCACCGACCGCCGGCGACCGCAACCAGGTCCACTGATGCGGCCCGGAGATGCAGGTCGGGAGCGGACCCTTCGTCGAGCGCATGGGCAGCGAATGAACGCAGGTCGAATCACGCGATGGTTACCGCCGGTCCTCATCTCGATGGGCCTCGTGACCGCGCTGGTGTTCGTGCAGACCCGGCCTGAGGTGCGTGTCAGCCTCGAAGGCCAGAACGTCCTGGTCGCCCGCACGCCGGTGACCGTCGGCCAGTTGCTCATCGACCACGACGTCGTCGTCGGTCCCTACGACGACGTCGAGCCGTCGCTCACCACGTCGGTCATCGACGGGATGGCCATCGACATCGTGCGAGCCCACCCGGTCACCCTCGACGACAACGGTGCCCTGTCGACCCTGTGGACGACGGCGTCGACCGTCGATGCCGTCGTCGACGCACTCGGACGCCATCCCGACACCATCGACCCGCCCTACGGCTCGCCGCTCGAGCCGGGGCAGACGCTCGTGCTCCGCGACGCCGTGAGCGTGGCGGTGAACGTCGACGGTGAGCGTCAGTTCGTGGTGCTCACCGGGCGGACCGTCGCCGATGTCCTGGCCTCGGGAGGGATCACCGTCGCCTCCGACGACGAGGTCACGCCGGCGCTCGACGCCCCGATCGCCAATGGCGAGTCGATCACTTTGGTCAGGGTCTTCGACGGCGTCGTCGAAGCCGAGACGCCGCTCCCGTTCGTGACGCATCGCCATGACGATCCGGACCTCACCGTCGGTCGCGAGGTCGTCGACATCGAGGGTTCGCCGGGTCTGGTGCGCACGCGAGCCCGTGTGGTGAGCCATGACGGGGTCGAGATCTCGCGCACGATGCTGTCGGAGGAACGCGTCGCCGAGCCCGTCGATCGCGTCGTACGGGTCGGTACCAAGCCCCGCCCCGCCAGCGCGCCGCCTGCTCCGGCTCCGACGAGCGGACGCCCGTCGACTCGCGGACCCGATTCCCAGTATGAGATCAAGCCCGATCCCGAGCTCGAGAGTGGGACCCAGACCGGTGGGGCGACCTTCTACGACCACGCGCCCCTCTCGGGAGGATGTGCCCACAGGACCCTGGCCAAGGGGACGGTCGTGACGGTCACCAACCAGGCCAATGGTGCGTCGGTCAACTGCACGGTCAACGACCGGGGACCGTACGGGGCCGGCCGGATCATCGACCTGCATCCCGACCAGTTCTCGGCCATCGCCGACCTGAGCACCGGGGTCATCCGGGTCACCATCTCCTATTGACGGGTGAGCGGTCCCGTGCTGGCCGTTCTTTGCGTCCAACTCCGCTTCGGGCGCGGCGCGAGACGCAAAGAACGCCGGGTCACGTAGCCTCCGGCGGGTGAAGCTGCTCTCGCCGGCCGACGTGGCGGCCCTCCTTGCCCGCCATGGCGGACGCCCGTCGAAGGCCCTGGGTCAGAACTTCCTGGCCGACCCCAACACCGCACGTCGGATCGTGCGCCTCGCCGGTGTCGCGCCGGGCGACCGTGTCGTCGAGATCGGGCCCGGCATCGGGTCGTTGACGTTGGCGCTCGTCGACGCCGGAGCCACCGTGGTCGCCATCGAGCTCGACCGGCACCTCATCCCGGTCCTCGACGAGGTGCTGACCACCGCCGGGGTCGCCGATCGGGTCCGGGTCGTCTTGGCTGACGCGCTCACGATCGACTGGGGCGAGCTCCTCGGGACGGGTGCCGGGACGGGTGCCGGGACGCCCGACACGGAGTCGCCGTCGGACCGGCCGTGGTCGCTCGTGGCCAACCTCCCCTACAACATCGCGACGCCGCTCGTCGTGACCGTGCTCGAGACCGCTCCGGCGATCACCCGCCTGTTCGTGATGGTGCAACGGGAGGTGGCCGAGCGCTGGTGCGCCCGCCCCGGGCCCGGGGCCTACGGCGCCGTCACCGTGAAGATCGCCTACTTCGCGTCGGCCCGGCTCGCCGGCGCCGTCCCGCCAACGGTGTTCATGCCCCGCCCCAACGTCGACTCGGCGCTGGTGAAGCTCGAACGTCACGCCCGACCACCGGTGACCGTCGACGATCCGGCCCGGCTCTTCACGCTCGTCCGGGCCGGCTTCGCCCAGCGACGCAAGACCCTCAAGCGCTCGCTGACCCCGGTGCTCGGCGACGCGGCCGGGCCCGTGCTGACGACTGCCGGGGTCGACCCCTCGGCCCGGGCCGAGACCCTCGATCTCGACTCTTGGGCGGCCGTCGCCCGAGCCGCCGCCGATCGAGCCGCTGGGGCGATCCCGTGACCGATTCGCCCGCAGATTCTGGCGCAGATTCTGCGCGTTCGTCCGCCGAATCGTCCGCAGATTCGTCCGCCGATTCTGCGCGTACCCGCGCCGAATCTGGCGCAGATTCTGCGCGGACGGTCGGGATGCGAGCTCATGCCAAGCTCACGCTCTCGCTTCGCGTCACCGGCGTCCGCTCGGACGGGTTCCACGAGCTCGACGCCCTCGTGGCGTTCGGCGGCCCGTCCGACCTCCTCTCGGCCACGCTGGCTGCCGGGCGCGACGACGTGATGCTGACCGTCCACGGAGCGGCTGACGGGCTCCTCCCGGTCCCAGCCGACGGGCGCAACCTCGTGGTCCGGGCGGTCACCGGGCTCCGCGCCGCGCTGGATTCACGGGAGCCCGCCATGCCCGGACCCCAACTCGGCCTCGATCTCGAGCTGCACAAGAGCATCCCGGCTGGAGGCGGTCTGGGCGGCGGCTCGGTCGACGCCGCGGCCGCGCTGCTCATCGCCCGCCGGCTGCTCGACGCCGAGCAGCTCATCTCCGATCGGGAGCTCGCGGCGATCGGGGCCATGATCGGCTCCGACGTTCCCGTGTGCCTCGCCGGCGCAGCGTTTGCCCGGATGCAGGGCCGGGGCGAGGTGGTCGAGACGATCTCCAGACAGGCGCCCGGTCTCGCCGTCGCCGTCTTCACGCCGGCGTTCGCGTGCTCGACGCCAGCTGTGTACCGGGCGTGGGACCGTCTCGGCCGACCGGTCGGCCGGGAGCTCGCGGTGCCGGCTCCGCTCCGCACCAGCGTGCCCTGGCTCCCCTCGTTGCGCAACGACCTCGAGCCGGCCGCCGAGTCGATCGAGCCCCGGCTGCATGCGTACCGGACGGCCGTCGAGGATGTCATGGGGGCGCCGGCGCTCCTGGCAGGAAGCGGGTCGTCGCTGATCGTGATCGTCGACCTCCACGACACCGGGGCCAAGCGGCGAGCAGAGATCGCGACGGCTCGGGCGGGGCCGGGAACGGTGGTCACGTCGCCGCTGGTCGACCGGCCCGTCCACGATCTGGAGCCCCCGCGCCGCCGAGTGTGAACTCCGGCACGATCGCCCGCTAACCTCCCGCCCCGATGGGATCCCTGATCAAGAAGCGCCGCAAGCGCATGCGTAAGAAGAAGCACAAGAAGCTCCTCAAGCGCACCCGCTGGCAACGTCGCGCCGGCAAGTAGCTCCTGAGCCGAGCGCAAGAGTCTGGATCTGAGCGGCCGTTCCCGGCCCGGGCGCACGCTCGGGCCATCGGGCGGCCGCTCGGCGCGATCGGAGCCCAACCGACATCGGCGGCTCGGGCACTGGGTCACCGGTCACCGGTCACCGGGTCCCTGGGACATCGTGGACCAGGGGCGTCCCCGGCGACGACTAGTCTCGATCGGCGAACGATCGGGGGTGGTGTAATCGGCAGCACAGGGTCCTTTGGAGTCCCTGGTCCAGGTTCGAGTCCTGGCCCCCGAGCTGCTGAACCACCGCCCGTCAGCCGAGCACCTCTGAAGGGAACCGCATGTCTGCTGGAGCTCGTCCCCTCACCGCCATCGTCTTGGCAGCGGGCGAGGGAACCCGGATGAAGTCGGCGGTCCCGAAGGTGCTGCACCCGTTGTGCGGCCGTCCGATGGTGCTGCACGTCCTCGACGCCGTCGGGTCGCTGCCGCTCGACCGGGTCGTCGTCGTCGTCGGCCACGGCGCCGAGCGGGTGTCCAAGACCCTGGCCGAGAACGCCGATGCCCCGGTTCCCGTCGAGTCGGTCCTGCAGGCCCAGCAACGCGGGACGGGCGACGCGATGGCCGTGGCCCTCACCGTCATCCCCGAGGACTTCTCCGACGACGACGACGTGCTCGTGGTCCCCGGCGACACCCCGCTGCTTCGCGCCGACACGTTGCGGGCCATGGTCGACCTGCACCGGTCGTCGGGCGCCGCCGCGACCGTGCTCACGGCTGTCGTCCCCGACGCCACCGGGTACGGCCGGATCGTCCGTGACCGTGACGGGCGAGTCGACCGCATCGTCGAGCACCGCGACGCCTCCGAGGCCGAGCTGGCGATCAACGAGATCAACACCTCGATCTACTGCTTCCGGCGGGCGTTGCTCGCTCCGGCATTGCGTCGGATCACCCCCGACAACTCCCAGGGCGAGTACTACCTCACCGATGCCGTGGCGTTCCTCCGCCAGGCGGGGCATCGGGTCGACGCCGTCATCGCCCCCGACTGCATCGAGGCGGGTGGGATCAACGATCGGGCGCAGCTCGCGGCCGCCGAGGCCGAGGTTCGCCGACGGATCAACGACCACTGGATGCGCGAAGGCGTCACCATGGTCGACCCCGAACACACCTACATCGACGTGTCGGTCGTCCTCGGGCGTGACATCCGGCTGTGGCCGGGCGTGCATCTCCAGGGGCGTACGACCGTGGGCGACCGCTCGGAGATCGGGCCCGACTGCCGCCTCGTCGACACCGTCGTGGGCGAGGACGCCAGCGTCACCTACTCGATCGCCCGCGACTGCGACATCGGCAACGGCGCCAACGTGGGTCCCTACGCCAGCCTCCGCCCCGGCACCACGTTGGGCTCGGGCGCCAAGGTCGGGACGTTCGTCGAGACGAAGAACGCCGACATCCGCGCCGGCGCCAAGGTGCCGCATCTGGCCTACGTGGGTGACGCCGAGATCGGCGAGCGCGCCAACCTGGGTGCCGGCACGATCACGGCGAACTACGACGGCACCCACAAGCACCGCACGATCGTGGGCCCGTCCGTGCGGACCGGCTCGAACACGGTCCTGGTGGCCCCGATCGTGATCGGCGAGGGTTCGTACACCGGCGCAGGAGCCGTGGTCACCCGCGACGTCCCGCCACGGTCACTGGCCAAGGGCGTGCCCGCAAAGATCGTCGAGGGTTGGGCCTCCGAGCGCGGCGCCGACGACGAGCACCACTGACCCTCGCCGAGCGCTGATTGCTGTCTGCTGATCGCTGATTGATCACTCGTCGCTCGCTCCGACGCGCGAGAGTTGGCTTTGTGCGCAGCAAACGACGGGAGTCAGGCGTGGAGCTCGTTTCCAAGAAGAAGCTCGTCGTGGTCACCGGGCGGGCCAACGTGCCGTTGGCGCAGGAGGTCGTGGCCGCGCTCGGCGAGCCCCTCGGCGAGGTGCACCTCGCCACGTTCGCCAACGGAGAGATCTACGCCCGCTACGGCGAGAGCATCCGCGGCGCCGACGTGTTCATCATCCAGAGCCACTCCGACCCGGTCAACGACCACCTGATGGAGCAGCTCATCATGGTCGACGCGGCCAAGCGCGCCTCGGCCAAGCGCATCACGGTGATCTGCCCGTTCTACGGGTACTCGCGTCAGGACAAGAAGTCGGAAGGGCGAGAGCCCATCACGGCCCGTCTCGTCGCCGACATGCTGACCGTCGCCGGCATCGACCGGGTCGTCACCGTCGATCTCCACCAGGGGCAGATCCAGGGGTTCTTCAACCTCCCCGTCGACCACCTCACCGCCCTGCCCGTCATCACGAACTACCTCGCCGAGGTGACCGCGGGCACCGACGTCGTCGTGGTCTCGCCCGATGCCGGTGGTGTCAAGCGCGCCCAGAAGTTCGCCAACCACCTCGGCGCCGATCTGGCGATCATCCACAAGCGTCGGCCCCGAGGCACCATCAACGTCGCCCAGGCGCTCCACATCGTGGGTGAGGTCGCCGGTCGGACGTGTGTGCTCATCGACGACATGATCGACACCGCAGGCACCATCACCTCGGCGGCCGAGCTCCTCGTGGCCAACGGCGCCACCGAGGTCTACGTGGCGGCCACGCACGCCCTGCTCTCCGATCCCGCCGTCGATCGGCTCAAGAACTCGTCGATCCGTGAGGTCATCGTCACGAATTCGTTGCCGATCCCGAGTGAAAAGCAGTTCGACAGCCTGCGGATCCTCTCGATCGCCCCGCTCATCGCCGACGCCATCGACGCCGTGTTCGAGGACACCTCGGTCAGCGAGATCTTCCAGGGCGAGAACTTCTGAGCGCGGCGCCTTTACTCGGGATCTGACCGTCGCGTCAAGGACCTTCTCGCTCCGGTTCGATTCCGACGGTCGGGGTCGCGTCAGAATGGCGCATCACCTCCTGCCACTTCGGGGGTCAAGGACTCTGGGGCGCCGACCGGGCCCCAACGGCTACGGAAACAACCGAACGGACGCGCCTTCATGAACCAGGTCCAGCTCGTCGTCGAACTCCGCCCCGACACCGGCAAATCGCCGTCGCGCAAGCTGCGTCGTGAGGGTCTGGTTCCTGGCATCGTCTACGGCCTCGATGGAGTCTGCGAGCAGGTTTCGGTGCCGGCCCGGGCGCTCCAGCACATCCTCCAGGCCACGGGTGGGTCCAACACGCTGATCGAGCTCAAGGTGGGCACGTCGAGCCAGCTGACCCTGGCCCGTGAGGTCCAGCGCCACCCCGTTCGCGGCACGCTGTTGCACGTCGACTTCGTCCGGGTGATGGCCGGCCAGTCGATCGAGGCCGAGATCCCGGTCATCCTCGTCGGTGAGCCGATCGGCGTGCGCGAGGGCGGGCGTCTCGAGCAGCTGGTCTTCCACGTGAAGGTCGCCGCGCCCGCCGGTTCGATCCCTTCGGGTATCGAGCACGACGTGAGCGGCCTGGCGATGGGCGACCAGCTCTTGGTGTCCGAGCTGGCGATCCCGGAGGGCGTGACGCTCGTGACCGAGGCCGACGTGCTCGTCGCGCACATGCCCATCCCGCGTGGTGCCACCACGGTTGTGGCCGCTCCCGACGCCGAGTAGCACCGGCCTCCTGAGCCGTGGCCGACTTCCTGGTTGTCGGGCTCGGCAACCCGGGTCCGGAGTACGCCAAGACGCGCCACAACGTGGGCGCCGAGGTCGTCGAGATCCTGGCGCGACGCCACGGTGGCTCCCTGAAGCGATCCCGGGCCGAGCGGGCCATGGTCGGTGACGTGCAGATCGCCGGCAGGCGCGTCACGCTCGCCGTGCCTTCGACGTACATGAACGAGTCGGGAATGGCCGTCGGTCCGCTCGTGCGCTACGCGGCGATCACCCCCGAGCAGCTCATCGTGGTGCATGACGAGCTCGATCTGGCGCCGGCTGCCCTGCGCGTCAAGAACGGCGGCGGGCTCGCCGGGCACAACGGGTTGCGATCGATCGTCGCCCACCTCAAGACCCAGGACTTCGCCCGGGTCCGCATCGGTGTGGGCAAGCCGCCCGGTGGAGCCAGCCGAGGCGTCGACCATGTGCTCAAGCGCTTCGGCAAGGCCGAGCGCGAGCAGATCGACGTGACGCTCGAGCTGGCCGCAGATGCAATCGAGTCCATCGTCGCCGACGGCATCGACCAGGCGATGAACCGCCACAACACCAAGGTCTGACCGCGGCACCGACCCGACGAGCAAACCGGTGTGGGACCGTGGCCCCACGACCGGGTCGGGCTGGGCAGTGGGTAGCCTCGCGCTCGCCATGACCACGATCCCGAGCGCCCCCGCGCCTCTCGCGCACCTGCCCCAGCTGCTGCTCGACGAGCCCGCGTTGTCGGGTCTGGCCGGCTCGGCCGAGGTGATCGCCGTCTCGGAAGCGGTGCGCCCCTTCGTGATCGCCGGTGTCGCCCGCCTGTCGCGGCGCACGCCGATCGTGGTGGTGGTGCCCACCCAGAACGAGGCTGAGCGCCTCGCAGCCGATCTCCGGCAGTTCCTCGGCGCCGGCACCCGGGCGATGCCCGCTGTCGAGGCGTTCCCAGCCTGGGAGACGTTGCCGTTCGAGCGGGTCTCGCCCAACGTCGAGACGATGGGTCGACGGCTCCGGGTCATGTGGCGTTTGCGGATGGGCGGCGAGCACCTCCCTCAGGTGCTCGTGGCGCCGGTGCGGGCCTTCGTGCAGCGGTTGGGCCCGCACGTCGAGGACATCGATCCGATCGTCGTGAGCGCGGGAACCATCGTCGACCGTGACGACCTCGTCGCCCGTCTGGCCGCGGCCGGGTACCGGCGCGAGTACCAGGTGGAGGCCCGGGGCGAGTTCGCCGTGCGGGGCTCGATCGTCGACGTGTACCCCTCGACCGCCGACCATCCGATGCGCATCGACCTCTGGGGCGACGAGGTCGAGCGGCTGCAGTCGTTCTCGGTGGCCGACCAGCGGGCCACCGGTGATCTCGACGAGATGATGGTCTTCCCGTGCCGCGAGCTGTTGCCGACGGTCGACGTGCGCCGCCGGGCCGAAGCGCTGGTCGCCCTCGAGCCCTGGGGTCGGGCCCACTGGGAGCGCCTGGCCGAGGGGCAGCTGTTCGACGGCATGGAGTCGTGGCTGCCGTGGTTGACCTCGGCCGAGCATCTGCTCACCGATCTGGTTTCCGCCGATGCCTTGGTCCTGTTGATCGAGCCGCGACGCATGCGCGACCGGGTGAACGACCTGCTCGCCGAGGAGGAATCGCTCGGACGGTCGCTGGCCCAGACGTGGGGGGCGGCGGCATCGGCCGACGACGCCGGGTTCCCGAAGCTGTCGTTGCCCTTCGAGCGCCTGCTGGCGCACACCGCAGCCGACACGTGGACCGTCCTCGGCGTGCCCGACAACCCCGACACCCCGTTCATCTCGGGCACCCCGTTCGACGGCACGGCCGGCGACGCCGAGGCGTTGGCGTCGCGCCTGAACACGCTCCTGGCCGAGGGCTGGCGGATCGTCGTCGCCGCCGACGGCGAGGGATCGGCGGTGCGGCTTCGGGCCGTGCTGGCCGAAGGTGGCGCACGTTTGGGCGCCACCGACGTCGTGGTCGCGCCGCTCGACCGGGGTTTTCTCGTGTCGTCGCTGAAGCTGGCGGTGATCGGCGAGGCCGACCTCACCGGGCGTCGCCGTGTGCACCGCAAGGCCCGAGGGGCGCGGCGAGGCCAGGACCTCTACAGCGACCTGGCCCCCGGCAACTTCGTGGTGCACGACATCCACGGCGTCGGACGTTACGAGGGCATGGTGCAACGCTCAATCGGAGGGGTCGAGCGCGACTACCTCCTGCTCGCGTACAGGGGCGGCGATCGGCTCTACGTGCCGACCGACCAGGTGGGGACGGTTCGGAAGTACACCGGCGGCGAGAGCCCGACGCTGCATCGTCTCGGCGGCACCGACTTCGCGAAGGCCCGGTCGAAGGTGCGCAAGGCCGTGGCCGAGATCGCGGCCGATCTCGTGCGGCTCTACCAGCAGCGGATGACCCTGCGGGGACACGCGTTCGGGGCCGACACGCCCTGGCAGCGGGAGATGGAGGACACGTTCCCGTTCGAGGAGACGCCCGATCAGGCGAAGGCCATCGACGACGTCAAGGCCGACATGGAATCGCCGATCCCGATGGATCGCCTGGTCTGCGGCGACGTGGGCTACGGCAAGACCGAGGTCGCGGTTCGGGCCGCGTTCAAGGCCGTGCAAGAGGGCAAGCAGGCTGCCGTGCTCGTTCCCACGACGCTGCTCGCGAACCAGCACGGGGTCACGTTCAAGGAGCGCTTCGCCGGCTTCCCCGTGCGTGTCGAGGCGGTCTCGCGGTTCCTCTCGACGAAGGAGGTCAACGGCGTGCTGGCCGGCCTCAGAAGCGGCGAGGTCGACGTGGTCATCGGCACCCACCGGCTGCTCTCGGAGGACGTGGCGTTCAAGGACCTGGGCCTGCTCGTCGTCGACGAGGAACAGCGATTCGGCGTGTCGCACAAGGAGAAGATCAAGCAGCTCCGGGCGAACGTCGACGTGCTCACGATGACCGCCACGCCCATCCCGCGTACGCTCGAGATGAGCCTCACCGGCATTCGCGACCTCTCGCTCGTGCAGACACCGCCCGAGGACCGCCAGCCCATCCTCACCTACGTCGGCGACTACGACGAGCGGGCCGTGGCCGAGGCCATCCGCCGGGAGCTGTTGCGGGAGGGTCAAGTGTTCTTCGTGCACAACCGCGTCGCCGACATCGAGCACGTCGCGGCCGACATCCGCCAGCTCGTCCCCGAGGCCCGGGTGTGCGTGGCCCACGGGCAGATGGACGAGGGCTCGCTCGAACGGGTCGTGCTCGACTTCTCCGATCGCGAGCACGACGTGCTCGTGTGCACGACGATCATCGAGAGCGGCATCGACATGCCCACGGTCAACACGCTGGTTGTCGACCGGGCCGACCTGCTCGGCCTGGCGCAGCTCTACCAGATCCGCGGTCGCGTGGGGCGCTCGGGCCAGCGGGCGTACGCGTACCTGTTCCATCCCGCCGATCGGGAGCTCACCGAGGAGGCCTACGAGCGCCTCAAGACCATCGGGGAGTTCACCGAGCTGGGGTCGGGGTTCAAGATCGCCATGCGCGACCTGGAGATCCGGGGGGCCGGGAACCTGCTCGGCGGCGCGCAGTCGGGCCACATCGCCGCCGTGGGCTTCGACCTCTATTGCCGGATGGTGAGCGAGGCGGTGGCCGAGCTCAAGGGGGAGCCCCTCCCGGTGGAGGCCGACGTCACGATCGACGTCCCGGTCGACGCGAACATCCCCCGTGAGTACATCACCCGTGACGATCTCCGCATGGAGGCCTACCGTCGCCTGGCCGCGGTCTCCGGCTCGGCCGATGTCGACGACATCGCCAGCGAGTGGGGCGACCGCTACGGACCGCCCCCCGAACCGGCCCGGGCGCTGCTCGAGGTGGCGAAGCTGCGGGCCCAGTGCGTGCGCCTGGGAATCAGGGAGATCGGCGTGCAGAAGGGACAGGCCCGCATCTGGCCGTTGGAGCTCAAGGAGTCGCAGAAGATCCGGCTCAAGCGGCTCGCGCCCAAGGCCATCGTGAAGGAATCGGGCGACATCATCGTGCCCACCGCGGCGGCGACGCGTTTCGGCGAGAAGCAGGACCCCCTCCTGGTCGTGCGGGCTCTGGTGAGCCTGCTGAGCGACCTCGTGCCCACCTGAGCCGTTCTTTGTGGCTGAGCCCACCCTCGGCGCGGTGCTGGCCACAAAGAACGGGGCGGGGGGGCGGCCGCGAGAGGCGCCTGGCGGGATGCCCGTCAGGGTGCGGGCTCGTCGCCGTGAACACGGTGGGCGTCGAGGACCGCAGCGACGGCGGCGGTGATGCTGACGGCCGACGGCAGGTGCAGGAACTCGTCGGGGCCGTGCTCGTTGGTCCCGGGACCGTTCACGCCCATGATCACGAACTGGGCCTCGGGGAACATCGCTCCGAGCATTCCCATGAACGGGATCGAGCCCCCTTCGCCCGTCGATCCTGCCGGCGCGCCCCAGAACGCCTGTGACGCCTGTTCGAGCGCCTCGACCAGCCAGGGCGCGGTCTCGGGCGCCGACCACCCCGAGGCGTGCTCGATCAGCTCGTAGCCGACGTGGGCGCCGTAGGGAGGCTGGGCCTCGAGCGCCCGGGCGAGCGCGGTGGCGACGATCGTGGCGTCGACCGTCGGCGGGATGCGCAGCGAGAGCTTGACCGCGGTCGACGGCCGCAGCACGTTGCCAGCCGAGGCGATCGGCGGCGCCCCCTCGATGCCGGTGACCTCGAGCACGGGCCGCCACGTCGCGTTCAGCACCAGCTCCGCCGGATCGGCGTCGACGGGCGTGACCCCCGGGAGGAAGGGCACCCGCGCCGCGATCGCGTCGTAGCCGAGGAGGGTGGCCAGGGCTCGGGCGGCGGCGACCCGCGACGCCGGGATCGCCACGTGGGCCTCGTCGAGCAGGATGCGCCCGGTCTCGGCGTCCTCGATGCGCTCGAGGAGCCGCCGGAGGATGCGGAACGTCGACGGTCCGATCCCACCGAAGCCCCCGGAGTGGATGCCCACCTCGTGGGTGCGCACGTCGAGGCGACCGTTCACCAGCCCCCGCAAGGACGCCGTGGTCCACAGACGGTCGAACGTGGGGCCGCCCGAGTCGAGCGCGACCACGAGGTCGACCCGACCCAGACGCGGGCGTAGGGCGTCGACGTACGCGGGCAGGTGCGGCGAGCCCGACTCCTCCGAGGCCTCGACCACCACGATGCAGCGGGCGTGCGATCCGCCGTGGGCGTGGATGGACTCGATGGCGGTCACCGCGGCGAGCACCGAGTACCCGTCGTCGGCGCCACCCCGGCCGTACAGGCGCATGCCCCGCCGGACGGGGTTCCACGGCGAGAGCCCCTCGGACCAGCCGGCCATCTCGGGCTGCTTGTCGAGATGGCCGTACACCAGCACCGTGGGCTCGACCCGGCCGTCGCTGTCGGCCGGACGGTGACCCCCGCCGAAGGCCGGGATCTCCAACACCAGCACGGGTGTGAGACCGGGGAGCCTCACGATCTCGACCCGGCTGCCGGCGATGGGAGCCAGCCGTGACCGGCACCAGTCGGCCAGGAGCTCGGCTGCCCGGTCGAGATGGCCCGCCGCGGCCCAGTCGGGCTCGTAGGCCGGTGACTTGGCCGGGATCAGCAGGTAGTCGCACAACACGCCGAGCGCGTCGCCCTCCCACGCCTCGATCGCCTGGGCCCGGACCGCCGTTGCATCGAGAGCCATGGCGGCATTCTCTCGCGCTCGGACGCCTACGGTGCTCACCATGAAGATCACCGTGGTGGGACTGGGGCCGGGCGGGGTCGATCTGCTGCTCCCGGTCGCCCGGACGGCGATCGTGGCCACGACCCACCGGTATGTGCGCACGGCCCGGCATCCGGCGGTGACCGAGCTCGCTGCCGAGGGGATCGTGTTCGAGAGCTTCGACGACGTGTACGAGCGAGCCGGCTCGTACGACGACGTGTACGCCGAGATCGTCGACCGCCTGGTGGCGGAGGCGGCCGAGCACGGCTCGGTCGTGTTCGCCGTGCCCGGGAACCCCGGGGTCGCCGAGCGCACGGTGCGGGCCCTGCGGGACCGGTCGGACGTCGAGCTGGTCGTGGTGCCGGGCCTGTCGTTCGTCGACCTCGCCTGGTCGCGCCTGGGTGTCGACCCCATGACCGACGGTGCGCTGGTCGTCGACGCCCAGGCGTTCGCGGTGCTGGCGGCGGTCCCCACGCTCGTCGGCCATCTCGTCGATCGGATGGCGCTGTCGGACGTCAAGCTCACCTTGCTGGAACGGCTCGAGCCTGAGACGCCGGTGACCGTGCTGCAGCGGTTGGGGCGTCCCGACGAGCGCGTCGCCGTGGTGGCGTTGGCCGATCTCGATCGCTCGGGCGTGGTGGAGCCCGACCATCTCACCTCGATCTACGTCGACGGCCGGACCGTCACCCGGCGCAACCCGGTCGAGGCACTGGCGCGGTTCCTGGCGCTTGTCGAGCAGCTCCGGGGCCCGGGTGGTTGCCCGTGGGATGCCGAGCAGACCCATCATTCGCTCCGCCGTCACCTCCTCGAGGAGACCTACGAGGTGCTCGAGACGATCGACGCGCTCCCGGCGGAGGCTCCCGGGGGCGACGGGCCGATCGAGCCCGCCGCGTACGACCGCCTCCGTGACGAGCTGGGCGATCTCCTGTACCAGGTGGCCTTCCACGCCACACTGGCCGCCGAGACCGGCGTGTTCGGGCTGGCCGAGGTGGCCGACGGCATCCACGACAAGCTCGTGCGTCGCCATCCGCACGTGTTCGCGACCGTGCCCGTCGAGGCCCGCGGCGCCGGGTCGAGGCCCGCCACGCTCGACGCCTTGACGAGCGACTGGGAGCGGCTCAAGCAGGCCGAACGTGTCGCACGTGACGGGCCTGAGGCGTCGTCACCGTTCGCCGACGTCCCCCGGACGTTGCCGGCGCTGGTCTACGCCGCCACGATGATCAAGCGGGCGCGGGCGCAGGGCGTGCCGATCGTGCTCCCCGAGGGCGAGCAGGCGTTGGCGACGATCAGCCACCTGGCCGGGGCGGTGGTGCACCACGGCGACGAGACCGCGCTGGGCGAGCTCCTGGCGATCGTCGTGGCCGGGGCGCGCGCCCACGATCTGGATTCGGAGGGCGCCCTGCGGGAGTGGTCCGAAATGCTCCGAACCCTCGGATGACCTCGGCTCAGATGCCGGAGCCCTGGACCGGCACCTGGAGCTTGGGATCGGTGAGATGGGTCACGTAGCACACGACCTCGCGATCCTGGAGGGTGGGATCGTCCCACGTGCCCTGGTTGGGGGTGAGCCAGTTGATGACGAGCTGCGAGTCCAGGTAGTCGGCACCCACGTAGTCGGAAAAGCGGGCCTTGCACTCGGCGTCGCTCGTGGCGTTGACCGTGGCGTCGCCGGGGTACGGGGCCCCTCGGCCCTCGGGGAAGATGTAGAGCTCGTACACCTCGCTGTCGTGCGGCGCGTCGCAGCTGCGCTCGGTCACGACGCTGACCGAGCTGGCGTCGCCGGTCTCGGTGTCGAAGCACAGCCCCACGAACAGGTCGAAGACCGAGATCTCGTTGTCTCCGACCGGGCCCAACGTGGTGGTGGGCTCGGGCTCTGTGGTGGTGGTCTCCTCGGCCTCGGTGGTCGTGGTCTCGTCAGGTTCGGGATCGGTCCTCTCGGTCCTCTCGGTGCGCGTCCGCTCGGTTGTGGGAGGGTTGTCGGAGCCGGTTCCGCCGCCGCCCGAGAGGGCCAGGGCCGCGCCGATGCCACCCAGCGCCACCACCACGGCGACGATGATCGCCACGAGCTTGCCCTTGCCCTTGCCCTTGCCCGTGCCCTGAGGTGGTCCGGGGATCGGCGGCTGCGGGGCAGCTCCCCAACCCTGGTTCGGGCCCACAGGCTGGGCCGGGCCACTCGTGGAGGACGGGCCGGGGTCGTAGCCGCCGGTCGGAGGCAACGACGGGGGAGCGGCCGGGTATCCCGTCGGGCTGGGCTGGTAGCCGCCGGTCGGGGGTGGCTGGTAGCCGCCCGTGGGATTGGGCTGGTAGCCGCCCGTGGGGGGTGGCGGGAGCTGCGACAGCGGGGTCTGGGAGCTCAGCGGCGTGAAGACCGACGTGGCGGTGCTGCGCGGGGCGACGGGCTCGCCGCCGATCTCGATGAGGAGCTCCGTGGGCGACAGGCCAGCGGCGATCTGGGTCTGCTGGAGGTCGCGACCGAACTCGGCTGCCGAGGTCTGCCGCTGGAGCGGGTCCTTCGAGAGCGCCCGCTCGATCACCCGACACACCGAATCGGGAACGCCGAGGGGCCGGAGGTCGGGCGAGTTCTCGACGGCGATGCGCGTGATCATGGGAACGAGCGACTCGTCGGTCTCGCGGTAGAACGGCGGGGCGCCAGCGAGGATCGTGTGCATCGTGGAGCCCAGGGCGTACAGGTCGGACGCGACCGACGGGCGGGCCCCGCTGAGGATCTCCGGAGAGGCGTGCGACATGGACGCCGTCACCAGTCCGGTACGGGTCTCGGGTCCGCCCTGCACCCGGGCGATCCCGAAGTCGCCCAGCTTCGCCTCGCCGTACGTCGAGATGAGCACGTTCTCGGGCTTGATGTCGCGGTGCAACACCCCGGCCCGGTGGGCCGCCTCGAGCGCCGCGGCGATCTTGATCCCGATCTGGACGGCCTCCTGCCACAGGATCGGGCCTCGGGCCAGACGATCGGCCACCGATCCGCCCGACATGAAATCCATCACGATGAACGGACGACCGTCGCTCGTGAACCCGGAGTCGAACACGGTGACGATGTTGGGGTGGCCCGAGAGCGTGCCCATCGCGTGCAGCTCGCGCTCGAATCGGTCACGCGCCCGCTCGTCGAGCACGCCGGACGACACCAGCTTGACGGCGACCGTGCGGTGGAGGCTGGGCTGGCGCGCCTTGTAGACGACGCCGAAACCGCCGCGACCGATCTCCTCAGCCTCGAGGATCCCTTCGATGCCCAGATCGGCGTGCGACGCGCCGGAGCCGGATCCTGACTGGTCAGACATGGGAGGATCGTATGCGAAGCGGGGACCCCGTCGGCTCTCTCGGCGTACGACCGCGCTTTGTGGTGTGGTCGCGCCACCCTCTCCAGATGAGGGATCATTGAGGTCCGGCCCTGGCTGGGCTACCTTGCCGCCAAGTCTGGTGGGTCTGCGAGCGGCTCGACCGGCTGCACCGGCGAATCGACCGGAAATCATCGACGAGGAGGCCGACCGCATGGCTTCACTGAACCCCCCCGGAGCCCCCCCTGCCGTGAGCGGCGGCAGCGGCGAGCTCACCGACCACCTCCTGAACACCAGCATCTGGTCCGACGGTGACGTCGCGGCGGCGGGCATCCCCATCTACGACGTGCCGTTCATCACCGTCGGTGGGGGAATGGGATCGTTCGCCCTCGTCGACACGCTGAAGATCGCCGGGGTCCCCTCGAGCCAGATCCGCGTGCTGGGCCAGAACACGATCCCCTATCAGACCTACAAGTACCTCTGCGCCAACTCACAGATCGACGAGAACACGCGCATCCGCTCCGACTCGTCGTCGGTGATGGACAACATCTGGGGCTGGCCGGGGTACGCCGTGCGAGAGGCGTTCGGCAAGCGTCCCGAAGGCTTCTTCAAGCCGCTGTGGAGCGTGTTCAGCGAGCCGATCGTGGCCGACTACTGGACGCCCCAGGCCGGACAGGTGTTCCACTCGATCGACCGGGAGATGGTGCGCATCGGCTGGAACGAGATGCTCGTCCCCGGGTTGGTGCGGGTGATCCGGCGACGCTACGGCGGTGGCTATTTCGTGCTCCACACACCGCCGCCCGGAACGACGCCCACGCGGCGGGTGGCCTTTCGCTGCAACTACGTGCACGTGGGGGTGGGCTACCCGGGCTTGCGCTTCCTGGCCGATCTCCAGGAGTACCGGCAGAAGTACAACGACTATCGCCATGTGGTCAACGCCTACGAGCCCCACGATCACGTGTACGAGGAGCTCACCCGTCACGCCAGCGTCGTCGTGGTGCGCGGGAGCGGGATCGTCGGCTCGCGCATCGTCGAACGGCTGCTGGGCGACCGTGAGAAGCACGGCGCGCAGACCGTCATCTGGCATCTCTTCCGCAACTACGTGTCGGGGCCGACCGGTCCGCCGCGCTTTCGGCGGTACGGCGAGCACGGGTTCGCGTACCAGGGCTTCAACTTCAGTCGGGCCGGTTGGGGCGGCACGATCAAGCACCAGATCGAAAAGCTCGAGGGACCCGAGCGGATCGCGTTCATCCGCTCGATCGGGGGGACGAACACCCCCTGGCGCAAGGAGTGGCAGGAGGGGCTGCGCAAGGGCCGCGCCGGTGGTTACTACCGCACCCACGTCGGCGAGGTCGAGGAGGTGTACCCGGGCGAGAATGGGTTGATCGTCACCCGCATCCGCTCCACCGACGGTGCGGTGCTCGAGATCCCGGCCAACTACATCATCGACGCCACCGGCCTCGAGGGCACGACCGACGACCATCGGGTGCTCGCCGATCTACTCAAGCACGGAGGCGCCGGCAAGAACCCCAATGGCCGACTCGACGTGGAGAAGAACTTCGAGCTCCGCGGCACCCGCAGCGAGACGGGCCGGATGTTCGCTTCGGGCTCGATCACCCTCGGGGGTTACTACGCCCCCGTCGACTCGTTCCTCGGGCTCCAGTACGTCGCGTTGCAGGTTGCCGATGAGCTGGCCAACCTCGGGTTCTGCAAGAAGATCGGCCCGGGCAAATCGGTCGCCGGTTGGTGGAACTGGGCCCGGAACAAGCGGATCTGATGAGGAGCTCACAGTCATGACGCCCACACTCGCGGGTCGGATTCAGACCCGGATCTTCGTCACCTTGATCATCGGAGGGCTCTGGACGGCCCTGATCTCGTTCGTCCTGCCCAACACTGACGGGGCCGCGATCGGCGACGTCTACAAGATCACGTTCCGGGTGGTGGCCGCGATGCTCGTGCTCGGCCTGCTCTGGGAGCTGCTGTACCACGGGCTGATGCAGTACCGGTGGGAGAAGGACTGGCCGTCGTTCTTCGGATTCTGGACTGCGATCAACGAAGGGCTGCTGCTGTGGATCCTGATCAAGGCCGATGCCGTCCCCGACGTTCCCAAGGAGCTGCCCGGCAGCACCTTCCTCGTGCACTTCGTGACCGTCTGGATCGTGGCCTGGCTCTGGCTGCAGGGCCCAATGAAGATCGTGACCCCCCGGTGGCGCTACCGCGGTGGACGGCTGGTGTGAGTTCCCGGGGGTGGCGGCGCGCCCGTCCGGGTACCCCTAGGCTAAAGGCCTCAGTTGTGGTCAAGTGTCGCGTCACCTCGCGAGCAGCCGAACGAACGTCTGGTAGGTGGGAACGATGAGCTTCACGGATCGTCCGCTCTGTGTGGCCCCGGGGTCGGGAGTCGTTGCCCGTCACGGTTCGGCCGTGTTGGCGGCCTTCGACGGTGGCGACGAGCGCGTCCTCGACCTCCTGATCGAGATCGTGCGCGAGGTCGGCATGGACGCCGCACCCGGGCGCCGACTCGGTCGGAAGATCGCCGCGGTGCTGGGTCAGGAGGAATCCGACGCCGTCCCCCCGTTCTGTGCCTTCGCTCCCACGGCCGACGGCTTGGCTGTGATCGTGGGTGGTGGCGCCGAGTTGTCGGTGGAAACGAGCGGCGGGACCGTCGTGCTCGACGGCCGGGACGCCGCGACCTGGGTCGACCGCATCATGACGGGAACCTACGGCCAGGTCCAGGCGCGTCCCGCCGGCGCTTCGCTGCCTGCGCCGAACAAGCGATTCGACCTGCGGACCGGGGTCCAGACCGGCGGCGGGGTGACCCTGCTCGCGCTCGACGGGTCGTTGGCCGCCGCGCCGGTGGTGGAGCTGGCCGAGACCCCCCATGAGCCCGAGCACGAGGAGCCCGAGCACGACGCTGCGC
>VFJJ01000160.1 GCA_009886115.1 Actinomycetota bacterium
ATGCTGAACCAGGGCCACCTCGTCGGCGAGGTCATCAGGCGCATCACGGGCTTGCGGCTGCGCCGGTTCTTCGCCGACGAGGTCGCTGGCCCGTTGGGCGCCGACTTCCACATCGGGTTGCCGGCCGATGCCGACCACCGGGTCTCGAACGTGATCGCCCCGCCGCCGATGCCGTTCGACATGAGCACCATCGACCCCGACGGTCCTGCGGTCAAGACCTTCACCGGTCCGATGATCGACGTGTCAACGGTGTCGAGCGAGGCCTGGCGTCGAGCCGACATCGGAGCAGCCAACGGGCACGGCAACGCCCGTTCGGTGGCCCGGATCCAGGCGGTGGTCGCCAACGGCGGTGAGGTCGACGGCGTGAGGCTGCTGTCGCCCGAGACGATCGCGCTCATCTTCGACGAGCAGTCGAACGGCTTCGACCTCGTGATCGGCATACCCGTCCGCTTCGGTATCGGGTACGCCCTCACCCCCGCGCCGACGCTGCCGTACATTCCCGACGGTCGCATCTGCTTCTGGGGCGGCTACGGCGGGTCGATGATCATCGTCGACCTCGATCGCCGCATGACCTTCGCCTACATGATGAACAAGATGGCCGCCGGCCTCGTCGGTAACCCGAGCGCCGAGGCACTCATCACCTCGCTCTACGACCGGAAGGCACCATGAGCGCCAGCGTGGCGACATCGGCGCCGTCGTGAACCGATCCGGTGGTGCTCGACGAGTGGCATCCGATCTCCGCTCTCGCCGAGATCGCGCCGTCGATCGTGCACCGCACCATGCCTCTCCACGATCAGCCGACCGGTCGGGGTTCCGATCCGTCACGGGCGCTGGCCTCGGAACGGGTCCGCGTGGTCTCTGACAAGCGCCCGAGCGCTCTGACGAGCGCACGGTAGGCGAGGGGGCTGTAGGGCCACTGCGTCACGACCTTGCCGCTGCCGGACTTGAAGTAGTTGTTCGAGACCGTCCACGCCGTGCCCTGCATCGTCGACTGCAACCAGCGGTCGTAGCGGTCGGCCCAGCGGCGCTTCACCTCGACGGAGGTCGCCCCGGTTCGGGCCAGGCGCCGCACGGCTCGCACCGCGTGCTCTGCCTGGCGCTCCAGCATCCAGACGATCTCGCCACCGTTGGTGCCGGGGCCGTACATGATGAAGAGGTTCGGGAACCCGGGGACGGTGATGCCGAGGAACGCCCGAGGCTCTCCGGCCCAGTGCTCGTGGATCGAGCGACCCCCGCGGCCGATCACTTCGAGATGCGCGAGGTAGTTCGTGGGCTGGAACCCGGTCGACATCACGAGCACGTCGGCCGCGCGCTCGACACCGTCGACGTCGACGACGCCCGTCTCGGTGACCGCAGCGACCGCACGGGGGATCAGCTCCACGTTGTCGCGCTTGAGGGTCGGGTAGAACGACGACGCCATGATCACGCGCTTTCCCCAGTAGGGGTAGGTCGGCGTGACGGCCTCGCGCAGGTCGGGGCGATCGGCGAACTCGCGATCGATGTAGTCGCGGCACATCTGCTCGTAGGTGGCGTTGACCTTCGAGCCGGGGCGGTACACATTGCGGCGCCAGAGGCTCTTCTCGATCCGACGCAACTGGCGGAGGCGCTCGCGCTGCCATTTCCACGGCCGACGAAGGGCGGTCCGCTCCTCGGGGCTCAGGTCGCGATCTCCCTTGGGCATCACCCAACCGGGCTCGCGCTGGAACACGAGCACCCGTCCGGCCACCTTGGCCACTTCGGGCACGAGCTGCGATGCGCTCGATCCGGTCCCGACGACCGCCACCCGCTTGCCGGTCAGGTCGTGCTCGTGCTCCCAGCGCGCCGTGTGGAACGCCGGGCCACGGAAGGTGTCGAGGCCGGGCCAGTCGGGGTAGCGAGGGACGTTCAAGAAGCCGACTGCGCTGATGAGCACCTGGCACGTCGCCGACGTCCCGTCGTCGAGGGCGAGCGTGTACGTGTGTGATCGCTCGTCCCACACCGCCTCGTTGACGCCGACGCCGGTGCGGAAGTGGTTGCGCAGGTCGAACTCGTCGACGACACCCTCGAGGTACTTCTGCAGCTCGGCCTGGCGGGCGTGGGTCCTCGTCCAGTCGGGGTGCGTGAAGGAGTAGGCGTAGAGGTTCGAGTGCGTGTCGACCTCGCACCCCGGATAGGTGTTGTCGCGCCAGGTGCCGCCGACGGAGAGCGACTTCTCGTAGATCGTGAACGTCTCGATCCCCGCCCGTCGGAGCTTCACGCCGGCGCAGATGCCGGCGAAGCCCCCGCCCACGATCGCCACGTGCGGGGTTCGGGCCTGGCCGAGACGCCGACGGACAGCGGCCGCGCTCGTGACCTTCACGCTGGCGCCCCTCTCAGGTGGTCCATCCGACGGAGTCGACGCACCCTCGATGCTCGTTGAGCCCGACGGGTGGCGTCAACCCGCTGACGTGGAGCACGAACGCGAACCATGCCGCCGTGCCTGGGGACCGACCAGCCTGGTCGGTGGTCGGTGGTCGGTGGTCGGTACGGTCAGCGGTCGGGGCGGTCGCTCAGACCGTCGGCCACGATGAACTGGCACCGGGTGGCGGCGATCTTCCAGCCGTCGCCGGTGCGGACGAGGTCGTCGTGGTACACGGCGCAGCGCGGGGTGCCGACACCGCGTTCGATGAACAGCAGGTTCCGCACCGTGTGGGCGTGGTCGTCGTCGACCATCTCGATCACCGGCGGGCCGCCGAGATGCAAGCCTCCGGGAGCGGCGCCCATCATCCGGCGGAGCCCGTCGTGGCCCACCCAGGGGCGTCCGTACACCTGGTAGGTGGCGTCGGGCGTGAACAGCGCCACCCACCCCTCGGTGTCGTCGAGGTCGAGGGTCAGGCAATAGCGGGCCACGAGATCGCTGATGGCCACGTGGTCGTCAGGGCTCGGGATCACGATGCGCTCTCCGGTGGACGGTCGAGGTTCGACGGGATGTGCACACGAGCAGCCAGCTCGCACGGCCGGCCCGCTGACTCCCCGGCCAGGCGTGACCGGACGACCTTGCCCGAGGGGGTTCGGGGGAGCGGCCCGTCCCAGACCACCAGCTGCTCGGGCAGCTTACGGGTGGCGATCCCACCGGCGCGCAGGTGCTCGACGACGTCGCCGAGCCGGATCGTCGCTCCAGCCTCCGGCTGCACGGCCACGGCGAGCCGCTCGCCGGTGTCGGGGTCTCCGACCCCGAACGCCGCGCACTCCACGATCCCCGGAAGACGGGCCAGCGCACCGTCGAGCTCGCTCAGCGAGATCTTGAGCCCGTTGCGGTTCACGACCTCCGCGATGCGCCCGACCACGGTGAGCCGATCGTCGTGCACGTCGACGGCGTCACCGGTGCGGAACCAGTCGTCCTCGAATGCGGCGGCGTTGTCGGCGGGGTCGACGTAGCCGAGGAACAGGGCGGGCCCGCGCAGCAGGCCTTCCTGGGCGTGGTCCCGGGAGCCCACCCTCACCTCGGTCCCCGCCATGAAGGCGCCGTCGTCGCCCAGTCGGGTGGAGGGGTCGTCGCTCGGCAGGCTGCCGGTGGTGTTCGGCGCCTCCGACGATCCGTAGACGCGAGCGGCCACGATTCCGAACTCGCCGGTGGCCTGCTCGAGGAGCGGGCGGGCCAGCATGGCGCCACCCAGGGCGACGGTGCGAAGGGCGATACGGCGGTCGTCCCGCCCGGCCGCCGCTCGCAGCAGCCGCTCGACGATCACGGGTGCGCCGCCGAGCACCTCGGCGCCGAGCTGGTTGATCCGTTCGAGCGACGCCTCGGCCTCGAAACGGTCTTCGAGCGCCAAGGTGGCGTGCTGGTCGGCGCACAGGTGCATCTGCATCACGCCGGCGATGCTGGTGAGCGGGCTCACGAGGAACACCACCGTCCCGGCTCGGGTGCCGGTGACATGCGCCATGTTCCGGGCTCCGGCCGTGAGCGTGTTGAGCGAGTGCACGACCCCCTTGGGACGGCTGGTGGTGCCCGAGGTGAACAACACCACGGCCGGCCCGTCGCGTTCGGGCTCGCCAGCGGTGTCGCGACTGCCGTCGAGGACGGCTCCGTCGGCGGCTCCGGACAGATCGCCCAGGCGCTCCAACGGCCAGGGGTCGACCTCGAGACCGGCGAGCAGCCGCCCGATGTCGGAGGCGGGGGCCACCACGACCGGGGCGCCGCCGATCGTCTCCACGGCCAGCGCCACGTCGGCCGTCCCGACGCGCCGGTCGAGGACGATCGTCGTGGCGCCCGTGCGCAGGAGGGCGTGGTAGGCGACCACGCCGTCGACGGTGTTGCCGGTCACGAGCACCGCTGCGGTTCCGGGCCGCAGCCCGCCCGACCGGAGCACGGCTGCGGCGCGGGCGACGTCGCGGGCGAGCTCGGTGGCGGTGAGCGACCTCTCGTTGTCGATCACCGCGAGCATGTGGGGACGGCTCGACGCCGCCGCTTCGATCCCGTCGGTCAGGGTCCGGTCGTCCCAGAGCCGCTCGGCTCGGTAGCGGTCGGCCCGGTCGGTCGGAACGGGCTTCGTCGGCGTGATCACCATCTCAGGCCCGCGGGAGCCCGAGGAGCTGACGGCTGATCAGGCCCCGCAGGATCTCAGACGCGCCACCCGAGATCGTGAGCGCCCGCCCCCAGAGGAAGGCCGCGTACCAGCGGTCGACGACCTCGCGTCCGGCGTCATCGACCGATGCGGATGACGCGAGCAGCTCGAGAGCTGCTTCCCCAAGGGCCACATGGAGCTCCGAGTAGGCGAGCTTTGCGAGCGGACCGTCGCTCACGTGCTCGTCGTCGCGCAGGAGCCGCTCCACGGTGTCGGCGACGACGAGCTTGGTGGCCTCCACTCGGGTGAGCAGCACGGCCAGTTGGTGCTGGATGTCCTCGTGGTCGATGGCCCGGCTGCCGTCGGGGAAACGGGCGAGGCGGGCGAGGGCAACGAGGTCGTCGAACATCATCTGGAGCTGCACGGCGTTGGCGCCCACGTACGCCCGCTCCGACGCCAACCCCGACGTGACCACCGGCCAGCCGCCGTGCAGCGGGCCGAGCACGTGCTCGGCCCCCAGGCGGACATCGTCGAGGAACACCTCGCAGAACTCCGCGGCGCCCGTCATCTCCCGGATGGGACGAACCGTGATCCCCTGTGCCGCCATGGGGACGATGAACGCGGTGAGCCCCGCGTGACGGTCGACGGTCGGGTCGGTGCGCGCGAGCAGGAGGCCCACGTCGGCCCACTGGGCATCGGTGCTCCAGATCTTCTGGCCGGTGACGACGAAGCCGTCGCCATCGGCCTCGGCCCGGGTTCGCAGTGACGCCAGGTCGCTGCCGGAGTCGGGCTCGCTGAACAGCTGACACCAGATGTGCTCGCCGCTGCGGATGCGCGGGAGGTACCAGCGCTTCTGGGCGTCGGAGCCGAACTCGATGAGCGCATGGGCGGCCAGCAGGACCTGCTCGATCGGACGGTAGGCCCGGGCCCGGTAGAGCTCCTCCATGAGCACGAGGTCGCGCGTCGGGTCATGCCCGATACTGCCGCCCCACTCGACGGGCCATCCGGCGCCGAGGTAGCCCGCGCCGTAGAGCGCGCCCAGCCACGCTCGGATCGCCGCTTCCTCAGTGGCGTCACGGGGTGACCGGACGCCCTCGGGGAACGGCAGGAAGGGAGCCCGCTCGGCGATGAACCGTCGAACGTGAGCACGGAACTCGTCGACTCCGAGGTCGTCGCCGCCGGAGCCTCCGGCGCGAGGCTCAGCTTCGTCCGGTGCTGGCCCTTGGTGATCGGTCCGACCCCCGGACGAGTCCATCTCGCTCCTCGGTGCTCGCTCCTCGGTGCTCGCTCCTGGCTGCTCGGTGCTCGCTGTTGTCAGTGTGACCCAGTTGCCCTGAGGCGGGCAGATCCGTAGCTTGACGCCGATGTCGTTGCCGCGTGTGCCCGTCGAGCTCGTTGTGCCTCCCGGCGTCTCGCTGTGACGACATCGGCCGCCGAGCTGCACGACCTCCGCGACACCGTCCGACGGGCTCTGGGCGGCGGTCCATCCGGTGGCGGGCCGCCGTCGCTCGATCCCGCGTGGCGCGACTCCTGGCCCGAGCTCGCCGGGCTGGGGGTGCTGGCCCTGTGCGTTCCCGAGGATCTCGGCGGGCTCGGGTGGGAGATCGAAGCCGCGTTCGTCGTCGGCCACGAGCTCGGAGCCGCGTTGCATGGTGCCCCCTACGCCGGCGCCGCCGCCGCCACCGCAGCCCTCGCACCCGGGCTGTCCGACTCCCAGCGGGCCGAGGTGGTCGGCGCCGTGCTCGACGGGAGCGAGCTGCCCACCGTGGCCCTCCTCGAACCGGGCGGGGTCATCAGCTCGTCGGTCTCGTCGGGTGCGTCCGACACGTCGGTGCGGGTCGACGGGATGGCTCGCGCCGTGGCCGGCGCAGGGCACGCCGACGCCTTCCTCGTGATCGGCGCCGATGCCATGGCCTACGTCCGCCGCACCGGGCGTTGCGCCCTGGTGAACGAGAACAGCTTCGATGTCACGCGCTCGTGCGCCGACGTGCGTTTCGACGGCGCCTCGGGGCTGGCCGTGGCGAGCGACCCCACCCGCCGGGCCACGACACTCTCGCTCCACGGGCTCCTGCTCGCCGCCGACGCGCTCGGCGGTGTCGAGCGCACGCTGGCGCAGACCATCGACTACGCCCGCACGCGACAGGCGTTCGGTCGACCGATCGGCGGGTTCCAGGCCGTCCAGCACCGGATCGTCGACCACACCGTGACGGTACGAGGAATGGTCCTGCTCGCCAGGAAGGCGGGCGATCAGCTCACGTCCGGCGACCCCGGTGCCGGGCGCACCGCGTTGCTCGCCCAGGCCGCCATCGCCACCGACGCCGTCGCCATCCTGCACGACCTGCTGCAGCTCACCGGCGCGATCGGCTTCACGTGGGAGTACGGCCTGCACCTCTACGAACGCCGAGCCCATCTCGACGCTCGCCTCGCCGGCAACCCGCGCCACGCCCGTCACGCCCTCGCCCTGCTCGAAGGCTGGTGCGCCTGAGCGAATCCAACGTGCGGGAACCTGCCGTCACACCTGCGAACGGGCGCCGGCGACCACGGCCTCACGAACGATGGGGAGGCGCACCCGAACCGTGGTCGACCCCGGGTGTGAGTCGAACTCGATCACGCCGTCGTGACGTTCGACGATCCGACGCGAGATGTCGAGCCCGAGACCGGTCCCCTTGCCGACGTCCTTGGTGGTGAAGAACGGCTCGAAGACCCGGTGCAGCACCGCCGGATCGATGCCCGGCCCGCTGTCGGTGAGCTCCACGACGATGTCGGCTCCCCGGCGGAGCGTTGCGATGCGCAACGTCCCGCGCCCCTCCATCGCATCGACGGCGTTGTCGATCAGGTTCGTCCAGACCTGATTGAGCTCGGCCGCGTACACCTCGATCTCGGGGATCTCGGCGTCATAGGCACGAACCACCTCGATGTCTCGCAGCTTGACCGCCAGCATCGTGAGCGTGCTCTCGATGCCCCCGGTCACGTCGATCCGATTGAGCGCTGCGCGATCCATCGCGGAGTACGTCTTGACGTCCTCGACGAGGTGCGAGATACGGGCGGTGGCCTCGGCGAGCTCGTCGAGGATCGACATCATCCCGACCGTGCTGGTGATCCAACGCACCGCCGGCGACAGCGCCTCGGAGCCGACGGCGGCTTCGAGCTCCTCCAGCCAGACACGGTCGACACCTGAGGCGGCGAGAACCGGGGCCAGCCGCCAAGCGATGCCGACGTCGTGGTCCTCGAGCCAGGAGCCGATGGCATCCTCGCGATCGGCGCGCTCGATGGCGCCGTCATCGGCGTCGGGACGTTGTCGGAGCTCGGCCCGGAAACGGTCGAGCTTCAAGAACTGATCGGCGGCGACCCCCTGTTCGGCGAGGGCGACGAGCGAGGACATCATGTACTCGCTGGCGTTTCGCAGCCCTTCGACAGCACGCATCGACGCCGCCGCGGGATTGTTGATCTCGTGGGCGAGACCGGCGGCGAGGGTTCCCAGGGCAACGAGCGACTCGCGCTCGCGGGCATGGGCGTCGATACTGCGAACCGTGTGGAAGACGCCGGTGATCATGTGCATCGCGAACGGCGACCACGAGCCGACCACCGAGGCGAGCTTGTCGGACGGCACGACCAGGCACCGACCCGGAGTCACGGCGCGCCCAGACGCCCGGTAGACCCCGTCGGCGCCGCCCCACGCCGCGAGGCCGCCGGCCCATTGACCCGGTGTCGACATCGTGGCGACGACGTTGCTCCGATTGGCGACCCGACGCGACAACTCGATCTCACCCTCCAGCAAGATCCACAACTGATCTGCTTGGCGGCCCTCGGTGAACAATTCGTCATCGGGCGCAAAGCGGATCTCGTGCCCGGCATCGATCAGCTCGGCCCGCTGCCCGTCGTCGAGCTCTGCGGTGAGGAACGCGGCCCGCAGATCGTCGGCGAGGCTCATACCGTCTCCAGGTAGAGGTGCACGTTGCTGATCGCGCTCGAGCCTTCACCGACCGCGGATGCCACTCGTTTCATCGAGGAGCGCCGCACATCGCCGGCCGCGAACACGCCGGGTGCACTCGTCTCCAGGAGGAACGGCGGCCGTCGCAGCGCCCAGCCGGGGCCGTCGACGCCGCCCAGCGCACCAACGTCGGGACCGGTCAAGATGAACCCGTGCTCATCTCTCGCGACGACGTGAGCGAGCCAGTCGGTGCGCGGTTTCGCCCCGATGAACGCATACAACCAGTTCGCCGACACGTCCTGCTGCGTCCCGGTGTCGCGCTCGACAAGGGTGAGCCATTCGAGGTGATCGGAGCCGCCACCCCGGACGATCTCGGTGCGTAGACGTACTTCGATCCTGTCGGAGGCGAGGATCCGATCAACGAGGTACCTCGACATCGAGGCCTCGAGCGACTCGCCGCGCACCAGCATCACCACGCGGCGTGCGTACTGAGCGAGGTGGAGCGCCGCTTGCCCGGCCGAGTTGGCAGCGCCGACGAGATACACGTCGTCGCCCTCGGTCGTGCGGGCATCACTCACCGAGGCGCCGTAGTACACGCCTCTCCCCGTGAAGTCGGCGAGCCCTTCAGCGGTCAGCAACTGGTACGACACGCCGGTAGCGACGACGACGGCTCGCGACTCGATCTCGGAACCGTCGTCGAAGCTGAGCGCGAAGATCGAACCGCGCAACTCGAGCGACTGCACATTGCGGGCGAGCACCATCTCGGCTCCGAGCCGGCGCGCCTGTGTCGCCGCTCGATGGGACAGATCGGCGCCGCTGAGGCCGTTCGGGAAGCCGAGGTAGTTCTCGATCCTCGAGCTCTGGCCTGCCTGTCCCCCCGGCGCATCGCGTTCGATCACGATGGTCCGCAAGCCCTCCGAGGCCGCGTAGACCGCCGCAGCCAGACCAGCAGGCCCGGCGCCCACGACCACGACGTCGTACAGCGCTGCTTCTGTGGTGGTGTGGAGTCCCAGCGCGCTCGCGAGCTCGAGCGTGCTCGCGCCGTGCAGCACCGTGCCGTCCGGCAGGAGCACCAGAGGAAGCCCGCCCTCCGAGGCGCCGAAGAGGCCGTGCAGCCGCTGGGCCTCGGCGTCGGTGTCGAGCTCGAGCCACTGGTAGTGGACATGGTTGCGGGCGAGGAAGATCCGCGTGTCGTAGCTCCGTTCCGACCACCGGTTCCCGACCACGCGAACGCCTTCGAATCGTTGGCTGTTGGCACGGTCCCAATCGTCCAACAGATCGTCGAGCACCGGGTACAGACGCTCTTCCGGCGGCGCCCACGGCTTCATCAGATAGTGGTCGAGGCCGATCTCGTTGATCGCGGTGATCGCCACCTCGGTGTCGGCGTATGCAGTGAGGAGGAGGAGCTTGGCGCCCGGCGCGATCGGTCGAGCCCGTTCGAGGAGCTCGATCCCGGTCATCTCCGGCATGCGATGATCCGACAGGATCAACGCAACCGGATGATCACGTCGACCGAGCTCCTCCAACGCCGCCAGTGCCTCTGCGCCCGACGTGGCCCGGATGATCCGGTACCGCTCGGCGTAGCGCGCCCGCAGGTCACGGGCCACCGCCTGCGAGACCGTCACGTCGTCGTCGACAGTCAGAATCGCCGGTCTCGCCACGGCACCTCCCTTCTGAAGCGACCCCTTCGGGGCTCAGGCGAGGGAAGCTACCCCACCAATCCGCAGAGCGACATGCCTCATCAGGCGTGGATCGGCCCCGAACGACGACGCGAACGAACGCCCCCGTCGTCGAAGAGCGAACTACGTTGGGTTCGCAGTTCGAGGAGCCGCACGAGAGGCGTCACCGACGACGACGCACCTGGGCACAACCGGCGCTTCGCAGGAGCGTCTCTCACGGCCGAGACCGCTGGACAACATCGAGCACCGAAGGATCGTGACCATGGCCATGATCGAACCGATCGAGGATCTCTCCGACCCCACCTGGGATCCGCATCTCGGCGACGAGTTGTTCTTCGGGACGCTCAGCGATCCGTACCCGATCCTCGCCCGGCTCCGGGAGAGCGCCGGAGTGGTGCCTGGTGATTTCCGCGACGCCATGGGATTGCCGCCGAGCCCCCCGCAGGCGTACGCCCCGCACTACATGGTGCTGTCGTTCGCGGCCATCGACCATGTGCTGAGCCATCCCGAGGTGTTCTCGAACAAGGCGTTCGATTCCACGCTCGGGGCCGCGTTCGGCCACACGCTCAGCGTCATGGACCAGCCCGAGCACACGGGCTACCGCAAGACCCTCCAGCGGGTGTTCCGGCCCAACATCGTCCAGGAGTGGGGTACGGGGATCGTCGACCCGGTGATCGACGAGCTCGTCGGTGCTTTCCGCGAGAACGGCAGGGCCGAGCTCGTCGAGCAGTTCTGCCGTCCATACCCGTTCACGGTCATCTACCGGATGATCGGCCTCCCGGCTCGCGACATCGCCACCTTCTACCGGTTGACAGTCACCCAGATCCTCTCGCCCGTGCGGATGGACATGGCGCTCGAGGCCTCGGCCAAGCTCGGCCGGTACTTCACGGCGATGCTCGCCGAGCGGCGCAGGAACCCCGGCACCGACCTCGTGAGCGTCCTCGCCACCGCCGAGACCGACGGTGAACGGCTGCCCGACGATGTGGTCATCTCGTTCCTGCGTCAGCTCATCAACGCCGGCGGCGACACGACCTTCCGGACGACGACCATCCTCCTCACCGGCCTGTTGACCAACCCCGATCAGCTGGAGGCGGTCCGCGCCGACCGCTCGCTCATCGGTCCGGCCATCGAGGAGGCCCTGCGATGGGACGGCCCCGTCGTCGCCAGCATGCGCGAGACGATCGAGGACACCGTCGTCGAAGGCGTGCCCATCCCCTCGGGGACCTTCATCGACCTCCTCTACGGCGCCGCCAACCACGACCCGGCCATGTACGAGCACCCCGAGCGCTTCGACATCTTCCGCGCGAGGCGCCGCCACTTCGGCTTCTCCAGCGGCATCCACAACTGCATCGGCCAGCAGCTCGCCCGTCTCGAGATGACCCGGGCCGTCAACGCCATCCTCGACCGTCTCCCCAACGTGAGGCTCGACCCCGAAGCCCCGGCCCCCCAACCCCGGGGAGCCATGATGCGCACGCCCCCGGCGATCAACGTCGTGTTCGACTGAGTGACTGAGTGACTGAGTGACTGAGTGACTGAGTGACTGAGTGACGGCCCGCCGAGCATGGGCGACGTCGAATCCGTCACACCTACACTCGAGCGGCATGGAAGCTGCCGATCTTCAGGTGCGGAACACGACGTATCACGGCTTCGTGGAGCTGGGCCGGGCCCCTGTCGTGGGCGAGATCGCCGGGCGCCTCCAGATGAGCGTCGCCGAGGTGGGGGCGAGTTGGCAACGACTCCACGGTCTCCATGCACTCGTCCTCGACGGTGACGGCTCCAGCCTTCGGATGGCCAACCCGTTCTCTGCCGTGCCGACCCGTCACCGAGTTCGCGCCGATGGACGATGGTGGTTCGCCAACTGCGCGTGGGATGCTTTCGGAATCTGCGCGGCGTTGCACGTCGACGGGCACATCTCGTCGGTCTGCCCGGACTGCAGCGAACCGATCGAGATCGACCTTGTCGCCGAGCAGCCCAGCGATACCTCGCTGCTGTTCCACAGCATCGTCCCCGCCGCACGGTGGTGGGATGACATCGTGTTCACGTGAGGCTCGATGAACCTCTTCCGGTCGGAGGAGCACATCGCCCACTGGCTCGACGGCCGTAGTCCTGGCATGACCACCACGGTCGTCACACTCAGCGAGCTCGCGCACGCCTGGTGGGGCAACCGCCTCGACCCCGCGTGGCAGCCCAGGTCGAAAGCGGCCAACCGCGCGATCCTCGACTCCCTCGGCCTCACCGGGCCGCTCTGGTCGCTCGACTGAGCTCCGCCGCACCCGGTTCACCAGCACCCCGGCGTGTCGGCCGTCGTGTCGTGTCGCGTCCGCCTGGTTCGATCAGGTTTCGACGCGCTACTCGAACCGGTGATCGTCGTCGCGGCGGCGTTCTCACGGCACGGATGACGCGGCCCGAACGTGTTCCACGACAGGGGCGAACGCTTCGATCGTCTCCCTGAGCCCCTGATACATCGAAAACCCCGGCCGGCGCACGGCCGCCAGGTTGAAGCTGAGGCTCGTGAATCCCAAGTCCAGCACTCGCTCGACGAGCCGCATGCAGTCGTCGGCAGTCCCGGCCACACCGAACGCCTCGACCATCTCGGCCGAGATGAGCTCGTCGAGCTCGGGTGGGTCGTAGCGGTCGTGGGCGAAGTACCAGCCCCGCGCCCCGGTGAGTTCCGCGGTGATGGCGGCGAGTTGCTCGTCATCGATGGCGATGTCGTCGGGTCGGATCAAGGTGAGGTAATGGGCCACGTAGCGCTTGATCGACCGTCGGGCCAGGCTGCCGTCGGTCGAGGCGCACAGGGTGAGGCGGGGGGCGATCTCCACGGCGTTGACGGAGCGCCCGACGCGTGCCGCGCCGTCGGCCAGCCAACCCCTGTATCTGTCGGCCACCTCGGCCGAGAGATATCGGGCCCCTACCAGCGCGATATCGGCCATCTCGCCAGCGAGCCGCATCACCTGTGGACTGCGAGTCCCGATCGAGATCGGAACGCCGCCCGCCAGGGCACCGCGCTCGAGCCTTCCGCTCGTGAGCGTGGCGCGGATCGTGTCGACGGCCGAGCGCAGCGTGGCAATGGGATCGGGATAGCCGATACCGAGGTCTTCCAAGCCGGCGCCGACCCCCAACCCGCAGAACACCCGTCCATCGCTCAGCTCGTGCAGCGACTGGAGTGCCCCGGCGATGATCGCCGGATGGCGGGTGTAGGCATTGGTGACCATCGATCCCACGTGGATGCGACTCGTGGCCCGCAGGCACTCGGCCTGGACGAGAAAACAGTCGGGGTACCACAACACGTCGGAAACGCCGAGCCGGTCGAAGCCGGCGTCCTCTGCAGCGCGAGCCAGCGAGGCGGCTTCGGCCAGCGTCATGCCCGGGGTGATCTCGGCCTCGAGCGTGAGCGGCCGTCGTTCGTGGAGCGCTGATGGCATGTGCGTCGTCGCGGCGCTCACGGCATCTGCAGCAGGTGGTGGCTCACGTCTCCCGGGAGGTGTCCCGAGCCCTCGCGGTAGACGATCCTCCAGCGCCCGTCGATGCGACGGAAGCGGTCTTCGTAGCGGTTGGCCCACACGGGCTGCAGGGGGAACTCGTCGGTCCGCTGGATCACCGTCATGTAGTAGTGGCATGACGCGGTGCCGGCCTCGTCGTCGATCTCGACGATGTGGTTCGTGGCGATGTGGCGCGTGTGCGGTGTGCCATCGTCGGGGTAGCGCCGAGTCCACTGCTCGAACGACTCCCTCACGGCGTCGCTGCCGTGGTACGAGCGGCCCTCGGCCATGACCACCTCGGCATCCTTCAACAGCTCACCGATCCCGGCGAAGTCGCCGGCGTCGATGAGCCGTGGATACGAGTGCACCAGATTGATGATCTCCAGGTAGCTCTCGAACGACGCGGTCATGGTCACGCTCCTCGAGTTCGTGGACGGTTCCGAAAGCGCGGGCTGCTGGCGAACCCGACGGGCCATGCGAGACACCGGTACGTTACGGTCGCCGGACCCCGGGCACACGCGCCAACGACCGACCGGCGCTCGCGATCGGGGGGGGTGCTCGCTTTGGGCACCTGCACCACGTCGACCGGGCGGAGGCCAGTGGCATGGAGCTGAACGGCGCAGTGGCGGTGGTGACGGGCGGGGCGAGTGGCATCGGGCTCGCGCTGGCGCGGCGGGCGCTGGCCGAGGGCGCACGCGTCGTGCTGGCCGACGTCGAGGAGGCTGCGCTCGACAGGGCCGTCGCCGAGCTCTCGACCAACGGCAACCAGGTCTGGGGTGTGCGTACCGATGTGAGCGATGCGTCATCGGTGGAAGCGTTGGCCCGTGAGGTTTCGGAGCGCCATGGCGACGTGCGGGTTGTGTTCGCCAACGCCGGGGTCACAGCCAGCGGAGCCATGTGGGAGAGCACGATCGACGACTGGCGCTGGATGCTCGATGTGAACGTGATGGGAACCGTCCACTGCGTGCGCTCCTTCGTGCCGAGGATGATCGACGCCGGTCTGCCCGCGCACGTGTGCATCACCGGGTCGCTGGCCGGCTACCTGAACCAGCCCGGTTTCGGCGCGTACAACGCATCCAAGCACGCCGTGGTGGCCATCGCCGAGACCCTCGCCGCCGACCTGCGCGAGGCTGGGCACGCGATCGGCGTCACCGTGGTCGCGCCGTGGTTCGTGAGCACCCGCCTGGCCCAATCGGCCCGCAACCGCCCTTCGGCCCTCACTGACGCCACCGTCGCCAGTCCCTACATGCAGGCCCTGTGGGGAAAGCTCGCCGCGTATCGCGAGATCGCTCAGACGGCCGACGAGGTTGCCGCCCAGACGGTCGACGCGGTGAAGGCCGATCGGTTCAGCGTGTTCCCGTTTCCCCCGTCGATCGACGCCGTCAGGGCCCGGTTCGAGGCCGTGCTCGGTGGCGACGTGCTCGGGCTCTACCAGCCGTAGCGCGCCTCGGGGCCCGGGCGCACCCTGCGCGGCTACAGGACGGCGATGGGGTTGACGGGGCAGCCCGTCCCCCCTCGAATGCGCAACGATGCCACGATCATCTGGAACTCGTAGCGACCGTGCTCGCGACATGCGGCTGCGAGCGTCTCGAGGTGCAGGTTGTCGATGAGGTGCAAGCCGATCCCGGTGATACCGATCTGGTGGATGGGGAACGGCCAATCGGCGATGGTGTGGAAGGGCATCCTGTCGGAGATGCCATCGCTCCCGAGCACCGATATCTCACGCTCGTGCAGGAACGTCAGACACTCTGGATGCAGCCCGGGCAGGCCCTCACCGAACGGGCTGAGCTGGCCGTGATGCTGTCGGCGGCGGGCATCGCGCCCGGTCGAGATCACGAGGAAGTCACCGGTTCCGACGCGGACGGCTTGCGCATCCTCGGCGGCGTGCAGGTCGTCGAGTGTCACGAGGTCGTCAGCGCTCAGGAACTCGCATCCCCGGAGGGCGGGGACGTCGATCAGAACGCCCCGCCCGACGAGACCGTCGGAGACGCTCATGATCGTGTTGGCCCGGGCGCCGTCGGCACGCACCTCCGATGCCGGGATGCCGTTGTACATCTCGCCCCGCACGAACATGTGGCACAGGGCGTCGATGTGGGTGAGGCCGAGACCGTGCACCTGGGTGCCCACGTAGTCGCCACACGCTTCGTAGCCCGGAATCCCGGTGCTGTCGCGCGAGTCGCCCGACGTGAGCATGTGGTGCTGCGCCGGGAATGGCGACTCGGCAGATGGCATGACGGGGAGGTCGTGGGCCATGCTCAGCGTCACGCCCTGCCTGACGAGCGCGGCGGCCGCGGCCCGGTGCTCGGCCGTCTGATGGTTCAAGGCGCCCCGCTGGTCGTCGCCACCCCAGCGCCCCCAGTTCTTGAGCCGCTCGTACGCGGCGTCGAGGTCGGCTGTTGAGGGCAACGGCCGGGGCTGGACGGGTGCAGGTGTGGGTGTGGTCACGAAGGCTCTCCCAGCGGATGTGCGACGGCCGACGGCAGCCCGCACCGGCGTAGCTTACGGAGCGGGTCGGGGCCCCAGAGGCGCTGGTTCGACGGGGGAGCCGTGCGGGGAATCATCATCGCCGGGGTGGCGCCCGTCTCACCGACAAGCTCACGCGGCGCGAGCCCGGTGCGCACGAGGTCGTCGGCCGGGCGGTTAGGAGCTCGACGAGCGGGCCGAACGACGTGCTCCGGTCGTGCATCCCATGCACGAGCACGACGCGTGGTGCGTCGACCCGGCCGCTCGAGTGCTCGCGCCGGTGGATGGTCGCCGCTGTCATCGAACCACCCGCCCTCGAACCACCCGTCAACGGGGTGCTCGGCGCTTCTGATCGGCGAGCTCGTTGTGTCGGGCGAACATCTCGAATGCCTTGCGCTGCAGGTCGACCGGCACGGCCGGCAGCGGGGGAAGGCCGGCGTCGCGTGAGGGGAGCGAGACCGTGGCTGACGCATAGGCCGTCTCGGTGTCGCGCTGGTTGACCATGTGCAGCTCGAGGTCGACCAGGTATCGGCCATCGACCTCGCGCTGGGCCACCACCTTGCCCGAGAGGAACTGCGTGTCGCCCTGGTAGTTGAACTTGCGGATCGAGTCCTCCATCCGCTCGATGAAGGCGTCGTCGCCGGCCCAGTCGGACACGTGGTGGTAGAACCACGACTGCCGCAGAACCCCGTAGTCGTACGCCATGGGGTTGCCGATCGCCTTGGCCCACTGCGAATCCCAGTGCAGTCGTTGAGCGACGTCGTAGACCCCGTTCTCGTTCTTGATGTAAAAGGGTCCGATTCGCTTGCGGTTCTTGTACCCGACCCGTGACGAGCGCAGCCCATAGGGCACGAAGCCGTAGCCGCCGGCATGGAAGGCGATGATCTCGGTGACGGTCAAGGGCCCCTTGACCATCGGCGGGAGCTCGTCGCCAACCACGACATCCTCCCAATAGCGCTTCTCGCTCCCGAAAGGTCGTTCCTGCTCGTAGATGGCGTCGATCTTCTCGTAATCGGCGTCGGTGTAGTGGGCGGCCTCGATCTCGGCGTACTTGCCGCGATCGCGGGCTGTCTTGCGCTCGGTAAGCACGCGCACGATGCGATAGACGCCGACCACCTCGCCCCGCTGGTTGATGGCGACGTCGCGCCGCACCTGGATCACCGATCGGCCGGCGAACTCCGACTGCTTGACGTCGATGGTCTCCTCACCGTCGAACGAGAAGATGCGGTCGCCGGGGTAGATGGGCCGGTACCAATCCCACGTGCCGCCCGACACGAAGACGTGGATGCCTCGAAAGAGGCTCTTGGTCTTCTTCTTCACGTCGTCGGGAATGGGGTCGCCGAGCATCGGCGTCTTGACGTGGCCGACCATGGTGCCGTGGCCGATCTGGGAACCCCAACGAGTCGTGCGCCCGTACTCCTCGTCGGTGTAGAGGGGATTGTCGTCACCGACGCCGAGCGACCAGTTGCGGATCGCGTCCTCGGTGGCGACCGAGTACAGCTCGCGATGACGCGAAGCGGTGTCGTGGCCCAGCAGATGGTGGGCCCGTTCTATGTCCTCGTCGGTGAGGAGGTAGGCCGTGGCCCGTTCGAACTCCGCCTCGAGCGACGGGTCGACCTTGAGCGATTCGGGTGCGGCGTCGTTCGACATGCGTGGGCCTCCCGGGTGAAAAGTCTTCACCTATATTATCCAGACGGTTCGTGGGGCAGCCCGAGGGTGCGCTCGGCCACGGTGTTCTTCTGGATCTCGATGGTGCCCGCGCCGATCGTCGAGGCCCGGGTGCGCAGGAAGCCGAAGGTCCAGCGCCCACCTTCGATGGCTCGGGGATCGCGCGCTCCGAGGAGCGCGTCGGCTCCGAGGAGCTCGAGCGCCAGCTCGTGGAGACGCTGTTCGAACTGCGTCACGAGGATCCGCGTCGTCGAGGCGCCGGGCCCGGGCTCACCGTTGGCGACGATCTGGCCGATCGTGCGGGCGCCCGCGTAGGCCATCAGGCGCACGTCGATCTCGACGGATGCCAGGCGCTGGCGCACGATGGGATCGTCGGCGATGCCACGGCTCCGGGCGAGCACGTGGAGCTCGTCCACGATTCGCCGGTACCTGTGAGCCTGGTTCATCGCCCCGGCGGCCCGCTCGTGGCCGAGGCTGGTGCGCGTGATCGCCCAGCCGCCGTTCTCGTCGCCGATGCGGTCGGCGACCGGCACCACCACGCCATCGAGATGGATCTCGCAGAAGTCGCTCCGCCCCGTGAGATCACGGATGGGGCTGACCGCCACCCCCGGGGCGTGGGCATCGACGATGAGATACGTGATGCCGTCTTGACGGCTTCCGGGGGGACCGGTGCGGACGAGGCAGAACAAGATGTCGGCGATCTCGGCCGAGCTGCTCCACACCTTCTGGCCCGTCACCACATAGTGATCTCCGTCGCGAACGGCCAAAGTTCGCAGTGACGGGAGGTCGGAGCCGGCGTCGGGCTCGGAGTACCCTTGGGCCCAGATGCGGTCGGCGCGCAGCATCGGACGCAGCCACCGCTCGCGCTGCTCCTCGGTGCCGTGCCTGACGATCGTCGGCCCCGCGATCCCCACGCCGGTACCGAGCGGCCCGGGGACCTTGGCCCGGGCGAACTCCTCCGAGTACACGACCTGGTGAGCGAACGGGAGATCGGAACCGCCGTAGCGAACGGGCCAGCTGGGACTGCCGAAGCCCCCGTCGACCAGCGTCGCGTTCCACGCCTTCTGCCAGGCCAACCGCTCTGGTCGGCTCTTCGGCGCGGATCCCGGATGGTTCTCGTGCAGGAACTGCCGGAACCGCTGCCGAAACCGTTCAGGCGCTTCGCGGAGATCGGTCTCGGTCATGGGGAGATACTGCCGCAGCATGACGGCGCGCGAGCAACCGCCCTGTCACTGCTGCTCGCCCGCCAGGCGGGCCTGCCTGACCGCCGCCGTCAGGACGGATCGAGCTTGAGAACTCGACGGGCGTTGTCGCGCAAGAACTTCGGCCACACGTGGTCGCGGAACGGAACGGCCGGCATCTCGGAGAAGATCCGTTGCAACGTGAGCCCTGAGGGGAAATAGCCGGCGTACATGACCTTGTCGGCCCCACGGCTGTTGGCATAGTCGATGATCTCGTGGGGATAGTGCTTCGGCGCAAAGGCCGACGGCGAGTAGTGGAGGCCGGGCCACTTGAGCATCAGCTTGACCAGGAGGTCGCACCACGGCTCACCCCCGTGCCGTGTGACCAGCACGAGCTCGGGGAAGTCGTAGCAGACGATGTCGAGGCGGGCGACCTCCTGGGGCCACATGGGAAATCGTGGTCCAGGAACGCCGGCGTTGATGAACATCGGGATACCGAGCTCGACGCACTTGGCGTAGAACGGGTACATGAGGGCGCCATCGATCCCCACCTGGGGCTGCGTGCCGCAGGGGAAGCAGGCCGCGGCGATGGCCCCGTGCTCCCGCACGGCACGCTCGAGCCGACGCACGTCGTGCATGCCCTGGTTCGGGTCGATGGTGTACGAGCCGAACAACCGACCGGGGTGTCGAGCCACCGCTCGCGAACCCACATGGTCGACGTCGACACCCACCGGGAGCAGGCCGGCCTCGATCTCGAAGGCATCGAGCTGGGCGACCATCCAGTCGCCGTAGTCGACTTCCTCGGCCGCTGGCGCCTCGGGCAGGTCCTTGAACATGTATCCGGCGGGATGCTTGAACTCGGAGCTTCCCTCGTCGCGCACGAGCGAGCCGAAGTCCTTCTGCCAGCTGTCTCGCTTCGACGGCAGTCCGAGCATGGTGTCGAAGGTGCGGGGGTTCGCCGGGATCGCCATCGTGGGATCGTAACGAGGCGCCCCGGCAGGCGCAGCTTGGCAAGCACAGCCCGGGAAGCGCCCCGGCAGGCGCAGAGCAGGGCACGGTGCGCAGATGCGAGGCGGCGGTCAGAATCAACGCCATGGGCGAGGGGCTTCGCCGACGAGGGGGCCCGCGTCGTGTGCGTTGCTCGTACCGTGCACGAAGGCGACCATCGCTGGCCGGGATCGCTCGACTCGACCGTGAGCGACATCGAGGCCAGTGGTGGCCCGTCGCAGGTCGTCGTCACGGCGGTTACGCGCAGATCTGAGTAACGGACCCCGCAGCTCAGCCCGCGAGCTCACCCCAGGCGACGGGTACGGCGTCGGGGCCGCGCTCGTACAGGCCGATGATGCGAGGCGCTGGACGAGCGGGGTCGAGCCGCAGGTTCGGTAGACGATCGATGAGCGCGCTGATCGCCGTGGTGATCTCGGCGCGAGCCACGTGCGCGCCCAGACAGGCGTGCGGGCCGGTGCCGAAACCGAGGTGTTGGCGCGGGGCGCGTCCGGGGTCGAACACGTCCGGATGCTCCCACCGTGCGGGATCGCGGTTGGCCGACGCGAAGCAGGTGTGGATCACCGAGCCCGCAGGCATCGCCACACCGTGGAGCTCGGTGTCGTTGCGAACGAAGCGAGCGAACACCGGATCGGTGGGCATCCACCGTACGGACTCTTCGATGACATCGCGCAACAGCGACGGATCTCTGCGCACTCGATCGAGCCACTCGGGGTGCTGCATCAGCGCGACGAGGGTGATGCCCATCTGCTTCCAGGTGGTGCCCGAGCCTGCCGCGAGAAGCAGGAACGCGAAGCCGAGGATCTCGCTGTCGTCGAGCACGTGTCGAGATCCGTCGTCGTCGACCAGCTCGGCCTGAACGAGCACGCTGATGAGGTCGTCGTGCGGTCGGGCGCGACGGGCGCTCACGATGGGCATGACGATCTCGAAGAACCGCCCCAGCCCGAGTCCGTCGCTCGTGACCGCGGCGCGGATGTCGAGGGCATCGGCGACCGAGACCCCGAAGCTGCCGCAGATGGTGAGCAGTGGGATCGGGGCGCAGAACTCGACGTTGAGGTCGGCGTGGCCGTTGGCCTCGATGCCGTCGAGGAGCGCGTCGACCGTGGCGCGGATCCATCGGTCGATCCACCACTGGGCACGCTTGGGCACGAACGACGGTTGGACGAGCATGCGATGGCGGCGATGCTGCTCGCCTTCCATCATGAGCATCGTCTGCTCGTGCAGCGAGGAGCCGGCGGCATGGGCATGAGCCTGGGGCGTGAAGCGAGCGGTGTCGCGCAGGACGAGGTCGCAGGTGTCGAAATCGAAGGCCGTGAAGTGCCGGCGGTCGGGGAACGGCAGACCCTCGAACACGGCCTCGCCGTGGAACCCGGCCATGGGACCGGGGACACCTTCGTGCACCGGGGCGTGGTCGCGCAGCGCGTTGAAGATCGGGTTGATGTCGAGGTCGAACGCGCCACCGCGGGTGGCGTAGACGTCGCCGCTGAGGTCGAAGAGCTCCCGGAGCCGGCCCGGGTCGAGCCGTAGCTCGCTCTTCGCCGTCATCACGTCACCGGCTCGAGCACGACCACGGGAATCAGGCGGGTGGTTCGCGCTGCGTACTCGTCGTAGTTCGGCCAGATACCGGTCATCAGCGTCCACAAGCGGTCACGTTCAGCGCCCTCGGCGGTGCGAGCGACAGCGGCGAAGCGCTCGCTCTTGACCTGCACAGTCACATTCGGATCGGCGACGAGGTTGTGGTACCACGACGGGTGCGTGGGTGCGCCGCCACGTGAGGCGACGATGATGCAGTTGTCGCCATCGAAGCCGCAGATGAGCGCCGACTTGCGCGGCTGTCCGCTCGTGCGTCCGGTGGTCTGCAGAACCAGGCACGTGGCCCCGTTCCACAGATACCCGACCTCGCCGTTGGTCTCTTCGTAGCGGCGGACGTGCTCGTCGCCCATGAGGGAGAGGTCGGGCTTGAAGATGGGAGCTGGTTCGTTCTGAGTCATGTCTTCCTGTCTCTCAGCGAGCGGTGTATCCACCATCGACCGGCAAGAGCACGCCGGTGATGTTGATCGAGTCGTTGCACGCGAGGAAGAGCGCGGCTGCTGCGCAGTCCTCGGCGGTGACGATACGGCCGTTGGGTTGGAGCGAAGCGGCGAACTCCACGTACTCGTCGGAGGGCGCCTCGAAAGGCTTGTCCGGGTTGGCCATGATGAACTGCTTCACGGCGTGCTTGCAGCCGAGAAACACTCCCTTGAAGTTGATGTCGGTGAGCCGTTGCCAATCGTCGACGGTGTGGTCCTCGAACATCTGCCCCGGCTTCATCCCGGTTATGCCCGCGTTGTTGAACATCACATCGAGGCGACCGAACTGCGTGACGGCGGTCGAGACCGCGGCCTCGACATCGGCCTCCGACCTCACGTCGCAGTGGACTCCGAAAGCGATGCCGCCGGCCGCGGTGACGAGACGGACGGTCTCGGCCGCCCACTCGTCGTGCACATCAGCCACGACGACCTTCGCACCCTGCGCGCAGAACAGCAACGTCGACGCGCGCCCAACGCCTGAGCCGGCGCCGGTGATCACGACCGATGTGTCAGCGAGCTTCATGGATCGGACTCCTCGGCGAAAGACGGTGATGGGGCGTTGCAGTTCACAGCACCACCCCCTTCATCTTGAGGGCGACAACGTCATCCCAGCTGTAGCCGAGGGATTGCAGCACGTCGTCGGTGTTCTCGCCCAGGTCCGGACTGGCGTGCAGCGCGGCCGGCTGCTCATCGAACTGCACGGCACCCGCCGGGAGGGGGAACGTGGACCCGTCGGCTCGCGTGGCGGTGCCGATGTATCCGTTGGCGATGACGGCGGGATCGTTCATGAGCTCGTCGATGCGCTGGTACGGACCCCACGGAACCCGGGCCGCGTTCAACGGTTCGCGCCAGTGCGCGAGCGGTCGCGACGCGAATGCCGCCTCGAGCTCGGTGACCAGGGCCGCGCTGTTCAGCCCACGGTCGTGCATCGAATCGAACCGCTCGTCGGAGAGCAGGTCGGCCCGGTCGAGCAACGTGCACAGGTCGGCCCAGTACCTGTCGGGCTGCAGGCAGCAGATCATGAGCCATCGTCCATCGGCGCACTTGTAGTTCGCGGCGAGCGGGTTGGGCAACGACGTGCGCGGCCGGCCCAGCGGTGGGCTCTGACGGTACGCGCCCTGCATCTGTGACAGCACGTCGGAACCGATCATCCACAGTGCCGTGCCGAGCAACGACACGTCGACCACCGAGCCCTCACCGGTGCGCTCCCGGCGGAACAGTGCGCCAGCGATGCCGAACGCGAGTTGCGTGCCGGCATAGCGGTCGCCGAGGGCGCCTCGCTGCGGGATCGGCTCGACCAACCCCTCCGGGGCGATCGTCTCCTCGATGGCGCCACGCGCCCAGAACGATGTGGAGTCGTACGCCGGCGTGTCGGCATCGTCGCCACGTACGCCGTAACCGTGGCCCCGCGCGTAGATGAGCCGCGGGTTCACGGCCCGCAGCGCGTCGACGCCGAGACCGAGCCGATCGAGCACCGATGGCAGGAAGTTCGTGAGGAACACGTCGGCCTGCTCGATGAGCTGCAACAGGATCGTCCGGCCCTCCTCGGCCTTGAGGTCGATGGCGACGCTCGACTTGTTCCGATTGGCCATCTCCATGGCGTAGTTCACCGACGACGTGCCTGCACCAGGCAGCGCGAGCCCGCGATAGCCGTCGCCGCCGTGTGGGTGCTCGACCTTGATGACCTCCGCACCCCAGTCGGCCATGAGCGCGCCGGCCACGGGGACGAACACCCACTGCGCGAGCTCGACGACGCGCACGCCACCGAACACGTTCACGGACGGTGCCATGCTCAGGTCCCCTGGGGGACGGCGGGTTCGATGGGGGTGAAACGGAACAGCCGCTCGGCGTTGGTGCGGAGGATCTTGCGCTGCGTTTCGGGGGGGAGCTCCTTCACCAACCGCTGGGCAACCTCGATGCAGTCGGGCCAGGTCGTGTCGGAATGCGGATAGTCGGTCTCGATCATCACGTTGTCTTCACCGATGATGTCGAGGCACCGCAAGCCCGAGGTCTCCTCGATGAAGCAGCCGTAGACGTGGTCGCGAATCGTGCGGCGGATGTCGAGCGTGGCGAGGTTCGCCTGGGGGACCGGTGCCGTCGCCTCGGATCCCGAGTCGCCCTTGTAGAACTGCACGCCCCCCGTGGCCGCCCAGTGCCGCTGCTTGTCGATCACCTGCTCGGCCCGCTCGATGAAGTACGGCATCCAACCGATGTTGCCCTCCGAGAGTGCGATCTTCAGGTTCGGCATGCGCTCGAAGTAGTCGCTGAACAACCAGGCGAGCATCGTCCCCGCCGCGCGCACGGCGCCGAAGGTGAGGTTCGCGAGCGGCGGCGCATCGGATGAGATCGACGGCATCGTCGACGACGACCCGACGTGCATGCTCACCACCATGCCGGTCTCTTGCGCCGCTGCCATCACCGGATCCCAGTAGCGGCCCGGATCGTGAATGGTCGGCAGACCGAGCGGCTCGGGGTTCTCGGAGAACGCGAACGTTCGGGCTCCCTTCGCCGCCGTGCGCTCGATCTCCCTTGCTGCGCCCATCGGGTCCCACAGCGGGATGAGCACGAGCGGGATGAACCGACCAGGCGCCGAGCCGCACCATTCGTCGATCATCCAGTCGTTGTATGCCCGGACGCAGATCGCCGCGAGGTCCTTGTCGCGGGCCTCCCAGAAGATCTGGCCGCAGAACCGAGGAAACGACGGGAAGTTGATGGAGGCCAGGATCCCGGCACGGTCCATGTCCTTCACCCGGGCGACCGGGTCGTACGCTCCCTCGCGCATGTCGTCGAACGACACCGGGTTCGGCGAGAACTCTTCCTTCTCCTTGCCGGCCGCCACCGATAGCCCAATGGTGTGCACGAGCATGTCCTCGTATTGCCACACCGCACCCCGGGCGCCCTTGGCCATGCGCGGCGCGCGGTCGTGGTACTTCGCCGGGAGCCGGTCGAGCCACACGTTCGGCGGTTCGATGACATGGTCGTCGACGGATATCAGCCAGTCACTGGGCGGAACGAGCGTCATGACGTTGCTCCTGGTTCATCGAAAGATGGGAACTGTTCCTCACGACTCGGCGTCGGGCGCGAAGTGCGGGATGACGGCGTGGTCGTCGATGACCTCGAACGTGACGTGGACGCGCATACCCACGTGCACGTCGGCGGCCGGGCAGCCGACGATGTCGGTATGGAAGAACGGCCCCTCGTCGAGCTTCACGACGCATGCGGCATAGGGCACGGCGTCGACGAGTGAGCGGTCGTAGGCGTGATGCACGACGGTGTAGGTGAAGACCTCGCCGAGTCCCGATGCCGGCTGCCATTGCATCGAGGCCGAGCCGTGATCGATGCACGTCGACGCTGGCCAATATGCGCGACCACAGATGGTGCACCGGTGCACCATGAACACGCGATGCGCGCAGGCTTCCCAGAAAGGGTCGTCGAGGTCGTCGGGCGCCACGTCGTCGGGTCGAAGCGTCACCGGTCGACCCCCAGCACCATGGTGGCGTGGGCCCAGGTGTTCTGGACGCCTCCGTTCCCACCGTGACCGCTCACAAGCGCAACCTGCGCATCGGGCACCTGCGTTGCGGCGCTCTCGCGTCGGATCTGCCGTAGGCCCTCGATCACCGCCGTGAAGCCGGTGGCGTAGAACCCCGATAACTGACCGCCGCCCGTGTTGGTGGGTATCGCACCGTCGAGCCGCAGGGCACCCGAAGCGACGAACGGGCCACCGTCGCCCGGTGCACAAAAGCCGAAGGCCTCGAGCTGCATGATCACCGAGATCGTGAATGGGTCGTAGAGCGCGGCGACGTCGACGTCACCGAGCGAGATGCCGGCCTGACCAAAGGCCGTGGCCTTGGCTGGTGCGATGTCGTCGTGGAGGTCGTACACGTCTCCGGTCCACCAGTTGCGCATGTTGTGTCCGGAACCGAAGCCGAGAACCACCGCCGGCGTCGACGCCAGATCGCGAGCACGCTCGACGGAGGTGACGATCACACAGACGCCGCCGTCAGTGTCGCGGCAACAATCGAGCAAGCGGAGGGGGTCGACCACCATCCGCGAGCTCTGGTGCTCTTCGAGGGTGATCGGTGTGCCGTAGCCGAGCGTGCCGGGCCGCACCGATGCATGCGCCCGCTGCGCGACGGCGACGGCGCCGAGGTGCTCGGAGGTGGTGCCGTAGCGGTGCATGTGACGACGGGCGTGGAGGGCGTGGCTCATGCCGGCACCGATGAAGCCGTAGAGACGTGGGTAGCCATAGCTGTACGTGCCGAACGAACCCTTGGTGCCGTCGGCCCGGGCCATGCGCCCGCCGGTGGGCGCAGCGCCGTAGATGCACGCCACCGTTGCGGCCTGCCCGGTGAGGATCGCACCGATCGCGTTGATGATCGACCAGATCGCGGTCGCGCCACCCGATTGCATCGTGTAGGCGAAGCCTGGAGCGAGACCGAGATGGCGAATGTCGTCGAACATCTCGCTCGACGTTCCGATGCAGCCGTCGATGTCGCGACGGGAGAGGCCGGCATCCCCGAGCGCGAGCTCGAGCGCCTCACGTCGCAGGTCGCGCGGCGAGCGGCCCAAGTGCGGTCCCTGATCGGTGACGCCGAGGCCGGCGACGGCGAAGGAGCGACTGATCCCCGTCGTGGGCACGAGCCCTCCCTCATCTCCTGCCCGGTACCTGAGGCTGTCGCTCTCAACCGGCTCGAATCTCAGCGGATCGCTCGGCATGCTAGTACCGCGCTCGTCGGTGACGGTGGCGACGACGACCTGCAGGCGCTTGCCCTCCCGCACCACCTCGGCATCGACGCCGAGGCGTCCGAGCGGGACGGGCCGGTGCATGTCGATGGTGATCCGAGCGATCCGCATCGGCACGCGGGTCGGCATGCGCTCCACGGTCCACGTCAGCAAGGCTGCGGGTGTCCCCCCATGCTGGGCGTTCGGATCCCAGGGCCCCTGCGTGAGGACGGTCGCCACAACCGCAGCGTCCCGTCCGGTATGAACATCGCATCCACTCGGACTTCCTACACGACGCGCGGATACATCCACGGGTCGACGCGTACCGGATCGCTCGCCAGCGGGGCCTCAGGTCTCGCTGGTGGGCAGCGGGGTCCGTACGAGACCGGGGAACGTCCCGTCTTCGCGCCATTGCCGAAGGATCTCCACGAACTCCAGCGCGCTGGCCATGTAGGCGCCACCGCGCTTGGCGCTCTCGGGAGGCGGGGCGCCCTCCATGTTGAGGTAGCTCGGCGTGCAGTCGGCGTAGTAGTTGCCGTAGGCCGGCAGCGTACGGACGATGACCTGATACCAGTCCTCCTCGGCGTCCATCGTCGGTTCGATGGTGTCGACCCCGTCGTCGATCGCGGCGGCGATGGTGACGGCGGTGTGGCGGGCGATCTCGGTGATGGCAAAGGCGAAGTTGATGTGTTGGCCGCCCTGCACGAAGCTGTTCATCGCCAGGTTCGGGAAGCCGTGGGTGTGGATGCCGTGCAGCGTCCAGGGGCCGTGCTCCCAGGCCTCCGACAATGAGACGCCGCCGATGCCCACGGGGTCGAAGCCGAGCCGGTGCGTGTAGAAGGTCTGGTTCTCGAAGCCCGACGCGTAGATGATGCAGTCGACCGCGTACTCGGTCTCGCCGACGACCACACCAGTGGGCGTGATGCGGTCGACCCCACGACCGTGGGTGTCGACGAGCTTCACGTTGGGGCGGTTGAACGCCGGCAGGTAGTCGTCGTGGAAGCACGGCCGCTTGCAGCTGACCTTGTACCAGGGCTTGAGCGCATCAGCGGTCTCGGGATCGTCGACGATCCCGTCGACCCGGGCGCGGATGCCTTCCATCAGCTGGAAATCGAGCAACTCCAGCTCGCGCGCCTCGTCGTCGGTCGCGGCCGGCTTCTTCGGGTCGACGCAGAACAGGGCGGTCCACCCGTCGTCCACCATGTCGACCGGCGGGTTGAGCCCGGTGGTCATGGCCACGAAGTTGGCGATCCGGTCGAGCTGCCAGCCCGGCGTGCTGGCCATCTCCCGGAACCACTCGGGGTCGGTGTCGCGCTGGTCGCGAGCGCTCACGGCCGAAGGCGTCCGCTGGAAGACATAGAGCTGCTTGGCCGCCTCGGCGAGCTTGGGGACGGCCTGCACCGCCGTGGCCCCCGTGCCGACGATGGCGACGACCTTGTCGGCCAACTGGTCCATCGGCTCCTCGGGCCCGCCGCCGGTGTAGCGGTAGTCCCACCGGCTGGTGTGGAACGAGTGCCCCTGGAACGTTTCGATTCCGGGGATCCCCGGGAGCTTGGCCTTGTGCAGCACGCCTCCGCAGATCACCACGAACCGCGCCGAGATGCGATCGTCGCGCGTGGTCGTCACCTGCCAGCGGTGCGCCCCCCGGTCCCAGACCATGTCGGTGACCTCGGTCTGGAACATGGCCGCCGGATACATGTCATAGCGACGAGCCGTCTGCTGGCAGTACTCGAAGATCTCTGCGGCGTGCGAGTACTTGTGCTTGGGCATGAAGCCGCTCTCCTCGAGGAGCGGCAGGTAGCAGTACGACTCCACATCGCACATGCAGCCGGGGTAACGGTTCCAGTACCACGTGCCGCCGAAGTCGCCGGCCTTGTCGATGATGCGGAAGCGATCGATGCCCTGCTTGCGCAAGAACGCAGCGGTGGTCATGCCGCCGAAGCCGGCCCCCACGATGAGGACGTCGGTCTCCTCCACGATCGGGTCACGCACGAAGCCCGGCTCGACCCACGGATCGGCGTCGAAGTCGCCAGCGACGTCGGCGAGATCTCGGTACTGGCCGTCGCCCTCGGGCCGGAGCCGAGCCTGCCGCTCGCGCTCGTAGCGCTCGCGTAGCTCCTCTGGCGAGAACTCCAGGTGTGCACCCTGCTCGGTCATCTGGCACCTACCTCGTGGTTCGTCGTCTGAACGGGCGTTGCGTGCACGTCCGAGAACATGCTAGAAGTAGATTCTAGTTCTAGTCAAGGTGTGCCGTACTGTTCGAGATTCCGATGGAACGGAGCCGATGAGCGCGATCCCGAGATCCGAGGCGCTCGAACGCACATCGGGGCCCCCCGAGCGCGATGGGCTGCCGGCGGCGCAGCGCGCCCGGCGCGACCGCATCGTCGGCGCGGCCATCGCGCTCCTCGACGACGCCGAGTACGAAGCGGTCCAGATGCGAGACGTCGCCAAGCGCGGCGGGGTCGCGCTCGGGACGCTCTATCGCTACTTCTCCTCGAAGGAACATCTCTACGCGGCGTCGCTCGTCGCCTGGTCGTCGGAGTACGGCCAGCCGCGACGGATGGCGGCGTTCGCCAGCATGGACGATGAAGACCGCCTGCGGGCCCTGTTGCGCCGGACCGTCCGCGCGTTCGAGCGCTCCCCCCAGATGTTCCGGGTCCACATGGTCGTCGAGCAATCGACCGATCCCAACGCCGCTGCGCTCTACCACGACTTCTCGGCCATGAACACCGCCGTGCTGCGGACCGCGCTACGCGACCTGGAGCCGTCAACGGCGAGCGCCGTCATCAACACCGTCGACGGCGTCCTCGAGACCTGGCTGCGCGCCTGGGCCCTGGGCCGGTGCCCGATCCAGGAGGTCAACACCGTCGTGCAGGACGCGATCGGCCTCATCTTCGGCGGACACCCGGCGACGGCCGGCACGTCGTGAGCCCGGCACCGAACCATCCCGCCGACCGAGAATCGGCGGCGACACCACCCGAACCCAAAGGAGCGGCAACCATGGAGCCAACGATCGATCGGACCTTCATCCGGCGGGCGATCGAGCTCGCCGACCTGAACGCGGTGCGGGTCACCCTCTACCAGCACACGCACGATCCGGAGATCGCCGCCCTGCCGGTAGCCGCCCAGCTCGACGAGACCGGGCGGGAGGTGCTCGTCGCCAAGGCCGTCGACTGGCTCTGCGAGCACGCCGATCCGGCGATGCCGGCCGAGCCACCCGAGGTCGAGCTGCGGGCACTCATGGACATGGCCACCGGAGGGCACATGGGCGATCTCGAGTTCGAGTCCCGCCGTGACCTGCCGGCGTTCAAGGCGTTCCCCTGGACGGTGGAGTGGAGCGACGCCAAGCCGGACCTGCCAGAGGGTTTTCAGGTCGCGATCATCGGCAGCGGATTCAGCGGTCTGGCGATGGCGGTGCAACTCGAGCTGCTCGGCATCCCGTACGTCGTGCTCGAGCGCCGCCCTGACCCGGGCGGGACGTGGAGCGTCAACCGTTACCCCGACATCCGCGTCGACACCATCTCGATCACCTACGAATACAGCTTCGAGAAGAAGTTCCCGTGGAAGGAGTACTTCGGGCGGGGTGCCGAGGTGCGGGAGTACCTCGAATACATCTCGAAGAAGTACGGCGTGTTCACGCACACGCGCTTCGAGCGGGAGCTCACGTCGGCCACGTTCGACGAGTCTCGTGACCTCTGGGTCCTCGAGCTCCAGACACCCGATGGCGTCGAGACGGTCGAGGCCAACGCGATCGTCAACGCGGTCGGCACGTTCGCCAATCCGAACTTCCCCCGCTTCGAGGGCCAGGAGATCTTCGGTGGCCAGATTCTGCACCCGGCTCGTTGGCCGGCCGACTTCGACGCGACAGGCAAGCGTGTGGCGATCATCGGGAACGGTTCCACGGGGGTGCAACTCCTCGCCCCGATCGCCGAGGACGCCGACCAGGTCCACGTCTTCCAGCGCACACCGCAGTGGATCAGCCCGCGCGACAAGTACGGCAAGCCCGTCGAACCCGAGATCCGTTGGCTGGTCGACAACTTCCCGGGCTATTGGAACTGGTGGCGCTACATGGCCATCGCCTCGCTGTTCGGTACCCACGGCTATCTCGTGGCCGATGAGGAGTGGAAGGCCCAAGGCGGCAAGTTCAACCCGATGAACGACAAGCTGCGCGACGACCTCACCGGCTATATCAAGGTCCAGACCGGCGGTCGCCAGGACCTCGTCGACCGCCTGATCCCTGAGTATGCGCCGTTTTCACGCCGCCCCGTCGTCGACAACGGGTGGTACAAGGCGCTTACCCGCGACAACGTGGAGCTGGTCACCGACGACATCGCTCGCCTCACGCCCACCGGTATCGAGACGGTCGACGGCACCGTTCGCGAGGTCGACACGATCGTCACCGCCACGGGATTCGAGGTCGCCAAGTACCTCTGGCCGGCGCGCTACTCGGGTAGGGGCGGCATCGAGCTGCACGAGCAATGGTCGGTCGACGGCCCGCGGGCCTATCTCGGCATGATGGTCCCGGGGTTCCCCAACATGTTCACGCTTTATGGTCCGAATTCGCAGCCGCTGTCGGGCGGGACCGGCCTGCCCATCTGGTACGTGATCTGGTCGGCATACGCGGCGCGCTGCCTGGTCACGATGCTCGAGACCGGGCGGTCGCGCGTCGAGGTCAAGCAGGAGGCGTTCACCCGCTACAACACCGACCTCGACGAGACCGCCAGCAACCTGCTCCTCCTCCGCGAGGAAGGCGCCCCCGACAAGAACTACTACGTCAACAGCGAGCACCGCCGGCTCCAGGTGAGTGCGCCGTGGTATGGCCCCGAGTACCACCGGATGTGTACGCACGTGAACTGGGACGACCTCGAGCTCGCCTGACGCATGACGCAGTGACGGGCGTGTCTCGCAGGCTTCTACACGTGATGCCATGGCGGTCACGATCGAGCTCCCAGCCGAAGCGCAGGCACGCCTCGAGGCCGAGGCCGCCCGCCGTCGGATCACGCTTGATCAACTCATCGCCGATCTCGCCGCGACCCTCCCCGCCGAGGACCCGCTCGAAGCGTTCATCGGGTCAGGGTCGTCGGGCCAAGGAGACCTCGGTCGTCGCCACCGCGAGATCCGAGCCGAGCACACGGCCGGTCTCGCCGCGCGCGATCTCTGAGCGCGTGACGATCATCGTCGACACGGGAGTCCTGATCGCCGCAGCCGACACCGACGACACCGATCACGACCGCTGCGCGGCGGTGCTGCGCGACCACCACGGTGAGCTTCACGTGCCAGCGCCGGTCATCCCCGACGCCGACGGCTACGGCTACGGCTACGGCTGGGCGTTGCTCTCCGAGGCGCGAGTCCCTGCCCGGGTCGCCGTCGGTCGCATGTTGCTGGCTGGCAACTCCCAAGCGATCGCCGTGGTACGTGTGGTGGCCGTCGACGACGACGGCCAGGTCCACTTCGCCGTCCTTCCCGGACCCGTCAACAAGAACCAGCATCTGCTCGACCACGCGTCGGCCTGACAAGCCACCGGCGCGACGCCTCAGGAGCACCACGAGCTACATCGCGTGATCTCCAGGGCGTGCCAGCATCGCTATCCGCTGCCCCATGATCGAGGGCGAGCGGTGGTGGTGGTCGGCGTGGGAGGCTGGGCGTGTGGAGAGCCTGCCTTCGGGAACCGTCACCTTCTTGTTCAGCGATATCGAGGGTTCGACGCGTCGTTGGCAGGACGAACCCGAAGCGATGCGGGCCTTGCTTTCCGAGCACGACACGATCCTGAGGGACGTGATCGTCAAGCATCGTGGAACGCTGTTCAAGCACACCGGTGACGGGGTGGCGGCGGTGTTCGCTTCGGCGGCCGATGCGGTGAACGGGGCGGTCGACGCGCAGGCCCGGCTCCACGGGGTGTTACCGGTGCGGATGGGTTTGCATACCGGTGAGGCCGAGTTACGTGACGGCGACTATTTCGGCTCCACGTTGAACCGGTGTGCCCGGTTGATGGGTGTTGCGCATGGCGGCCAGGTCGTGTGCAGCGCCGCGACCGTCGAGTTGGTACGTGACCGGGATGATCTGACCGATCTGGGGGAGCATCGTCTGCGGGATCTGCTGCGGGCGGAGCACGTGTGGCAGGTCGGAGGTGGTGGTGAGTTCGCGGCGTTGCGGTCGCTGGCGAATTTGCCGACGAACTTGCCGTTGCAGCAGACGTCGTTGATCGGCCGTGACGTTGATCTGACCGAGACGATCGAGGCGCTCGACGAGGCTGTTGTGGTGACCCTGACCGGTGTTGGTGGTGTGGGTAAGACACGGTTGGCGTTGCAGGTCGCGGCGGAGCTTCTGCCGGGGTTCGCGGGGGGAGCGTGGCTGGTCGAGTTGGCGGCGGTGGGTGAGGCCGAGACGTTGCTCGATGTGATCG
>VFJJ01000018.1 GCA_009886115.1 Actinomycetota bacterium
AAGGAGGACCCGAACTGACCTGACCTACCCTCACACCCGGCTCACCACCCAGCTCGACACCTGGGGAATTTCGGTGATCGCAAGTGGGGAATTTCGGAGATCCGCAGCACCGAGGCGGTTCTCGATGAGCCAGGCTGCCTCGGGGATGACCGAAGCAGCGACAACCAGGTCGGTGCGGGTACGCAGAAGCGCGGCGCACTCGCCGTGGCGGGGCTCGTTGCGGTCTGCGGCGGAGACGAAGACTCCGGTGTCAACCAACAGCACGGTTCGCTCAGACGCCCTGGGCAAGCTTCTTGGTCGCCAGCTCCGCTCGCTCCCGGTGGATGTCGAACGGCTCGGTGATCGTCGATGCACCGCAACCGATGAACGCCTCGAGCGGATCCTCGACAGGGAGGGCCGCGGCGAGCTCGATGATGAGCTGGGCGAGGCTGATCCCGCGCCGAGTCGCCTCGCCCTCGAGACGGGCCTGAGCGTCGGCTGGGAGATCGATGGTGACCGACATGACCCGAGTCTACGGCCGGTCGCAGCCCGGTCACAGCCTCCTCCCGAGCGCGAGGGAGCTCCCCGCCCCTCACACGCCGCGAAGCCGTCGACGCACCTGTCAACGCCGCTCGTGTCGGTCGCTGGGTCGATCGGGATGATGGACAGAGGGAACGTCAGCGGAAAGCCCAGCGGCCGTGGAGCATGCTCGCTGGTTCACGAACGAGTGCACCTCGTTGGCGGTGATGCGGACGGCTCGGCCGATGTGGCCGGTGGCGAGTTGGGGGGTGTTGCGATGAGCTCGTAGAGGGTGCTGCGTCCGACGGCGAGCATGCGGGCGGCTTGGGGGATGGTGAGCAGAAGCGGCGCGGGCGCGCTCGGATGGTCGTAGCTACATCGGGCAGTCGCCCCCACTGGGGCCGATCCTCCGACGATCGCGAGGAAGACACGTTCGAGCGTCCGTCGACATTCGCGACAGCCTCTCAGGTGGCCAGGTAGGTGGTCAACCCACCCCGAGAGGCGACTAACGCTCTCAGGAAGTAACATCTGACCTGCTCTAATAGCAGCGCGCCCGGAGGGAATCGAACCCCCGACCCGCGGATTAGAAGTCCGCCGCTCTATCCGGCTGAGCTACGGGCGCATGAGCCGGGTGATTCTACGGCGGGCGACCTGTATCGGGGCTTCACATGAAGTGGGCGTGACAGTGGTCACGAGCTGAAGGGTCGGTCAGGGATCCGGTCAGGCATGCGGTCAGGGACGAAGGCGGGTCCGGCGGCCGATCCAGGTCCCGAGCCGATCGAGGACGGCACCGACGATCATGGCGCCCACGAGAACCAGGATGAGCGGTATCGCCTTGTCACCGAAGACGTAACCGATGTTGATGTCGTCGGTGTTGTCGAGCACGAACGCCGCGGCCACCGCAGCCACCACAGCGAACACAACCACCCTCATCACCAGATGTCGATGCTCCGCGGGAGCCTCTCGATCTTGATCCACCCTGGACACCATGATGGGCTTCCTTTCAGACGTTCACGTAGATGGCCACGTGACTCAGTGCTGAGCTACCCGAGTCCTGCCGGGCCCCAAACGACCGGCTCGACCTCGATCACGTTTGCGGGCCCCGCCCGCCCCCCGGCCGTCGTCGCCCGACCCACATCAGCGAGCACAACCTCAGGCCTTGAGGTGTTCGGCCTCGGCGTCGTGCACGCGTTCCTGGCCCAGGTACGAGTCGAGGATGGCTGAACGGTCGCTCAGCTCGGCGGCAGTCCCCGAGAGCACGACGCGTCCGCCCGAGAGCACGGCCGCCCGGTGGCAGAGCTTCAACGCCATCACGGTGTTCTGCTCCACCAGGAGGACGGGTGTGCGCTCGGCGATCTTGCGGAGCGCACGGAACACCGCCTTGACGACGATGGGGGCGAGACCGAGCGACGGTTCGTCGAGCATCAGCAGCCGGGGAGCGGCAACCAGCGCTCGTCCGACGGCCACCATCTGCTGCTCGCCACCCGAGAGGGCCCACCCGCCGCGATCGCGCATGCCGGCGAGAGCGGGAAAGAGCGCGTAGACCTCCTCGAACGAGTACCCGTCGGCTCGCCCGGCCCGGGCCGTGGCTCCGACCTGGAGGTTCTCGTGCACCGTGAGCGTGGGGAAGATGTGTCGACCTTCGGGGACGTGGATCAGCCCGGCCTTGGCGGCCTTCTCGACGCCGAGCCGGCTCACCTCCTTGCCCTCGAACCGCACCGAGCCGCCGTAGGAGACCAGACCCGACGCCGCCCGCAGCGTCGAGGTCTTGCCGGCGCCGTTGGGTCCCAGCAGACCCACGACCTCACCGGCGCCGACGCTGAGGCTGACCCCTCGGACGGCCTCCACGGCGCCGTAGCTGACGACCAGGTCCTCGATCTCGAGCACGTCAGGCCTCCGAGCCCGTGAGCGTCGGCGAGGGGGGCTCCCCGACACCGACCGGCTCGTCGTCGGCGACACCGAGGTAGGCGTTGATGACCCGCTCGTCGTCCCAGATCGTCACCGGATCGCCCTCGGCGACCAGCGTGCCCAGCTCGAGGACGGCGACCCGTTCGCACAGGTTGGAGATGAAGTCGATCTTGTGGTCGACCACCAGCAGCGAGATGCCTTCGTCGCGCAGGGTCCGCAAGTGGCGGGCGAGGATCTGCGTCTCGGCGGCGTTGAGCCCAGCAGACGGCTCGTCGAGCAGGATGATCGCCGGCTCCGCGGCGATCACGCGGGCCACCTCGAGCAGCCGCTGCTGGCCGTACGACAAGCCCGCAGCCGATCGCTCGGCCTTGTCGAGCAGCCCCACCCGATCGAGCGCGGCCTCGGCTCGGGCCCATCGGGCCTTCTCGTGCTTGAGCATGAGCGGACGGAGGAACCAGGCCGCGGCGATTCCCGTGTAGCGACGGTCGGCCGTCGACAAGAGGACGTTCTCGATGCAGCTCAGGTGCAGGAACGTCTGCGGGGTCTGGTAGGTACGCAACAGACCGGCCCGGCGCACGCCTGCGCTGTTGCCGAGCCGCACCGGCTGACCGTTGATGCTCAACGATCCCGTCGCCGGTACGACACCGTTGACGGCGTTGAGGAACGTCGACTTCCCGGAGCCGTTGGGACCGATGAGCCCGAGGATCTCGTTGCGATGCAACGTGAGCGACACCCCGGCCACGGCCCTCACACCACCGAAGCTCACGGCGATGTCGTTGGCGACGAGGACGGGTGCCCCGGAGTCGGCCGTCGAGCGTGGGGCGGCCGACACCGGAGCAGGATCCGAAACAGCCGTGTCCGACACCGGATCCGACACAGCCGCCTCACCGACGTCACCGCCGTTGCTCACCGACGACTCGCCACCGACGATCGGGTCGGCTCGAGCGCCGCGCTTGAGCCCCAGCAGCGTCACCAGCCAGTTGGGGGTCGCGGACCGGTCCCCGGCACCTGCCTTGGGTCGCCGGATACGCCCCCAGATCCCCACGATGCCGTCGGGCAGGGCGATCATCACGATCACGAGCACGCCGCCGTAGACGATCTGGCGGCCCCCGATCAGCGACGGGAACTCCTTCTCGGCCTTGTCGAGGAAGTCGACGATATAGGTGTAGAACCAGGCGCCGACGATGGCGCCCCAGCGCGAACCGATCCCGCCGAGGATGAGCATCAAGAACACGCCCAGGCCGAGCTCGACGCCCCAGGTGAGGGTCTCGATGAACCCGTTGAGCGCTCCCCAGCACGCTCCGGTGAGCCCGGCCAGCACCGAGCCGAGCACGAACGACGTGACGCGAAGCTGCAGCGACGGGATGCCGAGGGTCTTCGAGACGACCTCGTGATCGCGGTTGGCGATGTTCTCGCGCACGAACGGCGAGCGTTCGAGCCAGGCGCCCAGGGTCATGACGATCCCCAGCAGCACGAGCAGGAAGGCGAACTGCTCGCCGTAGGAGTCGAGGACATGGCCGAACAGGCTGACGTCACGGATGTTGGTGACCTCGCCGCCCAGACCGCCGTTGAGGCCCTTCCACTTCTCGAACATCAGGATGAGGATCTCGGCCACGCCCAAGGTGGCGATGGCGAAGTAGAAGTGGGCGGCCCGCTTGACGAGAAGCGCGAACAACATCGAGATGAGCGCGCTCGAGACGAGCGCGGCCAGCAACCCCAGCCAGAACGAATGGTTCTTCGACGCCCACTGCGAGGTGTAGGCCCCCAGCCCGGCGAAGGCCGCTTGCGAGAACGCGAACTGCCCCGACACGCCGAACACGAAATAAAACCCGATGACGAGCACGGAGTACAGGAGCCAGGTGTTGGCCTGCTTCTCGTTGGCCAGGCCGTCGACCCACACGAGCCGGAACACGACGAGACCCACCAGGAAGAGCACGATCGCCGAGTAGGGCTGGCCCCGAAAGACCGGCGGGCGTTTCAGGGCACCCATCGAGCGGCCCCGTCCGGTGCTGCTAGAGGCGGCCATGAGCAGCTCCCCGGGAGAACAGACCCTGGGGCCTGACCGCGATCACGATGAGCATCAGGACGTACGGGAATGCCGACTTGTACTCACTCAGGCAGTACCCGCCCACGATCTGCTCGGAGAGGCCGATCATGAATCCGCCGATCACGACACCGCCGAGGCTGCCGAAGCCGCCGAGGATGGCGGCCGAGAAGCCGGCCAGCATGGCGCCGAACCCCAGCGTGAGATCGACGTTCTGCGTGGGCCCGATGAGGATGCCGGCCAGCCCGGCGAGCGCGGTCGACAGGCCGAAGGCGATCATCGACATCTTGGTGGCGGCCACACCGTGCATGCGGGCGGTCTCGCGGTCGGCGGCGATGGCCCGTACCTGGCGGCCGAACTGGGTCCTGTTGAACACGGCGATCATCACGGCGACGACGACCAGGGTGACGACGAAGACGGCGATCTTGACCGGGGGGATGGCTGCGCCGCCGATCTTGACCGGGTCGCGGCCCTTGAGTGGCGAGAACAGCGAGGTGGGAGTGGTGTCCTGCCAGAGGGCGATGATCGCCCGGATGACCAGTGCCGCACCGAGGGTGGCGATCACCACGACGTGGATCGACCGCCCCTTCAGCGGGGCGTAGGCCACCCGCTCGAGCACGATCCCGATGCCGAACATCATCACGAGCGTGAGCACGTAGGCCAACAGCCACGGCGCATCGCGATCTCGCATCCACCAGATGGCGATGTAGGCGCCGAGGGTGATCATGTCGCCCTGGGCGAAGCTGATCACCCCGGTGGCCTTCTGCATGAGCAGGAAGCCGAGTGCCGCCAGGGCGGCGATCGAACCGATCGAGAGACCACTGAACAGCAGCGAGATGAAGGTACGCTTGCCCCCCGTGAACTCGCACAGCGCGGCGATCGTGTTGACGGCGCCTCCGAGCGCCGCGGTCACGACGGTCTCCATGGTCCCCCGTTCATGAAGCTGTCCGTCGACGACGCCGGAGGGGGCGGCTCAGCGGAGCCGCCCCCTCCGGGTGAAGCGACTACCAGCTCAGAAGCTGAGCTCCTTGATGATGTTGATCGTGCCGCCCTCGTAGTCGACCACGATGGCCGAGTGGTGCAGCCCGTTGCCCTCGTCGGTCTCGTACGTGGTGCAGATGCCCTCGTGGCTCGTCTCGGCCAGGGCGTCGCGCACAGCCGCAGGGTCGGTGCTGCCGGCCCGCTCGATGGCCGCCTTGATGATGTAGATGGCGTCGTAGGTCTCGGCCGCCGCGTAGTTCGGCGGGCCGCCGAACTCGTCCTCGTACTTGGCTGACCACTCCTCGTTCTGCAGCGTCGGGAGACAGTCCTCGACGCCGTAGAGCAGGTCGCGGGCCTCGTCGGTGAGGTTGCCCGCGAGGAACGCGAAGCCGGCGCTGGCCCCGTCGACGTGGGGGATGGTGACGCCGTTCTCGATGAGCTGGTTGGCGAACACGGTGATCGGGTTCGGGAAGTTCACGTTGAGGATGAGGTCGGGGTCACCGTTTTGGATGGCCAACACCTGCGTGGTCATGTCGGTGGCGTCGAACTCGTTGGTCTCACGTGTCGTGACCTCGATGCCGAGCGCTTCGAGCTCGGTTTCCATGACGTCACAACTCGCCGTGCCGAACGGGTTGTTCACGCAGAGCAGGGCGACCTTGGTCGGTGCGAACTCGTCGTTGACGAAGGCCACCTGCTGCGCTGCGATCGCGGTGTTGCGGGGCCGGTAGATGAAGACCCACTCGTTGCCGACGCCACCCTCTCCCTCGTAGTCGAGGAAGGCTTGCGGTGCGGCCGAGAACAAGATGGCCGGGATCTCGGCCTTGGCGATCTCGGGCGCTGCCGCGATCACCTGACCCGACGACGGCAGACCGATGATCACCGTGGGCGCCGCGTCGATGGCCTCCAGCGTCGACTGAACCGCTGCGTCGGCTGCGAGACCGGCTGCGATGCGTTCGTAGCTGACCTCCTGGCCGCCGATGCCGCCTGCCGCGTTGATCTCGTCGATGGCCATCTGCGCGCCAGCGGCGAAGTAGGGCTGGGCTGCCGGGCTCTCGCCGGTGTCCTCGTAGAGGCCGATGATCGACACCGGCTCGTCGAGCACGAGCTCGGGAGCGGCCGTGGTGGTCGGGGCGTCAGCGGAAGGCGCTGTGGTCGCGGCGGTGGTCGTCGCTGCGGCTGCCGTCGTCGTGGTCTCGTCGGCTGCCGGAGCAGTCGTGGTGCCTTCAGCCGCCGGTGCGTCGTCGTCATCGTCGCCGCATGCCGCGGCCACGATGGAGAGCAGCGCAACCGGGATGATCAATCTCCGCCAGAGTTTCACAGGCTTTTCCCCCATGTGGTCGAGCGGCCGGGTCCCCACCCGACTGAAGGCGCTCGTCTCCGGACCGTAGCGACCAGATCCGATGCGCCGCAAGACCGATCGGAGCGGCGGGCGCTCACCCGAGCGGATCGGCGCCGCCGTCGCCCGCCCTGGGTCGCCCCTCGGGCCTTCGCTATTCGCCGCGCTCGCTGCCGCGCAGCTCGGCCCGCCGGAGGACCGCCTCGAGCTGGCTGGCGAGCGTTCCCACGTTGGCCTCGGCGAACATCGAGTTGTGGTCGCCGGGAGCCTCGATCACCTCCAGCGCGCCGCCGATGAACGGAGTCCATCCGTTGTCGGCGGGGAACGTCGCTCCGAGACGCTCGGCCTTGAACAGCACCGCCGATCCGTCGTAGCGGGTGAGGTCGAAGCGATCGAGCGCGGCGAGGAACGGCTCGGTGAGATCGACCCCTCCGGCCGGCTCAGGCCCGCCCTGACCCCGCCAGGCATCGAGTCGGGACGCGACCATGTCGCCGGCGTATCGGGCGGAGTATCGGAGGCCGCGGCTTCTCAGGTTCTGCCGCAGCGTGCGGAGCTGCTCGCTCCGTGGACGCTCGTTGACCCCGGGGCAGAACGTGTCGAGCAACACGACGAGGTCGACGGCGTCGCCGGTCGTCGCGAAACGCCGGGCCATCTCGATCGCGACGACGCCGCCACCCGAGAAACCACCGAGCAGGTACGGCCCATTGGGTTGCACCGCTCTGATCGCCCGGCAGTACCGGGCTGCCATCATCTCGATCGACGGGTCGGGGTGCGTGCCGGGGAGGAGCCCGTGCGCCTGGAGCCCGTAGAACGGGCGGTCGTCGAGGTGGCGCGCCAGGCGCTGGAACGTGAGGACGTTGCCACCTCGGCCGTGCACGCAGAAGAACGGTCGCCGCTCGCCGCCGCGGCTGACGGGCACCAGGTTCGCCCACGGCGACGAGGCCGACGTTCCGGGGTGACCGATCGCGTCGGTTGTTGGGTTCTCGAGCTCGGCTTGGACGAACGCGGCGAGCTCGTTCGGGGTGGGCGCCTCCAGCAGGGCAGACAGCCCGAGCTGAACGTTGAAGGTCTCGGTGATGCGCGTGAAGACCCGGACGGCCTGCATCGACGTGCCCCCGAGGTCGAAGAAGCTGGCGTCGAGACCGATCGACCCCTGCTCGAGCACGTCGCGCCAGATCTCGAGCATCTGGTCGACGACCGAGGGGCCACCATCGTCTCCCGCGCTCGTCGTCATCGCGCTGCTCCGCTCCTCGGCCGGGGGTCCAGGTGGCACGATAACCGCGGAGAGTGCCCGAACGCCCGCTAGTAGTGGTATCCGTGGGAAGGGTCCACACTACACTCACGGTGCGTCTACCGAACCTCGATCCGCGGCGATCGAGACCGGCGACGTGCCTGGCGACGCTCCCCGAGGCGATCGTCACGGCGTCGAGGAGTGTCGCACGAGAGTGGCTGCCTGATGGGATTGCGCAACCAGAGCCTTCGGGGCGGCGCGTACCTGGGGGTGCGCGAGGCCTTCGGCATGCTGATCCGCTTCGGCGGAGCGGTGATCTTCACGCGCGTCATCGGGGCCTCGGAGTTCGGCATCCTGGCCGGCTCCCAGGCCATCCTCTTCGTCCTCACGCTCGTGGCCCAGATGGGTGTCGAGGTCTCGATCATCCGCCGTCAGGACGAGCCCGACCAGCGAGCCATCGACGCCGCGTTCTCGCTCGTCGCGGTCAATGGCGCCATCGCCGTGGCCGTGGGTCTGGTGGGAGCCGTGGTGGCGCTCGGCGTCGGGGTGGGCGGCCATGCCGTCGCCGTGTTCGCGGTGCTCCTCCTGTCGCTGCCCATCAACATCATGTGGGCACCGGCCCAGGGCCAGATCGAGCGCAACTTCGGCTTCCGGTCGATGGCCTTCCTCGAGCTCACCGGCGACCTTATCCTCTACTCCGTCTCGGTCACCCTCGTGTTGGCCGGGATGGGCGTGTGGGGAACGGTCATCGGCGTCTTCGCCTGGCAGACCTGGCTGTTCGTCAGCTCCTACCGGGTCGCACGCATCAGGCCCCGCTGGCGTTGGGACCGCGAGGAGATCGCTCGCTACCGGAAGTTCGGACGGGGCTTCAGCCTGGCCGTGGCGGCCGACCGTTCCAAGGATCTCGTCAACCCCCTCGTCGTCGGGGCCCTGGCCGGAAGCGCTGCGGTGGGCAACGTCTTCCTGGTGCTGCGCCTGCTCGAGTCGATGGGGTTCGTGTTCCGGGCCACCTGGCGCCTGTCGCTCGCGGCGCTGAACCGGGTGCGCCACGACATGGACCGCTTCCGCCGGGGCATCGAAGAGGGCATGACCCTGCAGGTGCTCGTGGTGGGGCCGATCCTGGCTGTCGCCTGTTTCGCCATCGACGAGATCATCCCGTTCGTGTGGGACGACGAATACCCCGAAGCAGCCGCGATCTTCCCGCTCGTCGCCGTCGCGACCCTGGCGACGGGCGTCACGTCGATGCTCGTCAACGCCCTGTACTCCTTGGGGCGCACCGGTGCCGTGCTGCGAGCCAACCTGGTTCGGGCCGCGTTCTGTGCCGGGTTCGCCGCGCTCGCCGTCGAGCGCAACGGCGTGACGGGATACGGGGTCGGAGAGATCGCCGGGCTGATCTCCATCGTGGTGCTCGACGGGGCGCTGCGCCGCGAGCTCGACTTCTCGTACCGCCGCGTGCTGCCGTGGTTCGGCGCGTTCCTCCCCCTGATCGGGGCCACGGCGCTGCCCCTGGTGTGGCGACCGCTGCTGGCTCTACCGCTCGTCGCCATGCTGACGTGGCCTCGAACCCGCCGAGAGCTCGTCGGGTACGTCCGGACGGTCCTCGCTTCCCGGATGCCCGGCAGCGCTGATCCCGCTGATCCCGCTGATCCCGCTGATGTCGCTGGGCGCGAGCGTCTCGGCGCCGACCGCCTCGACATGGCGACCGTCGACGCCGACGCCTTCGACACCTCCAGCGTGACGAATTGGGCCGAAGTGGTTCCGACCGCTGCCGAGCGCCGAAACGGCCCTGTCATACTCGATGCAGCGATCGCTGCCGATGTCGCGCGCTCGTCGAACGGCGCGCATCATCCCCATCCCACGGAGGCAACACCGGTGCCGAGTGCGAAGTCACCATCGTCGAGTCATGCGGCCCGGCCCAGCGTCGACGGTCGCGACGTGATCTTCGTCGCCTGGACGGGTCGCCCGGCGCGCACCCACGAGATCGCGCAGGCCCTGGGTGCCGAGGCCAAGATCCTGCCCGGCCATCGCACGATGAAGCCGCTGGTGCCCCTGCGGTACCTCTTCCAGGCGATCCAGACGTTGTTCTTCCTCATTCGGCGTCGCCCCGATGTGGTGCTCGTCCAGAACCCACCGGTGATGGCGGCGGCCGTCGTGTGCTTCTACGGTCGCTTCTCACGGTGCCGGGTGATCCTCGACAGCCATCCCGGAGGCTTCGGGGCCCAGGGCGATCGGGTGTCGGCCCGTCTTCAGTGGATGCACCGCTGGGCCGTCCGGCACTCGTCGGGCGTCTTGGTGACCACCCGAGACTGGGTGCAACTCGTGAACGGCTGGGGCGGTCGGGGCATCGTCGTGCACGAGCCGCCTCCCCACTTCGAGGTCGCGGCCCCGACCGAACGCCCCGATCGGGGGCGGGTCCTGTACGTCACGGTGTTCGCCCCCGACGAGCCGCTCGTCGAGGTGCTCGAAGCGGCACGCTCGCTCCCCGACGTCGACTTCGTGGTCACGGGCGACCTGCGACGGTGCCCGTCCAAGATCCGTGAGCAGGCGCCCGAGAACGTGGCCTTCGTGGGCTACCTCCGAGGCGACGACTATGTACGGGCGCTGGCCGATGCCGACATGGTGCTGGCACTCACGAGCGAGCCGACATCGGTGATGCGAGCGGCGTACGAGGCGGTGTACGCGAATCGGCCGCTGCTCGTCTCCGACTGGCCTGCGCTGCGTGAGACCTTCCCGCTCGCGGTGCCCGTTCGGAACACCGCCGACTCGATCGCCGAGGCGGTCGTCGACACGCTCGACGAGTACGACTCACAGTTGATGCTGCTGCGCGAGGCTCGACGCCTCCAGGAGCAGCGCTGGAGTGATCAGCTCGACGACCTTCGTCAGGTGATCCACGCCCCCGAGCCGATCTCGGCGTTCCGGCGCCGGTCGTTCCTGCGCCGGCAGCCGTTCCTGCGTCGGCGGGCCTGGGTGATCGTGCTGACGGGTCTCCTGGCCTTCGGGATGGCCACGCTCCAAGCCGGCAACGAAGTGGTCGACTACACGGCCGAGGCCAGTCTCAACGTGCAGTCGGGGGCGTCCGATGAAGGCCCCGGGCAGGCCTTCGAGGCCACCAGGCAGGCACTCAACTACGTGACCGTCATCGAACGCGACCAGATCATCCGCACGCACGTGGCCGCGAACATCAACGCCACCGAGTCGACCGTCGAAGAGAACCTCGGCATCGCCACCAAGGGCGACACGTCGGTGCTCAAGCTCACGTACACGGCGTCCAACCCCGAGACCGCGCTCCGAGCCGTCGAGCTCGCTGTCGAGGTGATCACGGCGCAGAACGGCTACGCGACGCCGCCGATCCCGGCCGGCTCGGTGGTGGTCGTCGAGTTCGACCGAACGCCGACCGAGTCGGGGGGCAAGCTCTTCACCCCGATCAACTCGCTCATCATCGGGCTGTTCCTCGGGCTCGTCCTCGCCGTCATCTGGGAACGCAACGACACCCGGGTCGACAGCGCCGAGCAGCTCATCGGGCTCGTTCCCGCCCCGGTCTCCGACGCCTCGCTGGTGGGACCGGCGCCGGCGCTGCTGCGGCGCTGGGTCGTCGGGTTCACCGGGACCCTGGCCAAGGTGGGTCTCGTGTCGTCACCGCCGGGTCACATGAGCGCGACGGCATGGGTCGCCGACTGGTTGGCCTCGGCGTACCCGGAAATCTTCCCGGCGCTGGGGAGCCCGTTCTCGTCGCGGGTGGTGCAGGTCGAGCCCCAAGACGCCAGGCCCAAATCGTCGCGAACGCGGTCGACGTCTCGCGAGCCCCTCGATGTTGAGCTGATCGCGGCCGGGACCGTGACCGGTGGCGAGAACGGCGAGGCTGCAGCCCTCGAGTCGACGTTCCTCGTGCTGGTGGTGCCCACGGGTTCCCGTACATCACACGTCACCCGCTCGGTGCGCACCCTGCGCCAGCTCGGCATCGAGGTCGGCTGGACGGTGCTCGCGCCATCGAGCCGGCTCCGCCGTCGACTGGTGCCTCCGATCGCGCTGCTCCGGGGCCGGACCCGCCTCATGCACGAGCTCGCCGACGATCCCCCTCGTCTGCGCGTGACCGAATGAGCGAGCGGGTCACGGGCACATCCGGCAGGTGCGTGCCGGCGGGTGACGGCGCGTGCCCCGCCGTCACGATCGCATGAGCGTCGCCTGGCCTGGTCCGGCCTTCGACGGTCTCGACCAGGACGAGCGCGAGCCGCTTCCGGCGTGGCTGGTGGCCAGCTCGGCGGTCATCGGCGCGGTCCTCGTGGGCCTGGCGAGCGGGTACGGCTCGGGCGCTGCGGTTGGCGCAGCGCTGCTCGTTGCCGGGGCGCTCTGGCTGGCGGTGCGGCCGACGGTGTGCCTGATGATCCTCGTGGGCGCGGCGGCGCCCCTGTCGGGTCTACGGCGCGGTTTCCCCGTTCCCCAACTTCGAGCCGGCGAGGCTGCCATGTTGGCGGCCGGCGGGATCCTGGTGGTGCTCGGTCGGCGCTCGATCCACGCCAAGTGGGCCATCCTCGAGTGGCTGTTCTTCGGCTACGTGGCGGCCACCATCGGCATCGGCTTCTACGCCCTCCGCCAGAGCGGCGAATCGGCCTCGGCCGACAGCTTCGGGATCCTGTTGGTGCCGGTGTTCCACCTGTTCCTCTACCTGGCGGTCAGGGTCGCCGCGGGCCGTCCCGGAATGCGCGAGCGGGGGATCCGGGTGCTGATGCTGAGCAGCATCCCGGTCTCGATCATCTCCATCCTCCAGTACTTCGACATCGCCGGGATGAAGAACCGACTCAGCGAGTACACCGACCTGGGCCAGTTCTCGACCAACGTCGAGCAGGGCTACGTGGCCCGCGCCACCGGGCCGTTCGCCCACTGGCACCTGCTCGCCGGATTCCTGTTCCCGATCCTGCTGGTCGCGGTGGCCATCGCGCTCGACAAGGCCTGGCACATCATCTCGCCGACCGCCCTCGGCGTGGTCGCGACGTTCGGCGGCATCGCCATGGTGCTGACCCTCACGTACACCGCGTTCGTGGGTCTGCTCGTGGGGACGCTGCTCGTGGGGGCCTGGGCCCGCAAGGCCACCGTGATGGCGATGGTGTTGATGTTGGTGACCGTGGTTGCCGGGTTCGCGTTCTCCGAACAGCTCGCCGGGCGTTTCAGCGACCAATTCTCGGGCGTGGAGTCGGCCGGCGGGAACCGGTTCATCCCGAGCACCTTGAACTTCCGGTTCAGCGTGTGGACCGAGCAGTTCCTCCCGGTCATCCTCGAAAAACCCACCGTGGGCTACGGGCCGACGACGCCCAAGGACGTCACGTGGGAGTTCACCGAGTCGGTGTACATCACGATGCTGCTGCGCGGCGGGCTGATCCTGCTCGCGATCTTCCTGGCCTACTGGTTCGCGCTGCTCGCCCGATCGTGGGCGACGCGTAACGACGCCGACCCCGCGGTGCGGATACCGGCTCGGGCGCTCACGGCTTCAGTGATCGTGCTCATCCCGATGAACGCCGTCTTCCCGTACTACACCTCGCCCGGGCTCCCGCACGTGCTGGCGGTGCTGGCGGGCCTGGCCTTCGCTCCGACGCACGAACGCCTCACGAAGGCACCTGCTGAGCGCCGCGCCTCCAGCTCCCAGCCCGCCTCGGCGTTGCCCTAGGCGTTGCGCTCGGCGTAGCCGTAGACGCTGCCTACACAGCGAAGTCGGTTGCCCAGAACTGCTCGACGATCGTGCCGTGCTCGTTGAGCGTGACCAGATCGCCGATCGTGAGCGTGTTGGGGTCCGACCAGTCCCAGACGAACGCGGTGTAGCCGTTGAAGCCGTCGTCGACCTTGGCGATGAGGTGGGCCACGAGCTCCTCATTCCACAGGGGGACGGGGTCGCCGAGATGGTTGAAGAAGCCGTACTCGGTCCCCACGATCGGGTACTCGTCGACGTACCGGCCGACGACGTTCTCCCACGACTCGAGCTCGTCGCCGCAGAAACAGGTGTTGAGGTTGGCATAGCGATGGTTCGCGAAGGCGATGTTCGGTGCGCCGCCGAGCAGCTCGCCGTCGAGGTCGAGGATCTCGTCGGCGTGCTTCGTCGAGAAGCCCCACGAGTAGTCGATGGTGTCGGCGATGAGGAGGCCTCGGTATCCGAAGTCGTTGCGGAAGAGCTCGACGGTCTCGGTGGTCGTGTCGATCCACTCGTCCCAGGTCACCTCGTGGGGCTCGTTCCATGGCTCGTAGACGACCTGGGTGTTGGCCTCGAACCGCTCGTAAACGTCGCGCATCATGCCGTGCACCGAGCTGGCCTCCTCGGGCCAGTCGGCTCCGGCTCCGAGGCTGTCCCACCAGCTGATGATGATGAGGAGCCCGACGGCGTTGGCGTCGGCGACGATGGCCTCGAGGCGCTCGAGGTAGGCGTCCTTGCCGCCGAGCTCGTACACGTCGTTCTCGTAGGTGGCCAGGGCGACCGGCACCCGCAGCGTGTTCACCCCCAGCTCGGCCATGCGGGCAAAGATGGTCGAGCGCTCGTCGAAGTTCCGGGCCGCGGTGGGTCCGATCCCGTCGTCGGGCGAGCCGTCCGGCTTGGTGTAGAAGGGCAACAGGTACGCGGTCGCCCCCTTGACCACGAAACGCTTGTCGTCCTGCACGAGCACGTTGACCTCGGTGTGCAGCCTCGCCCCGGACGCGGCTCGGGCCTGAGCGGCGGCGGCGGACCCCTCGTGGGAGCGATTCCCGTCGTCCCCTCCACCCCCTGACGTGGCAACGACGATCGCCACCACCAGCGCGACCACCAGCGCGCCGGACACCAAGGCAACGAGGCGCCAGCGGCTCGGCTTTCCCGTCCCCGACTTCTCGGGCGACGACGGAGTCTCCGGCTCCGGCTCCGGCGATGCCGGGGTTTCCGGCGATCCGGTGGTCATCGTCGCCCGGGTTCGTCGAGCCAGGCGTAGGCGTGGTCGTAGATCCCCGCCCCGCACGGCAGGGCGTCGCGCTGGCCGCGGATCTGGGCCGGGCTGCCGACTGCGATGGCGCCGGCGGGCACGTCGCGGGTGACGACCGATCCGGCGCCGATCAGTGATCCGGCGCCGATGCGGACCCCGGGAAGGATCACGCTCCGTGCGCCGATCGCTACGCCGTCCTCGACGATGGCCCCGCCGACGCAGTCGAGGTAGCTCGGGCACGGCGGATGGGGATCGTCGGTGAACACCACATGGGGACCGCAGAACACGTCGTCGCCCAGCGTCACCGACGAGAGGAAGCCGCCGGTGTGGATCCGGGTCCGGGCCCCGACGGTGTTGCCGGGCTCGAGGTGGGCGCCGCTGCCGACCGAGCTGCGGTCACCGATCGTGTTGCCTTCGCGGACCATGGAGCCGTGGCCGATCTGGACGCCCGCTCCGAGGGTCACGCCCTGGTAGAGCACCGCGTAGGCCCGCACCACCGTGCCCGGTCCGAGGACCAGGGGGCCGGTGTCCCCATCGCGTGTGGGGTGAGCGAGCACACAGGGCCCGAGGATCTGGGCCTCGTCGAGGCCGATCACATCGCCGAGGATCTCGACCCCGTTCGGGAGGTTCGTCACAACCCCAGTCTCGCGTAGTCGGACACTGTCACCGGCTCACCGTCGAGGCGCCACGACAAGTCGGCAGCATGGAGGGCCTCGACGACCTTGAGGCCGAACCAGCCGTCGGAGATGTGGACCGTTCCGGTCTCGCACGCCTGGAGGAAATGCGAGATCTGTCGGCCCAGGGGCTCGGCCGCGGAGACGTGCGGCACGACCGTGTCGCCGTAGCGGTAGGTGAGCTGGTACTCACCGAAGTCGGGGCTGTCGGGGATCACGACGCCCTTGTCGTAGACCTTGATCGGCTCGTCGTTCTGCGTGTCGTCGTACACGACCATGCGCTGCTCGCCGACGATCGTGAGGTCGCGCACCTTCTTCGGGGCCAACCACGAGACCGTGACCGAGGCGATGATCCCGGACGGGAACTGCATGTTGATGAACGCCACGTCGGGAACGCCTCCAAGCACCTGGCGTGCCGCCGTCTGCACCGAGACCGGGGTCTCGTTCAAGAGTTGGAAGATGATCGAGAAATCGTGCGGTGCGAGATCCCAGATGACATTGGCGTCGTGACGAACCAGTCCGAGGTTCAGTCGAGAAGATGTGACGTAATGGACCTTCCCGAGGTGGCCAGTATTGAGGTAATGGCCCAGCAGATCGATGCGGGGACTGAACAAGAAGGTGTGGCCGACCATCAGAGCCAGCTGGCGCTCCTCGGCCAGGGCAACCATCTCGCGGGCTTCCTCGACGGTGCCGGCCATGGGCTTTTCGACCAACACGTGCCGCCCGGCCCGGAGCGCGGCCTTGGCGATGACCCCATGCGACTCGACGGGTGTCGCGATGATGACCCCCTGCACGTCGGGATCGGCCAGTGCGTCGTCGAGATCGAGCTTCAGCTCCAGCCCCGGATAGGTGCCAGCCACGTTCGAGAGCCGGTCGACGCTGGCGTCGATGGCGACGACGTTCTGCGCCCCCGTGGCGCTCACGAGGTTCCGGAGGATCTTCTGGCCCCAGTAGCCCAGACCGACCATGGCGATCTTCATGACGCCTCCTTGATTGCGCTCGTCAGGACCTGGACGCAGGCCGAGACCTGCGACGGGGTGATGCCGGGGAACAGCGGCAGGGACAGGATGCGATGCGCCAACCGCTCGGAGACGGGGAACTGTCCGAGACGACCGAGAGCGTCGGCGCCGTCTTGGAGATGCACGGGGACGGGATAGTGGATGGCGGCGCCGACCCCGGCCGCATGGAGGGAGTCGAGGACCCGGTCGCGGTGCTCGACCTGCACGACCATCAGGTGGTGGACGTGACGCCCCCGGGGATCGATGGTGAACACCTCGGCGCCGTCGACGGAGGCGAGCTCCTCGTGGTACTGCGCGACGGCGCCATCGCGGCGAACCTGGTCGGCCTCGATGCGCCGCAGCTTCACGGCGAGGAACGCCGCTTGCAGCTCGTCCATCCGCTCGTTGAAGCCCATGGAGGAGTGCACGTAACGGCGGACGGAGCCATGGCTGCGGAGCAGCTCGATCTGCTCGGCGATCGCGTGGTCGTTCGTGGTGACACCACCGGCGTCGCCGAGCGCCCCCAGGTTCTTGCCGGGATAGAAGCTGAAGCTCGCCGCGCGCCCCCACGCCCCGGCGGCGATGCCGTCGTACGACGCGCCGATGGCCTGGGCGGCATCCTCGAACAGCATGAGGTCGTGGCGGGCGGCCATCGCCGCCAACTCGGTCATCGGGGCGCACTGGCCGTACAGGTGCACGGGCAGGAGGGCCCGTGTGTTGGGCGTGATGGCGGCCTCGACCGCTGCGAGGTCGATGAGCGCGGTACGGGGGTCGACGTCGACGAGCACCGGCGTCGCCCCGGTGTGGTGCACGCCCTCGGCCGTGGCCCAGAAGGTGTTGGCCGGGATGATCACCTCGTCGCCCGGGCCGATGCCGGCCGCGAGGAGCATCATGATGATCGAGCAGGTTCCCGATGCGACGCCGAGGGCGCGTTCGACGCCGACGTATGCCGCGAGATCACGCTCGAACGCTGCGACCTCGGGACCGCTGATGAAGATGCTGCTGCGGAAGACCCGGTCGAACGCGCCACGGAGCTCGTCGGCGATCGGCGCGTGGACGATCTCGAGGTCGATCAGCGGGATGGGGTGCGTCAGGGCCGTGATCATCGAGCCTTCCGGTTCGGTTCTGCTGTCGGTGGTCACGCGGCCCCCCGTTGTCTGAAGACCGCAGCGGGAGTCTTATATATGATCTTGAGGTCGAGACTGGCTCGCCATTGACGCCAATACGAAATATCGTATTCGACCTGTTGTGCCCAGTCGAGCTCCTGGCGTCCTGAGACTTGAGCCAGCCCTGTGAGCCCGGGCTTCACCCGCAGGCGCTGCCACATGCGGGCGTCGAACATGGCCGTCTCACGCGGGAGCGAAGGTCGGGGGCCGACGATGCTCATGTCGCCGCGGATGACGTTCCAGAGCTGGGGAAGCTCGTCGATCGAGTACTTCCGCAGGATCCGCCCGATGCGCGTGACCCGGGGATCGTCGACGAGCTTGAACATCCCGCTGTGACGTTCGGCGTCGCCTCTGATCATCGCCGCGACGTAGGCGGCATGTTGGCCCTCGTCGTTGGCGAGACGCATCGTCCGGAGCTTGTAGATCCGGAACTGTCGCCCGTCGCGTCCGACGCGTTGCTGGCGGAAGAGGACCGGGCCCGAGTCGTCGAGCTTGATGGCCGCTGCCGCCAGGACGAGGATGGGCGCCGCCACGAGGAGGGCGACGCCGGCGACTGCGATGTCGATGACTCGCTTGTAGGCCCGAGCGGCGACGGAGAAGACCGGGGCGAAGGGATCGCGGTCGAGCGCGTCGGGAGCGGGGTCGACGACGACCACGATCGTGCCGTTACGCAAGACCTCGGGATGCGTGGCGGTCATCTGCCCGAAGGTGTGCGACGTCACGAGGATCGCCCGCGGGTGATCACCCGTCGACGGCGCCTCGATCTGCCATGGCCACGCTCGAACCGCGGTCGCCTCCGAGACGCCGTCGGCGATCTCGGGCTCGGCGATGACCAGTGCCGTCTCGACCCGGAGGTCACGCCGGCTGAACGTGGCCGTCACCGCGATGGCCAGCGCCAACGCCCCCACGAGGACCAGACCAGCCGCTGACCACAGGAACCAGGCCGCGAGCACCGCGCACGCGCAGAACGAGAGCATCCCGACGGTGAGAGTGGTCGTTCGACGAGCCTCGGCCCCGAAGGAAGTTCCTCGGTCGGGCCACGTTCCGTGGTAGGTAGTCATCACACCCTTTGGGAACCGAATAGATGCGGACCGTCCTCGTCCTGTCACGAGGAGTGAGTGTGTGGCGGGGTGAAGGCTTATGCAAGTTCACCTTGAGACTTGGGAATACTCGCACACCGGAGGAGCGGAAGCCATCACCCGGTATGGGCGAGATGCCCGAGAGCGGCGGCGTTCGTGGAGGGCGCCGGCGCGTCGGCGATGGTGGCGTCACGCGCGCAGACCGTTGATGCGGTCAGAATGCCCACGGACGGGATGGATCAAACGCGCAGTGTCGTGGCGATGACACGCTCCGACGTGCCACAACGCACAGTCCCGTCCGGCTCCGGCAGCAGGTGATGCGGTCCGTGGTCTGAATCGGACGGGCACCCTGGCCGGAGCGGCGTCAGGTTGCCAGCATCGGCCGTACGGGGAGTGGTCGATTCTGAACGTGCTGAACGTGGGACGCGTCCGATGGCGTGTACCGATGCTGGGCACCGGGCGCTCCTGGCTTCGCGCGACAGTGGAGCAATGCCGATTCGAGACCGCGCCCCGGGTTCTGATCCCTCGGCCACAACGAACGACTGCGAAGGAGAGGCCGCCATGACATCAGCTCGCCTCGTCTACTCCTGCGACGACCACCTCGACCTGTTCAGCCTGCCCCACGACGTGTGGACCAGCCGGGTCCCGGCTCGACTGCGAACCGCAGTCCCTCACGTCGAGCCCCACGCCGAGCTGAGTCGGCCCTACTGGCACGCTGGAGACCGCGTCATGAGCCCCGCGGGCGGCATCGACAAGGTCTACATGGCGTCGGCCCGGCGCGATCTCCCCGATGACGGCTATCGAGCGTCGAACCCGGCGCTGCGCATCCACGACCTCGACCTCGACGGGGTGCACGCCTCGGTCATCTACGGCCCCGGGTCGCTGTTCGGGTTCCCCATCGACGATCCCGAGGTCAAGGTGGCGACGGCTCGGGGCTGGAACGACTGGGCCGCCGAGCAGTTCAACGCCCACGATCCGCGCCGCCTGTGCGCCCTCCCATTCCTCCCGACGACCACCCCCGAGGACGCGGCGTCCGAGCTCGAGAGGTGCGCGGATCTGGGACACCGGGGCGCCGTCGTGCACGTGCACCAGATCGACGTCGCCGACCGGGCCTGGGATCGGCTCTGGGCGGCTGCGGCAGCGACGGCCATGCCGATCAGCTTCCACATCGGTGGCGGCGCCGGATACCTGAAGACGGCCCGACCCGGCACGTGGGAGATGGCCGCGTTCTCGGCCGTCGCCCCCATGCAGCTCGACGAGCCGCTCGTGGCGATGATCTTCACCGGAGCGTTGGACCGCCACCCGGGATTCACGCTGGTCCTCGCGGAAGCCGGTCTGGGCTGGCTCCCGTACTTCGTTGCTCGGATGGACGCCTCGTTCGCCAAGCACCGCCATACGAGCGGGCTGCCGGCCGACCAGCGACTCCCGTCGGAGGTGTTTCGCGCCCAGGTGTACGCCACGTTCGAAGAGGAGCCCCTCGGGGCCGAGTTCATCCCGATGCTCGGGTCCGAGAACATCATGTGGGCGAGCGACTATCCCCACACCGACAGCACCTGGCCCGAGTCACGAGCCGCCATCACCCATCTGGAGTCGTTCATGTCGCCCGAGCAGGTGGCGTTGGTGATCGGCGAGACATGCAAACGCCTCTACCGGTTGCCCTGAGCCCGGTACCTCGCGTCGTGAGCCCCTCGCTGTGAGCGCCGAGACCCTGGTCGACACGCACACCCACGTGGTCTCCGCCGACCTCGCCCGCTACCCGTTGCAGCCGCAGCCCTTCGGCGTCGACTGGTACCGGACCGATCCGGTCGACGTCGACGGCCTGCTCGGCGCGGCCAGCGGAGCCGGGGTCGAGCGGGTCGTGCTCGTGCAGGCCCAAGGGGCGTACGGCTACGACTGCCGGTACGTGCTCGATGCCGTCGCCGGCCATACCGATCGCTGCGTCGCCGTGGTGTCGATCGACATGGACGGGCCCGATCCCGTCACCAGCCTCCGAGCGCTGGCCGCGCACCCGGCGACGGGCGGCGTGCGGCTCTTCGGGGTGAGCGGCATCGAGCCGACGTGGCTTGCCGATCCCGACCGTCTCGTCGTCTGGCAGACCGCCCAGGAGCTGGGTCTCACGGTGGTGGCGACCGTGTTCGATCGCCATCTCGCTCCGCTCAGGTGGACGTTGGAGCGGGTGCCGCAGCTCCCCGTCGCGCTCGATCACTGTGGATTCCCCGACATCGGCGGTGGTCCGCTCCTGCCCAACGCCGGTCCGTTGCTCGCGCTCGCCGACCTTCCGAACGTGCGCCTGAAGGTCTCGTCGTACCTGCTCGAGCAGGCTGAGCGGCTCGGAGACCCGGCCTCACTGGTCGATCGCCTGGTCGCGGTGTTCGGGGGCGATCGCCTCCTGTGGGGATCCGACTACCCGCAGACCCACGATCGCACGTATTCGGAGCTGGTGGCGCTGGCCCGGCACTCGGTGCGCAAGCAGCCGGCGACGGTTCGGGCCGCGGTTCTCGGAGCCAACGCGGCGCGCCTGTGGCGGGACCATCGCGGCTGAACGGGTATCAGGGGGCGTCGAGCCGGCTCTGACCCAGGGTGCCCTGAACAACGGGTCGCGCGGTGTGGGGTGCCACCGGGTGACGACTCAGGTACGCTCGCCCAGGCACACGGACACCGGGTGGGCGGTATTCAGGCCACGTCGTACGAGGGGTCGAGATGAGCACGATGACATCGAGTGGATCGACGGTGGTGACCGCACATGGTTGATCAGTCGCCGCTGAGCGCCCGCGACCTCGAGGCGATGGGTCTGTCGGGCTACACCGACATCGTCCAGATCGGCCAGGGCGGCTACGGCGTCGTGCTGGGTGCCCGTCAGGAGCAGTTCAACCGGACGGTCGCCATCAAGGTGCTCCCGAACTCGCTCTACGACGAGGTGGCCCGCAACCGCCTCACCCGTGAACGCCAGGCGATGGGCGTGCTCTCGGGCCATCCGGGCATCGTGACCGTCTACGACACCGGGTACACGACCGACGGCCGGCCCTTCCTGGTCATGGAGTACATGAGCGGCGGTTCGCTCGCCGACCGGGTCGACATCAGTGGACCGCTGCCGTGGAACGAAGCGGTGTCCATCATGGTGGGCATCGCCGAGGCGGTCGAGGCCGCGCACCGCGCCGGGGTGCTCCATCGCGACATCAAGCCCGACAACATCCTCGTCTCGGCCTTCGGGGCCTCGAAGCTGACCGACTTCGGGATCGCCTCGGTCGTCGGCGGACCCGCGACCGCCGCCACGTCGATCACCGCGACGATCGAGCACGCCGCTCCCGAGGTGCTCCAGGGCCAGCGGCCGAGCGAGCGCTCCGACGTCTACGGCCTGGGCTCGACGCTGTTCGCGATCGTGAACGGGATGGCCGCGTTCCGGCGCCCCACCGACGAGTCGCCGCTGCCCATCCTGACCCGGGCCCTCACCGAGAACGTGCCCGATCTCCGCCTGCGGGGCCTGCCTGCGCCCATCTGTGGGGTCATCGAGCGATCGATGAGCAAGGACCCGGCTGCCCGTCAAGCGAGCGCACTCGGCTTCGCCGAGGACCTCCTGCGGGGTGCACAGGCCTGTGGGCTCGATGTGGGCTCGATGCGCTACGGCAACGTGCGCTCGACGAGCGAGCACGGGCTCGCGTCGCTCAACGTGACGTCGGTGTTCGTGCCCGGCGCCCACTCCACGACGGGCGCCACCCCCGGCGCAGCCCAGACGGGCGATGTCGGTCCGGGCGGCTGGGGTGGCCAGTACAACCCCCAGGGCCAGACCGGCTCGTCCCCGCCTCCTCCTCCGGGCGCGCCGGGCGCGCCCGGCCTCCCGGGGGGATCGCCCAAGAGCGGGTCGAAGCGCTGGTTGATCGCCGCGGTGATCGTCGTGGTCGTGGCGCTGGTCGGCGCCGGGGTGGTGCTCATGCAGAACAACGACGACGACGGCGCGTCACCTCCGGGGAGTGATGGCACCGAGTCGACCAGCGAGACCGACGCTACGGGTGAGACCGACGCTACGGGTGAGACCGTCACCTCCGACGGCGGCACGGTCTCGTCGACCGATCCGACGACGACTGAACCGACAACGACACCCCCGACGGGACCGCAGGTGCAGCTCGCGCTGCCGCCGGCCGAGAGCATGCAGGAGATCGCCGCCGGCGAGTACCGGATCGGGTTCGACGCGCCGGGCTCGAACCAGGTGGCCGCCCGGCCCGAGAAGGTCGAGCGGTTCTACATCGACCAGACCGAGGTCGACATCGGCTCCTACATCCGGTTCCTCAAGGACATCAAGGAGCTCGCGGCCGACAATCTCCCGATCGGGTGGTCGCCGGCTGCTCCGTACGTGCCCGCGGCGACCCAGGCGATCACCGACTTCAACTTCTTCCCCGTGGTGGGGGTCACCCCCGAGCTGGCGGCGGCGTTCTGCCAGTGGGCCGACAAGCGCCTGCCCACCGAGATCGAGTGGGAGGTGGCCGCCCGCGGGCCCGAGGGGCTGCTGTATCCGTGGGGTCCCGACCTCGACCCGGCCAACGTCGCCGACACCAATGGCGGGACGTGGGTGGCCGGCTCGATCGACGGCAACCTGTCGTGGGCCGGCACGTTCGACATGGCGGGCAACGCGTGGGAGTGGGTCGACGCCCCGTACGACCTGGTGCCCGAGGGCGAGCACGTCGCCCGGGGCGGGGGAGCCGGGGAGATCGTCGACATGGCCTACCGCCGCCGGGGCACGCCCGACTCGGTGGGCTTCATCGGCACCGTGGGGTTCCGCTGCGCGGCCTCAGAGGTTCGGCCGCCCCTCGCGATGAGCGAGACGGCGCTGTACTTCGACGAGTTCACGAACATCCAGAGTGGCTGGCCCATCGACGAGCCCGTCGGCAACGTGCGCTTCGGCTACCACCGGCCCGACGCCTTCCACCTCCAGGCTGTCGAGCCCAACACGCCGGTACGGGTCGAGCTGCCCTTCGATGTCCTACCGCCGGTGGGCGACGCCATGGTCGAGACCCGGGCCACCATTTTCACGACCAAGACAACGAACGGGACGTTCCGGTACGGCTTGGCCCTGCGAGTGCAGCCACCGGATTCCAGCGAGTTCGGCTATCTCGCGTTCACCATCGATCCGCGAGCGGGTCGATGGTCGGTGATCCACCAGTTGGCGACCGATGCTGTCGAGCTCGACTCGGGTGACACCCCCGTGTTGGGCGGGCTCACCAAGGACGTCTACGACGTGCTGCGGGTCGAGATGCGAGGGACGTCGAACACGTTCTTCGTGAACGATGTCGAGCTGGCCACGATCGAGTCCCCGTTGGGCCCCGGAGGCATCGGCTTCTTCGTGGAGACGTTCGACGAGGACCAGGCCCACATCCACTTCGACTACATGGCGGTGGCGGCGCTCGACGGCTGATCGCCCGTCGGCGTCGTCGCCCGCTGGCGACGCGTTCTACCGATCGTTTGAGAGGATCAGGGCGCTCGTGGGGACGCCCGTCCCGCCCGTGACCAGCACGTGGCCCGAGTCGGCGCCCGCGACCTGATTCACCGCCGTCCCGCGGACCTGGCGAACGGCTTCCGCGATGCCGTTCATGCCGTGGATGTAGGCCTCGCCGAGCTGGCCCCCGTGGGTGTTGACGGGGAGCCGGCCGTCGAGCGCGATCTCCCCGGAGCGGATGAAGTCCTTGGCCTCGCCCGGCGCGCAGAATCCGAACTCCTCGAGCTGGGGGAGCACGAACGGTGAGAAGTGGTCGTACAACACCGCGGTGGCGATGTCGTTCGGGCCCAGACCCGAGGTCTCCCAGAGCTGGCGGGCGCACACCGCCATCTCGGGCAGGCCCATGAGCGACTCGCGAAACCACGATCGCATCATCTGCTGGTCGTCGCCCATCCCCTGGGCCGCGGCGGCAATGACGCCCGGCGGCTGGCGCAGATCGCGGGCGCGCTCGAGCGATGTGACGAGGATGGCCTGGCCGCCGTCGGACTCCTGGCAGCAGTCGAGGAGCCGCAGCGGCTCGCAGATGAAGCGCGAGCTCTGGTGATCGTCGAGGGTGATGGGGCGGTTGTAGAAGTGCGCCTTGGGGTTCGTGGCCGCGTGCGCCCGGCAGGTAACAGCGACGCGCCCGAAGTCCTCGGAGGTCACGCCGTGCTCGTGCATCATGCGGCTGGCGAACATGGCGATCCACGACGCCGGCGTGAGCAGCCCGTAGGGGGAGGTCCACGAGAACTGGGCCTGCTCGGCGCTGGCCCCGGCCGGCTGGTCCTGGACGCCGCTGCCGAAGCGCCGCCCCGAACGCTCGTTGAACGCCCGATAGCACAACACGTAGTCGCTCACGCCCTCGTTGACCGCCATGGCCGCGAGCTGGACGATCCCCGCTGGGGCGCCTCCGCCGTGGTGGACCCGGCTGAAGTGCGTCAGCTCGGTGATGCCGAGCCCTCGCATCACCTCGTTCTCGGGGTTGGACTCCATGGTGAACGTCGTCAGGCCGCTCACCCTCTTGGGCTCGAGTCCCGCGTCGTCGAGCGCGGCGACACAGGCCTCGAGTGCCAGCTGCAGCTCGCTGCGGCCCGAGAACTTCGTGAACTCGGTGGCGCCGATCCCGGCGATCGCGGTGCGCCCGGCATACGCGTGGGCGGTCATGAGCGTGCCTCCCGCTCCGCGTGCGCGGCGGCCGATGCGGCGCGGATGGCGTCGTGCTCCGAACCGCCGGGCAACACGAGCGCGGCGGTGCCGGTGACGTGATCGCCGGTCTCGTTGGTGCCCCTGAACGACACGCTGATCTCGCCGGTCGCTCGGTCGAGCGCGGTGATCGCGCCGCTCATGGTCATGGTGTCGCCGGGATGGTTGGGCACGCCGAGGCGCACCCTGATGTCGCGAAAGACCGTCTCGGGGCCCAGACAATCGGATAGATATCGCTGTGACAGGCCCAGGGAGGTGTGAATGTTCATGAAGATGTCGCGCGATCCCCGCCGCTGCGCGAGATCGCGATCGTGATGCACGTCGAAGTAATCACGGGTCATGAGCGCGCCGCCGACGATGAGGGTTGCGCTCACGGGAATGGGGCACAGGGCGAGCTCGTCGCCCACCTCGAGCTCGGTGACGCTTCGGGTGCTCTCACAGCGGGCGGGGCGAACCGGCCGGAACTGGGGGAGCGTGATCGGCCCTCGGGAGTCGATGGCGCCGGGCTCAAGTGCCGGATGGGAGTCGAGCCAGCACAGCTCGAGCGGCATCCCGATGCGGATGTGCTCGCGCGCCATGGCGACGAGGTTGGCCACGAGCCGGGTGCCTTCCTCGAGCTCGACGAGCCCGGTGAGCACCGGGTAGCGGAACCCGTTCACCTGTGGATGATGCGGGACGGCCCAGGCGTACAGCGTGCCCCGGCCCGACGCGACCCGGAACCCCATCGAGAACGACCCGCAGTCGCGACAACGCGGCGACGGCGGGAAGTGCAAGGCGCCGCAGGCGTTGCACTCCTGGATGCGCAGCTCGTGGGCGCGGGCTCCGTCCCAGAAGAACTGGTTGTCGGCGTTGATCGCCGGGCGGGGCCGGCGGGACGGGTCGGGATCGGGCGGCGGTGCGGCCCCGGCCCCGTGGGCACCGGCCGCGCTGGGGCCGTCGACCCTCCCCGTTCCCGGCGCGAACTTGAGCATGCGGAACAGCACGCTGCCGACGTGCTCCCCCTCGACCGTGGCGTAGTCGGTGCGCCAGGTGACGAAGTGACCGCGGCCGATCGCCGTGTGCTTCTCGGGGCTCACCGACTCGAGCCGGGCCACGCTCTCGAGCACCTCCCCCGGTCGGAGGTAGCGGGTCATCTCCAGGTCGGAGTTGGTCGCCAGCGTGGACGTGAAGCCGGCCGCGTCGAGCACGTCGATCACAGCGCCGACGGGGCTCGCGCCGTCGCGGCGCATCTGCACGCCGGCCTTGTCCCACACGTCGAGCATCGTCGGTGGGGCCACGATGCCACCGTGCACCGACAGCGCGGCGGCGTCGGGGTCGACGTAACAGGGGTTGGCGTCGTCGATGATGTCGGCCCAGTGCCGGATCATCGGCTGGTTCACCGGGTCGCGGGCAACGTTCACCGGGCCGGGCCGTCCCACCGCTTCCTGGAGGCGCGCGAGGAAGGGGTCGTCGGCGTTGCGCATGGCGGTGCTCGCCTCCGGTTCGCTCATGGCGCGTATCCTGCCAGACCTCGTGCTCGCCGCACCCGCCGACGGGAGGAGAGAATGCGTCATGGCCGCCACCAGTGACGACGTCGCAACGCCGGGGGCGGCCGAGTTCCGCGATCGGGTGAGGGTCTGGGTCGCGGCCGAGGCCGAGCGGTTCCGCCCGCCGGGCGTCGAGGACGAGGCCGCGGTCGTGGCCCGCCAGCGTGCCCGGCAACGGTCGCTGTACGAGCATCGGCTGGCCGGCATCACCGTGCCCGTCGAGCTTGGCGGCCTGGGCCTGAGCGTCATCGAGCAGATCGCGTTCAACGACGAGGTGCCCGCGCACGTGCTTGACGCCGGTCATCTCATGATCGGGCTCGGGATGGTCGTCCCGACGCTCGTCGCTCACGGCACGCCCGAGCAACAGGCACACGTCCCCCGGCTGCTGAGCGCTGAGCAGAAGTGGTGCCAGCTCTTCTCTGAGCCCGGGGCCGGTTCCGATCTTGCAGCCCTGGCGACCCGGGCCGTGGCCGACGGTGACGAGTGGGTGGTCGACGGCCAGAAGGTGTGGACATCGGGCGCCCGCTACGCCGAGCACGGCATCCTCCTGGCCCGCACCGACGCATCGGTGCCCAAGCACCGGGGCCTCACGATGTTCGCCCTCGACATGACCACGCCCGGCATCACGATCAGGCCGCTGCGCCAGATGACGGGCCGCTCGGGGTTCAACGAGGTCTTCCTCGACGGGGTGCGCGTCCCCGACCGCTGCCGGATCGGCGGCGCCGGTCAGGGCTGGACGGTCGCGATCACGACGCTGATGAACGAACGGGTGACGATCGGCTCGCGAGGCTCCAACCTGGCCGATGCGTTGATCGCCACGGCCCGGGGCGCCGGGCTGGCGGGCGATCCGGTGGTTCGCGACGCGCTGGCCGAGGTGTGGATCCGCGAGACGATCCTGGGCTATCTGGGCCAGCGCATCCGGGCCGCGGTGCTCGCCGGCCGCCAACCCGGCCCGGAAGGCTCGATCGCCAAGCTGGGCAACGGGGCGCTGGCGTGGCAGGCGGGGTCTCTGGGCGTGCGCCTGGCCGGGATGGGCGCCCTGGCCCGCCGCTCCGACGACGACGACGCCCGGTCGCCCGGTGAGCCCGCCGCCGGTTGGGCCGACGTGCTCTGCGGTGCGCCCGGGCTGACGATCGCCGGCGGCACCACCGAGGTGCAGAAGAACATCATCGGCGAGCGAGTGCTCGGCCTGCCACGCGAGCCGAAAACCGGCTGACCGCAGACGGTTGGTCGCGGATTCCCGCTCGACACAACCGTTCTTTGTGTCCCAGGTCAGCGCTGGCGCGGTTCTGGCCACAAAGAAGCGGGGAAGTCGGGGGCGAGCTGGCGGAGCTCCATGGGGACCACGACGTCACGACCTTTCGTCGACGAGGCGGCTCCGGTTGATCTTGCCGGCGTCGCTGCGGGGCAGCCGGTCGACGATCTCGAACGACTTGGGGCGCTTGTACGCCGTGAGGCGGGCACGGCAGTGGGCGTCGAGCTCTTCGACGGTCACGGCGCCACCGGTGCCATCGGTGCCATCGGTGCCGGTGGCGCTCGGGGCCAGCTGCACGATGGCGTGGACCCGTCGGCCCCATTCGGGGTCGGGGAGGCCGACCACGACGACGTCGGCCACGCCGGGGTGCTCGGTGAGCGCCTCCTCCACCTCGGCCGGGTACACGTTGGCGCCGCCGGTGATGATGAGGTCGACGCGCCGGTCGGCGATGTAGAGGAAGTCCTCGTCGTCGAGCCAGCCCAGGTCGCCGATGCTCGTGTAGCCGTCGTCGGTGGTGGGCGGAGCCGAGGCTCCGATGTACTCGAACGACGGGCCCTGGGCATCGGGCTGGCGCATGAAGATCTCGCCGATCGTGCCCGGGGCGACGGGCTGGCCGTCGGGGTCGAGGATCTTGATCTCGGTGCCGTTGTGGCCCTGACCGACCGTCCCCGGATGATCGAGCCAGGCGTCGCCCCGCACGATCGCCAGGCCGACGCGCTCGGTGGAGCCGTAGCTCATGAAGAACCGCTCCGGGCCCACGAGGTCGAGCCAGAACCGGGTGAGCCATTCCGGCATGGGCGCGCCGCCCTGCTGGACGGCCATCACGCTCGAGAAGTCGCGCTCGGTGACGCCGTCGAGCCGGGCGATGCGCAAGAGCATGGTGGGCACGGCGATGAAGGTGCCCACCCGGTAACGCTCGATGAGCTCGACGGCCCGGGCCGCCTCGAAGCGCTCCATGAGCACGAGCGGCTCGTCGAGCAGCAGGAAGCGGTACGCGGTGAAGCCGTTGGTGTGATACAGCGGCGCCGGGATGAGCTGGCACGCTGTCGTGACGCCGGTCATCCGCACCTCGGTCGCCGGGTCGATCTCGCCGGGGAGGGGCGCCACGATGATCTTGGGGCGGCCCGTGGAGCCGCTCGACGCGATGGCCGACTGGCGGGGTGGGGTGATGTCGGGGAGCGGGTCGGTGGGCCGGTCGGTCGTCGTGCGGATCTCGTCGAGGGTGACGATCGCCTGGTCGGTGTCGGTCCATTCGGCGATCACCAGGCGGGGTGCGGCCACCTCGAGGAGGCGTTCGCGCTCCCAGGCGGGGAGGTCGTGGCGCAGGGGGAGCACGCAGGCGCCGAGCTTCCAGAGCCCGAACGTGGCGAAGAAGTGCTCGGTCGAGTTCTTCAGGCCGACCACGACGAGATCGTCGTAGCCGACCCCGCGCTCGGCGAGCAGCCGGGCGACCTGGTTGGAGCGGGCCTCGAGGGCGGTCCAGCTCACCTCGACGTCGGGGCCGTCGACCGGCGCGAACACGAACGCCCGGGCGCCGCCGTGGATCTCGGCGAGGTCGCGCAACCGGCGCCCGTACGAGACGGGATGCGATTCGACGATGGGGGCGTCGGTCCCTGCGTCGGTCCCTGCGGCGGTCCCTGCGGCGGTCCCTGCGGCTCGGGAGGCGTCGTCGGCCGGGACGGGGCCGGCGTCCGTGGCGTTGTCGGTGCTCATGGGCTCGAACGTAGCTGCGACCGGGGGGTCTGCGCTCGTGGGCCGTCCCTGCACGACCTGGTCGGAAGGCCGGCGCAACTGCTCGCGGCCACGACGGTGGCGCTTCGTTGCGCTGTCGTTGCGCTGTCGTTGCGCGCCCCTCGTACAACGGGCGCTGGCGGACCCGCCGTCATCGACCTCCAGGAGCCAGCATGCGCCTCCAACTCGTCCGATCGACCATCGTCCGTGTGCTGCTCGCACTCGGGCTGTTCGCCGTGACCGTCGTCGCCGATGTCTCCGGCGTCTACTAGTTCGTCCTCGACGTCGTGAGAGGCCGGTCGGTCTCACCCCACGACACCTCGGGCACGGTGCCGGTGGTGACCCCGAACCCGGTCGTGCGGGGCGCTGCTGTGAGCGTCGCGGCCAACGCTGCCGGTGCGCTCTCGGGGCTGGCCACCAGCGGCTGCGGGACGGTCGCCAGCAGTACCGTCGGCACCCGGAGCGTGACCTGCACCGGCAGCGACAACGCCGGCAACACGGCGACCGTCACGGCGAACTACCAGGTGCAGTGGGCCTGGCGCGGGTTCGTCGGCGTCAGGGCGGTGCCGGCCGGACCCCGCGCTTGTGCGACGACACCATCGGATGGGCGGCCGGTCCCCGCCGGTGCTCGGGCGGGGTGGCTGGGTGAAGGCGGGTTCGCTACGGTCCGGCTGAGACGCCCGTCGGAGCGCGACACTCATCGGCCACCGACACCCGTCAGACCCGAGTTGCCGTCCGCCTGAGTTGCCCATCCGCCTGAGTTGCCCATCCGTCGAGGAGATCACGAGACCATGGCCAGCACCGAGTTCCACGCCCTGCAGGAGAAGATGGCCGCGGCGCCCAAGCCCGAGCCGCCGGCGAACCTCCAGGCGCTGCGCGACCGCATCGAGGCGATGATGGACGGCCTGCCCACCGCCGAGGGCGTGACCGTGTCGCCCGTCGACATGGACGGTGTTCCCGGCCTCATGCTCGTGCCCGAGGGCGGCGCCGACGCGCCGGTGCTCCTCTACTTCCACGGCGGCGGCTTCCGGCTGGCCTCGGCTCGGGCCTACCGGCCCTACGGCTCGCAGTTGGCCCGGGCGTGTGAGGCCCGGGTGCTGCTCGTCGATTACCGGCTCGCTCCCGAGAACCGATTCCCGGCCGCCGTCGACGACGCCGTGACGGCGTACCGGTGGCTCCGGGCCCAGGGCCAGCCCGCGGAGCGCATCGTGATCGGCGGCGACTCGGCGGGAGGCGGCATCACCGCCGCGGCCCTGGTCGCGCTGCGCGACGCCGGTGACGCACTTCCCGCAGGTGGCGTGTGCATCTCACCCTGGGTCGATCTCACGAACTCGAACGAGTCGTTCACGACCCGCGTCGACGCCGACAAGCTGTTCAGTCCCACCCAGGCCGCCGAGGCCGCTGCCCTGTACCTGGGCGACGGCGATCCCAAGCAGCCCTTGGCATCCCCGGTCTTCGCCGACCTGTCGGGCCTGCCGCCGCTGCTCGTCCACGTCGGCGACGCCGAGGTGCTCCTCGACGACTCGGCCGCGCTCGCGGCGAAGGCCCGGGCCGCGGGTGTCGAGGTGACCCACCGGGTGTACCCGGAGATGCCGCACGTCTGGCATCTCTCGTACCCGGCGTTCCCGGAGGCCGTGGAAGCCGTCGACGAGATCGCCGCCTTCGTACGCCGGGTCACAGGCGCCTGAGGGCGGCGGCCGTATCGGAGCGACGTGGGGGAGGGCTCCCCGCACGGTTTCTTCGCGATTTCGCGCACCCCCGGTGAAAGATCGCGAAGAAACACCGAAGGTTCTAGCCTCGTGCCATGACCGAGCACATCGACCGGGCAACGCGGGGTCGGGCCGTGCGCGCTGCGCTGGGCCAGGAACCCTTCGATCTGATGCTGAGCGGCGGGACGGTCGTCGATGTCGGCGTCGGCGAGATGCGCTCGGCCGACGTGGGGATCGTCGGCCCGCTGATCGCCAGCGTCCACGAAACCGGTTCCCGCACCGACAGCCGAAGCGTCTTCGACTGTCGTGGACGGTGGATCGCGCCGGGGTTCATCGACCTGCACGTGCACTTCGAGAGCTCGATGCTCACCCCGCGGGCCTACGCGGAGGCCGTCGTCCCGCGCGGCACGACCACGGTCTTCGCCGACCCGCACGAGCTGGCGAACGTCGCCGGCGTGGCCGGGGTGCGGTACGCCGTCGACGCCAGCCGAGATCTGCCCGTCCGCTTCGTGATCCAGGCTCCGTCGTGTGTTCCGCCGCTGCCCGGGCTGGAGCTGTCGGGTTCCGACCTGTTCGCCGCCGAGATCGACGAGATGCTCTCGTGGCCCGAGGTCGGCGGCCTGGCCGAGGTCATGGACATGGGCGGCGTCCTCACCAGGGACCTGAGGATGGTCGAGATCGTCGAGGCCGGCCACCGCAGCGGCAAGCTCGTGAGCGGCCATGCGGCCGGGCTCACCGGCCCGGCGTTGCAGGCCTACCTGGCGGCGGGGATCCTGTCCGATCACGAGGTGTTCGCCCACGTCGACGCCATGGAGAAGCTGCGCAACGGGATGACCGTCGAGCTGCGGGGGGCGTTCGACTTCGTGCTCCCGTCGCTTGTGGCCGAGATCGCCGCGCTTGCCGAGTTCCCGACGCACCTGGTGGCCGCGACCGACGATCTCTTCGCGCTCACCCTGCTCGAACACGGTGGCATCGACGACCTGCTGCGCCGACTGGTCAGCCACGGGATGCCTCCCGTGCGAGCGTTGCGGATCGCCACCTACAACGGTGCGTACCGGCTGCAGCGCCCCGATCTCGGTCTCGTCGCCCCCGGACGCCGCGCCGACATCGTGGTGTTGTCGTCGCTCGACGACGTCGCGGTCGACGACGTGTTCTTCTCGGGCGCCCTCGTCGCCAGCCATGGCCGACTCGTGGTCGACCTGCCCGACCCTCCCGCCACTCCGCTGGCCGATTCGGTGAAGCTCTCGGCCATGGTGCCCGACGACTTCGTGATGCGCCTCGACGTGCCCGACGGCCGTCACCGGGTTCGGGTCGTCGACGGCGTGGTGCTCACCGCGTGGGGGGAGGCCGAGGTCGAGGTGCGCAACGGTCGGGTCGAGCCGCCGGCCGGCCACCTCGTGCAGGTCGTCGTTCACCGCCACGGCCGGGTCGCGCCCACACCGGTCGCCGGGCTGCTGCATGGCTGGGGCGACTGGACCGGCGCGGTCGCCACCACCCTCAACCACGACACCCACAACCTCGGGGTCTTCGGACGAGACCCGCACGACATGGCCGTGGCGGCCAACGCGGTGATCGCCGCGGGGGGAGGTGTCGCAGTGGCGAGTGGTGGCGTGGTGCTGGCGCTGCTCGAGCTGCCGATCGCCGGTATCCTCTCGCCCCGTTCGGCAGCGGAGGTGGCCGGTCTCCAACGCCAGGTCTCGGACGCCGCGCTCTCGATCGGCCTGCCGGTGGGGCCGCTCACCCAGCCCCTCTTCTCGGTGATGCTGATGAGCCTGGCCTGCCTGTCGGGTCCCCACTTCACCGACGTCGGGCTCGTCGACGGCACGACCGGGACCCGGGTGCTCGATCTCGTTATCGCCTGACGGTCGGGGTCCGCGCAGGTGCCCTGAGCCCACCGGCAGCGCCGCCGAGCCCCGAGCCGAATAGCGTGTGACGATGGACGAGGCGACGACCCCGACGTTCCCGACGTTCCCCACGACCGGCAGGGCGCTGGGCGCCGATCTCGTGCCGACGCCCGAGCAGATCATGCGTCTCCAGGCCGTCGCCCGCGGTGACGAGGTGGCCGATCTGGCGATCCGCGGCGGAACGGTGATGTCGGTGCACAGTCGCGAGCTCGTCGAGCGCGACGTGCTGATCGTGGGGCCGTACATCGCGGCGGTCACCCCTCCCGGTCGGCTCCGCGCCGTCGTCGAGATCGACGCCGCCGGGCGATTCGTCACCCCCACCTTCGTCGACACGCACCTCCACATCGAGTACACGATGCTCACGCCCGGGGAGTTGGCCCGCCTCGTCGTGCCCCGCGGAACCACCACGGTCCTGGCCGACCCCAATTGCCTCGCCAACGTCTGCGGCGCCGCGGCGATCGATGTCATGGGCCACACGACCACCCCCATGCGGATCTTCCAGCAGATCTCCCACAAGGTCCCCCGCGTTCCGGGACGTGAGCTGGGCGGAGCGACGGTCTCCGAGCAGGAGGTCCTCGACCGGTTGGTGCTCGCCACCACCGCCACCCTGGGCGAGTCGAACCCGTTCGACCTCGACCTCTCAGCGGCCCGCAAGGCCCACGTGACGCTGGCGGCCGGACGGCGTATCACCGGGCACACCGCCCGGCTCGCCGACGAGCCGTTGTGGTCGTACCTCGCCGGCGGCGTCGGCGACGATCACAACGCGTTCAACACCACCGAGGTGCTCGATCGACTCCGTCTCGGCGTGATGATCACGGTGATGGCCGGCTCGATGAACGACAACGTGCCCCTCGTGTTCGCCGACGTCGACGCCGTCGCGGGCGGTTTCGACCACATGACCTTCTGCGCCGACGACCGTCACGTCGAGGACCTCCACGAGCTGGGCCACATCGATCACCACGTTCGCAGCGCCATCGCCTGCGGGGTGCCCGTCGTCGAGGCCTACCGCATGGCCACGCTCAACGCGGCCCGTCACTACCGGCTCGACCACCTCCTCGGCTCGATCACGCCCAGCCGGCTCGCCGATCTCATGGTCCTCGACGATCTTGCTGCGGTCTCGCCGTCGCTCGTCGTCGTCGGGGGTGTCGTGGTCGCCGAGGACGGGCGGGCAGCCTTCGCCAACACCGACGCGCCCCTGCCCGCGTGGACACGCGACACCATGCGCCTGCACGCGGGCATCGGTGTCGAGACCTTCAGGGTGCCGGCGACCCCCGGGCCCGACGAGGTTGCCGTCGTCCGGGCGATGGAGATGTACGACGGTTACTTCAAGCGGGCCTTCGAGGCCGAGTTGCCCGTGGTCGACGGGAACGTGATCGCCGATCCGTCGATCGACGTCGCCAAGATCGCGGTGGTAGACCGCCATCACGCGACGTCGCACCGGGCGATGGGATTCGTTCAGGGTTTCGGTCTGCGCCGGGGCGCGCTCGGCATCACCTCGAATTGCGAGAACCAGAACCTGGTGGTGGTCGGTACGAGCGACGCCGATCTGGCGCTGGCGGCCAGCGCTCTGCGGGAGCTCGGGGGCGGCTACGTCGCCGTTGCTGACGGGCGGGTCCTGGCCTCGGTGCCGTTGCCGTACGGCGGGATCATGAGCGACCAGCCCTGGGAGGTGGTGCACGAGCAGTCGGTGGCGATCAACGCTGCCGCCCGGGAGCTGGGCTGCGACATGGCCAGCCCGTTCATGATCCTGGCGTTCGTCGGCCTCGCCGGCGTTCCCGACTACGGGCTCACCGAGCTGGGGCTGATCGACACGTTCACCCAGGAGATCATCCCCGTGCTGCTGTGCTGTCGATGCCCGCTGCACGTGCACCGAGCCCGGGTCCCGCCGCAGGGGGAGCCGGGGTGACCGGCTCGCCCCGCCCGCTGCTGGGCGCGGCGTTCCCGCTCCCGCGCCTCACCGGGACCGAGGCCCGGGCCATCGCCGAGCTCGACGATGTGATCGAGGCTGTCATCGCCCCGCTGGCCGACGAGCACGACGCCGCCGGGCGCTACCCCACCCGGGCCGTGGCCGCGCTCAAGCGCAGCGGGATCCTGAAGATCTCGGTGCCTGCGGCCTTCGGTGGCCTGGGCGCCTCCCATGCCGCCAGCCTCGAGTGCCAGGTCCGGCTGGCGGCCGCCGACAGCTCGGTCGCCCAGATCTTCAAGGTCCACGACGAGCTGGTGCGGGAGATCTTCACGTTCTGCCCCGACGAGCTGAGGCCACGTCTGGCCCGGGCCGTGCTCGACGACGACGTCATCCTCGGGCTGGCAGTGGCCGAGGCCACCAGCACCGTCGCCGAGCCGCTGCGCACGACGGCCATCGCCCAGCCTGACGGTGGCTACGTCATCGACGGCACCAAGATCTACACGACCGGCGCGGCCGAGGCCGACCTCGTCGCCGTCTGGGCACTGAACCCGGCCGAGCTCACCCCCGAGCAACCCTGGCGGGCGTTGCAGCTCAACCTCGTCCCGGCCGGTGCCGCGGGCATGACCGTCCACCGCGACTGGGACGCGCTCGGACAACGAGCGACCGACTCCGGGACGATCACGTTCGCCGGCGTCCGAACCGACCCTCGCTGGAAGGCCTCCGAGCCCGGCCGCGCCCCGTTGCCCCACAGCGGCGCCCGGTTCGAGGCCGGGTTCGCCGCCTGCGCCGTCGGCATCGGGATCGGCGCCCTCCGAGCCGGTGTGGCGTTCGTGAACGAGCACAGCCGGCCCTGGCCGGCAGCCGGTGTGAGCAACGCGGCCGACGACCTGCTCGTCCAGCGCAAGGCCGGCCAACTCGTCGCCGATCTCGTGGCCGCGTACGCGCTGGTCGAGCGCTGCGGCGAGCTGCTCGACGCGTTCGAACGGGGAGAGCTCGGGCGGACCGCGCTGGCCGTGCCGATCTACGCGGCCCGCTCCGCTGGCGACCGTGCCGGGTTGGCCGCGGCGGCTGATGTCATGTCGCTGTTGGGGACCCGCTCGGCGCGTAGCACCCATCGCTTCGACCGGTGGTGGCGCAACGTCCGCACCTTGTCCCTGCACGATCCGGTGGAATGGAAGCATGCCGAGATCGGGCGTCACGTGCTGACGGGCTGGGACCCTCCACCGGGCATCTACACGTGAGCTCCCCGGCTCTGCCATCGATCCCGAAAGGTCGGCCCATGACCACGCCATCGATCGACGCCGAGTTGATCCGGCGGATGCCCAAGGTGGAGCTGCACATCCACCTGGAGGGGTGCTTCACGCCGGCCCGGATCGCCGAGCTGGCCGAGCGGGCCGACGAGCCGCCACCCCGGCCGCTGGGCGAGCTCTGGGCTGTCGACAACCTCGCCGACTTCCTCCTGTCGCTCGATTGGGTGTGCTCGCTCGTGCGCGACGCCGAGACCGCCGAGACGATCGCGCTCGACTTCGCCCGCTACGCCCACGATCAGGGGATCGCCTACGCCGAGGTCATCGTCAACCCCACGCACTGGACGGGCCTGAGCACCGACACGCTGTTCGCGGCGTTGGCGTCGGGGTTCGACCGGGCGGCCCGCGGCGGGCTCGGCGATTTCCGGCTGCTGCCGTCGATCCTGCGCCAGCAGTCGGCCGACGACGCCGTCGCGCTCGTGCGATGGATGGGCGCCGCCGGCATCGATCGCATCGTCGGCCTGTCGATCGACGGGAACGAGGCCGCAGCCGGTCGCACGGGGACGCGCTTCGCCGGCGCCTACGCCCTGGCCCGGAGCTTGGGACTGGGTGCGACGGCCCACGCCGGTGAGTCGTCAGGTGCCGAAGGGGTCCGCGACGCCATCGAGCTGCTCGGGGTCAGCCGCATCGATCATGGCATCCGTTGCGTCGAGGACCCAGCCGTGCTCGACCTCGTCATCGAGCGCGGCATCACCCTCAACCTCTGCCTCACGTCGAACTGCACGCTGGTGTACGGCCACCTCGACGCCCATCCCGTCGTCGAGCTGGCCCGGGCCGGCGTTTCCTTCACGATCAACACCGACGACCCGGAGACCCTCGGCGTCACCTTGTGCTCTGAGCTGGAGCTGGCTGGCGCCCATCTGGGTTGGACGACGGCCGATCTCGTCGCGGCCCAGCGCCGGGCCGTCCGGGCCGCGTTCTGCGACCCGACGACCCGGCTGAAGCTCACCGGCGCGCTCGACCGCTTCGCGCAGGGCGGCTGATCGCTCGGGTACTCGGGCGCCGACAGCTCGGGCGGCTATCGGTCGGCCACGTAGTTGACGCCGAGCCCCCGGGGCATCCGCGCCCGACGGGCCCCGATGATCAAGATGGTGAGGGCCACGAGGAAGGGGATGGCATTGAGCGCCTCGGTCGGGACGTCTCCCGAGACGACGTTGCGCAGGTTCGACGAGAACGCCTCGAAGAAACCGAACACGAACGCTCCCACGGCGGCGCCCCACACGCTCCAGCTGGCCATGATGATGACGATCAGGGCGATGAAGCCCCGGTTGGCCGTGAGGAACGGTTGGAACTGGCCCACCTGGCCCAGCATGAGCGCGCCCCCGCCGACGCCTCCGAGGAACCCCGACAGGAGGCAGGCGAGGCTCCGTACCCGGACGACAGGCACGCCCCGGGCCGCGGCTGCGTCGGGATCCTCACCCACCGCCCGCACCTGCAGGCCGAACGTGGTCCGGGCCGAGCACCACCACGCGATGGGGACGAGCGCGAAGCCCATCCAGCTGATCCAGTTGTTCCCGAAGATGGCATCGCCGAGGAAGGGCACGTCCGAGAGCCCGGGGATGTCGATCTCGGAGAGGCGCGACACCCGACGGGCATCCTGGGGGGTGGGGGTGGTCTCCCGGAAGACGAACCCCGTGAGGCCGATGCCGAGGGTCGTGAGCGCGAAGCCGACGACGACCTGGTTGGCGCTGAGGCGGACGCTCAGCGCCACCATGAGCAGCGCCATCAGCATGCCGGCGATGCCCCCTGCGAGCAGGCCGATGAGCGTCCCCGTCTCAACGGCCACATAGAGGCTGGTGAGCGAACCGACGATCATGTAGCCCTCGAGGCCGATGTTCAACACCCCGGCTCGCTGCGAGAAGGTCTCGCCGATCGATGCGTAGATGAGCGGCGTCGCCAGGCGAAGACCACCCGAGATCGAGGCGATCCAGAAGGTCTCGGTGAGCAGGCGGTCCATGGTCAACGCCCCCGGGCCGAGCCGGCCGCGGGCGTTGAGCCGGAGGCCCGGCTCGACCGGTCGGGGACGAGACGGAACGATCGAGCGGCTCTCCGCAGCAATGATGCGATCTGCGGCGCGTAGCGCACCGCGAAGCCGAGGAGGATGAGCGCCTGGATCACGTCGCTTAGCGACGCCGGGATGCCCTCGCTCGACTGCATGGCCAGGCCGCCCGACTGGAGCGCCCCGAAGAGGAGGGATGCGGCGAGGATCCCGGCCGGTCGTGCTGCACCGAGGAACGCCACGACCAGACCGAAGAACCCGATCTCCGATGCGATCTCGAGATAGAGGCGCTGCAACAGGCCGGCGGCCTGGATCCAGCCGACGACGCCGGCCGCGGCGCCCGAGATCAGCAGCGAGTTGAGCACGACCCGCCGGCCGGGGATCCCCAGGCTCTCGGCGAGCCGCGGGTTCTCGCCGTAGAGGTCGTACCGGAACCCGACCGTCGAACGGATCCACCACCACAGGCCCAGCAGCACCGCGGGGGCGACGAGCACGCCGATGTGGAAGCGGGTGCCGTCGATCACGAGGCCGAGCACGCCGTTGTCGGGGTAGGCATCCGACTGCGGGGTGATCGCGGCTGGAGGCTTGAGCGGGCCGTTGAGCAGGTACTCGATCAGCAGCGCGGCGAACTCGGTGAACAACAGCGTCGAGAGGATCTCGTTGACCCCGAGGTAGGCGCGCAGCAACGCGGGCACGAGCGCCCAGGCCGCTCCGAAGAGAGCTCCGCCGATCGCCGCCGCCGGGATCGCCAGGCCCGACGGAGCGCCGTCGAACAGCTTGGCTGTGAGGAGCGCGCCGATGGCCCCCACGATCACCTGGCCCTGGGCGCCGATGGTCACCATGCCGGCGCGCAGTGCCACGGCGGCTCCTGCGCCCACGATCACGAGCGGTGCCGACCGGGCCAACGTCTCGCCGATCGCGAACTTCGAGCCGAACGCCCCGTCGAGCATGGCGCCGTACGCGCTGAACGGGCTGTCGCCCGAGACGAGCAGGATCACGCCGCCGACGATCAGGGCTCCCAGCACGGCGAGGATGCTCGTGCTCGCGCCGATGGTGGCCCGCTCGAGGCCCGATGCCTCGAGCTCGACATCGTCGTGCGTCTCGGCGACGACCGGCTCGTCAGCCATGATGGTCTGCCCTTGGGGCGCCGCCGGTCCCCGCGCCCGCGCCCCGGCCCGCGCCCGGTCGCGGTCGCGGTCGCGGTCGAGCCATGCCGGCCATGGCCGCGCCCAGACGGCCCGACGTCATGTCCTCGATGGCGAACTCGTCGGTGACCCGTCCCCCGCTCAGCACCACGACCCGGTGGGCCAGCTCGCGAACCTCGTCGAGGTCGGCGCTGATCACCACGACCGCCCCACCCCGCTCGGCAACGGCGAAGCACCGGTCGCGCATGGCCCGAGCGGCATGGGGGTCGAGCCCCTTGGTGGGGCCGGCAGCCACCAGCACCGCAGGATCGCGCTCGAGCTCGCGTGCCGCCATCAGCTTCTGCTGGTTGCCTCCCGACAGCGCTCCGGCAATGGCGCTGGGCTCAGGAGGGCGCACCTCGAAGCGGCCGGCCAGCTCGCGGACGTGCGCTCCGACCGGGCCCGGCAACCGCACGCCCAGACGGGCGAAGCCCCGGTCGCCGATGCGCCGCGCGATGGCGTTGTCGGCGAGGGTGAACCCGTGGGCCAGACCGGTGGCGCGGTCTTCGTGGAGATGGGCCATCCCGGCTGCGATGGCCTTGCGACTCGACCCGGTCACGTCGACGCCGTCGACCACGACGTGTCCCCGGGTGGGCCGCCGCACGCCGGTGAGCACCTCGGCCAGAGCCTCCTGGCCGTTGCCCGCCACGCCGACGACACCGACGATCTCGCCGCCGCCGACCGTGAAGCTCACCCCGTCGAGCCCGACACCGTGATCGAGGTGCGCTCCGAGGCCCTGGGCCGAGAGGCGCACCTCGCCGCGGACCGTCTGCGGGCGCTCGACCCGGAGCAGCGACAGGTCGCCGATCATGAGCTCGGCGATACGGGCCAGGTCGGCCTGACGCACGTCCTCGCCGGCGAGCACGACACGGCCCTGGCGCAGGATGGTGAGCCGGTCGGCCAGCTGGGCCAGCTCGGGCAGGCGATGGGAGATGTAGATGATCGGCGTGCCTTCGGCCCTCAGTCGTTGACACAGCCGGATGAGGGCGTCGGTCTCGACCGGGCCCAGCGCGGAGCTGGGCTCGTCGAGGATGAGCGCCCGTGCTCCCCAGGCGACGCCGATGAGGATCTCCGCCTGCTGACGCACGGCCAGGGGCAGGTCGTCGACGATCGTCGCGGCCGGCACCGCCAGCCCGAGCTCATCGGACAGGCGCGTGACCTCGGCCCGGGCTGCCCTGGCGTTGAACAGGGCCGATGCGTTGGGCCGTCCGAGCTGCAGGTTCTCGGCGACGGTGAGCCCTCGCACCAACGAGAGCTGTTGGCGGATGTGCGCCACCCCGCGGGCCGCGCCTTCGCGTCGTGAGCCCGGTGCATACGGTTCGCCGAACAGCGCCATCTCGCCGCTGTCGGCGCGCAGCACGCCGGCGACGATCTTGGCCAGGGTCGACTTGCCGGCTCCGTTCTCGCCGACCAGGGCGTGGATCTCGCCGGCCCGCAACGTGAAGTCGACATCGGCCAGCGCCTGCACCGCGCCGAACCGGCGGGAGATCCCCCGGGCCTCGAGGACCGGGGGATCTCCCGTGATCGGAGGGACGCCGCTCGGCATCAGCCGGGCGTGGGGAACGGGATCTCGAACGTGCCGTCCTGCACCGAGGCGATGAGGTCGTCGACGATGGCCTGGAGCTCGGCCGGGGTCTTGGCCAGCTCGACGGTCACGCCGGTGTTGATGGGAAGGACCGCGACCTGGTTGTTGAAGATGCCCGAGGGGTTGAAGGCGTCGTCGGGCTCCTCGCCGAATGTCCCGTCGCGGAGCTCGACGAACCAGTTCAGGTAGAGGTCCTTCAGCACCATCTGCGTCGCCGAGACCAGCACCTCGGGTGCCGTGTCGAGCTGCGTGCCGAATCCGGTCGAGATCGGGATGCCGGCCGCCGACGCAGACTGGACGGCGCCGATGCAGATGCCGTCACCCGAGCAGTAGATGAAGTCGGCGCCCTGGTCGATGAGCGACTGGGTGACCTCGGCGGCCTTTTGCACGTTGATGAAGTCACCGGCGAAGCCCTCGAGGAACTCGACGTCGTCGCGCACCGACTGCACGCCCTCGCGAAACGCCTCGTGCCCATCCTTGACGAACTGGAACTCGGGACCGCCGACCACCCCGATCGTCTCCCCGATGAGCGCGTGGCCGGCCACGACGCCGTTGGGGTAGGCCATGTCCTGCAGGTTGTACAGCCAGTCCTCGACGTTGGGACCGGTCGTGGCTCCTTCGACGAGGACGCCGCCCGACATCGTGAAGTTCACGTCGGGGAACTCGGAGTACACCTGTTGGATGGGATCGACGTACTCGATGCCGTGGCCGATGACGAGGTCGTACCCCTGCGTCGCGAAATCGCGAATCGCGGGCAGCGAGTCGGTCGGGTCGACCAGCTCCTCGATGAACGTGCACTCGATCGCACCGTCCTCGGCGGCGGCATTCAGCAGGCCCTGGTAGCCGCCCTGGCTGAACGAGTTGTCGTTGCGGATACCCGGCAACAAGAGCGCGACCCTGAGCACGTCCTTGGTCGCGGACTGACTCGTGTTGCTGCACTCGCCTTCACCACCACCATCACCTTCGGCGGGGGCGGTGGTGTCGGTCGCTCCCGCGGTGGTGCCGCTCTCCGGTGCCGCCGTGGTCTCGGCGGACGATCCCGAGTCGTCGTCATCGCCACATGCCGTGGCGAACACCGTCAACGCGGCGGTCGCCACGACGATCCACCATTGCGAACGCTTGCTCATGTTCCCTCCCGGTGAGCACCGTCCCCATGCGGCGCCACGTGGGGAAAGCTACCAAGCTCGCGCAGGTCACAACATTTCTCCGGTGTTACGGCCGTCGAAACGACCAGCGCGCGAGCGTCGGGCGTGGATCGACCGGCAGCGTGTTCACCGGTCGCCGATGCTCTGACGCAGGAGACGGCGTGCCTCGCGAGCAACCGCTCGTTCGTCGACGGTGACGCAGCGACCGTCACGCACGACGACGCGGCCGTTCACCACGACGAGATGGGCCCGGTCGGAGATCCCCGTCAAGACCAAGCCGGCCACGGGATCGTGCACGCCCACCCGGTCGACGGTCGTCATGTCCCAGCCGGCCAGGTCGGCACCGAAGCCCGGGGCCACCACACCGAGGTCGGTGCGGCCCAGACACCGGGCCGAGCCCCGGGTCGCCATCCGTAGCAGCTCGCGCGCCGACAGCCAGCGCCGCGGATCGGCGGAGCTCATCCGGTGCGCCAACGCCGCGACCCGCAGGTCGCCGAGCACGTTCGAGCCGTCGTTGCTGGCCGAGCCGGTCGTGCCGAATCCCATCTTCACGCCGGCATCGAGCATCTCGCGCACCGGTGAGAGGCCCCAGCCCATCTTCAGGTCGGGGCCGATCAGGTGGGCGACGCCCACACCCGCCGCCGCGAACTCGGGTATCTCCTCGGCCGGGGGATCGACGACGTGCGCCAGCCAGACCCGCTCGCTGTGCCAGCCATGGCGCAGCAGGATCCGCCAGGGTGTGGTGCCGTAGCGCTCGGCGCAGAACCGGGTGTCGACGACCTCGTAGAGGTGCGTGTGAAGCCCGACGCCCGGGTTCAGCGCGGCGAGGATCGCCGTCTCGGTGTAGAGCTCGAGACGATCGGCGTGCACACCGCACGGAGCGAGGTCGATGCGCACCATGGCGAGCGGCTCGGGGTCGTGGTAGCTCTCGATGAGGGCCTGCGAGTGCTTGAGCACCTCGTCGATCGTCTGCACGACGACGTCGGGAGCGCTGCCGCCCCGGTCGCGGCCCAGTGTGATCGACCCCCGGCCGGCGTGGAGTCGGAGGCCCACCTCGGTCGCCGCCTCGATGGTCTCCTCGATGAACGGCAGGGTCCAACCACCCGGGAAGAAGTAGTGCTGGTCGGCGACGGTCGTGACGCCGGTGAGCACCGACTCGACCATGCCGGCGCGGGCCAGGGCGCCGACCGTCTCGGGCTCCATGGCGCCGTTGCGCCACATGTCCAGACAACGGGTCGTGACGCCGCGGAGCCAGGGGAGGATCGTCGTGCGCTCGAGCTCGGGCAGGGCGCGCAGGCCGATCTGGTAGAGGTGGTTGTGGGCGTTGACCAACCCGGGCAGCACGAGCAGGCCCTCGCCGTCGATGACCTCGGTGTCGGGCGGGCAGGGCAGATCGGACCCGACCGCGACGATGCGTCGACCCTCGACCAGCACGTCGACATCGACGAGCTCGCGGTCGGCGTCGTCGCAGGTGACCAGATGGGAGATACGTCGGAGGAGCAGGCTCACGACACCAGGATGTTGAACCGGGAGGCCCGCGTCAACCGCCAGCGCGCGAGACCGCCTTCCGAGGGTCGTGCGCGGTGAGTCCGAGGCAGCCGCCGCCACGTGCGGGGACCGCGCGGTGACCGGGAGCCCGGTCGAGCGTGTCGCCGCCGTGTGCCGCCTTCCTGGTCCCCTGCCCGGCCGCTGCCCCCTGTGCCCCGGCCGGCCTCGTTGGTTTAGTGTCCCGCCGGTGGTGCGGGGACGCGAGCTGGGGATCGCCATCGGGCGAGGTCGGCCGGGGCCGCTCGACGCGATCACCGACGTGGCCGGCGTCCGAGTGGGCCACGCCACCATCGTCGAGGGCGACGACGTCCGAACCGGGGTCACGATCGTGGAGCCCCGGCCCGGATCGGCCTACGAGGAGCCGTGCTTTGCCGGTATCCACCGTCTCAACGGCAATGGGGAGCTGACCGGGGCCCACTGGATCGCCGAGTCGGGGCTGCTGGGCGGACCGGTGGCCATCACGAACACCCACAGCGTCGGCGCGGTCCACGAGGCCCTGGTGGCCCTGGAGCGCGAGCGCCGCCCCGACGTCGACGACTGGGCCCTGCCGGTCGTGGCCGAGACCTGGGATGGGTGGCTGAACGACATCGACGGCTTCCACGTGAGGGCCGAGCACGTGCGCTCGGCCGTGGCCGGCGCGGCCGGGGGCCCGGTGGCCGAAGGTGCGCTCGGCGGGGGGACGGGCATGGTCTGTCACGGCTGCAAGGGCGGGATCGGGACCGCGTCGCGGGTGACCGACGACGGGTGGACCGTGGGCGCGCTCGTCCAGGCCAACTACGGCCAACGAGAGCTGCTCCGGGTCGACGGTTACCCGGTGGGCCGGGTGCTCGACGACGACCGCCTCCCGCTCCCGCTCGACCCTCGTGACACTCCTCGCCCCGGACGCGGTGGCGGGACGGGACCGGATGGCCGCGGCTCGATCATCGTGGTGCTGGCGACCGATGCTGCGCTGGTGCCCCACCAGTGCACGCGTCTCGCTCAGCGGGCGACGATCGGCCTGGCCCGAGCGGGGGGATGCGGCGACGACTCGAGCGGCGACCTGTTCCTCGCCTTCTCGACGGGCAACTCCGGGCTCCGGCCGGCGCCCCCCGAGCCGGGAGAGCGGGTCGAGCCGGTCACGATCGGCTTCCTGCCGAACGCGGCGTTGACCCCGCTGTTTCACGCCGCCGCCGAGGCGGTGGAGGAGGCGATCCTCAACGCGCTCCTCGCTGCTGTCACCACCACCGGGCGCGGCGGTCGCACGGCTTGGGCCCTGACCCCCGAGGCTCTCCTGGCGGCCTTGGCCGAGACCGGATGGCGCCCGTCGACATGACAGGTGATCGAGCCCGCTCCCGGGCGCCGTGCGATCCGACCGTCGGGTTGCGGTGGGCCCGCCGAGCGATCAGAGCTCGAGCAGGGCCTGTTCGACGGCCTCGGTGAGCGCGGGGTGGATGTAGATCACGTCATGGGCGAGCTGGTCGACGGTCTGGCCGAACGTCATGGCCTGCACGAGCGGCTGGATCAGGGTGGCCGCCTGGGGGCCCATGATGTGGGCGCCGAGCAGGAGTCGGGTCTCGGCGTCGGCGATCAGCTTCACGAACGAGGTCGTATCGCGGAGCGCCCATCCGTAGGCGGTGTGCGAGTAGTCGCGCACCGCGATCGACAGCGGACGTCCCGTCTCGCGGGCGGCGCGCTCGGTGAGCCCGACGGCCGCCACCTGCGGGTCGGCGAACACGGCGTGCGGGGCGAGGGGGAAGGTTCCCGTGCGGAGGTCGTCGGGGTGCAGGAGGTTGTGGCGCAGGGCCCGTCCCTCGGCATTGGCCATGTGCTTGAGCTGGAGGTGGTTCGCCAGGTCGCCGAACGCGAACACGCCGTCGACCGAGGTGCGGAGGTACTCGTCGACGAGCACATGACCATGGACGTCGACGGCGATCCCGGCCGCGGCGGCGTCGAGCAGATCACTGTTGGGGATTCGCCCGGTCGCCACGAGCACCGTGTCGACGGTGAGCTCCGATGGGCCGACCGTCTCGGCCCCGGCCGATGGCCTCGATGTCGACGTGAGGTTGAGCATGATCCCTTCACCACGCTGGCGCATCCCCACCACGCGAGCGTTCGTGTGGATCTCGAATCGTCCTCGGGCGATCTCGGTGAAACGCCGGCTCACGTCGTGATCTTCGGCGGTGAGCAGCTCGGCGCCGCGCTGGACGATCGAGACGTGCGAGCCGAGCGCCTGGAAGACGTGGCCCAGCTCGGCGGCGATGAACCCACCTCCGATGATGGCCAACCGGGCCGGGAGGGTTTCGAGGCGCATGATCGTGTCTGAGGTGTGGAACGGAACCTCGTCGAGCCCGGGGATGTCGGGGATCATCGGCCGGGCTCCGGCAGCCAGGACGATTCGGTCGCCGGTGATGCGCTGACCGTCGATCTCGAGCACCTTGGGAGCCACGAAACGGGCCGTACCCTCGTACACGACGGTACCCGTCCGGCGGCGGTACTCGATGGCGCTGGCGTGCGCGGGATCGATGGGGGCGAAGACCCGGTCCCGAATGGCTGGCCAGTCGACGGCGTCGAGGCTCGCAGTGATGTCGAAGCGGGCCGCGTGGCGGACGTGCTCGGCGATGTCGGCGGAGTGGACGAAGATCTTCGACGGGATGCAGCCTCGGTTCAGGCACGTGCCGCCGAAGCGGTCGCGCTCGACGATCGCGATGCGCCATCCCTCGAATTCCGGTCCGGGGAGCATGTTGCCGCTGCCGGCCCCGACGATCACCAGGTCGTAGCGCTCCACTGTGGCCACCTGCCCTCGGGGTTGGGTCGGTGGTGAGTCTCCCGCCGAAAGGACCCGTTCCCGGGATCGAGGTGAAGCCGGGTGTTGTGCGCTCGGCGGCGGCTCAGGAGGATGGCTCAGGAGGATGGCGCGGATCGGCGGCGGAGCACGACGACGACTCCCCCTCCGATCGCTGCGACCGCGGCGAGGATCCCGACCACCACGGCCGCACCCCCACCGTCACCGTGAGTGGGAACGCAACCCGGTCCTGAGCGGCGATGAGACCGCCTTCCCACCGTGAACAGCACGGCTCCCGAGGACTTCGATCCGATTCGCTGGGAGACGTCGTCCCGACGCCGCACCCGGGACCACTTGGGACCGCTCGGCTCGGTGTGCCGGTGGTCGATCGGCCAACATCGCCGCATGGGTGATCGACGGGCGTTCCGAAGTGTGGTCGTGGCGATGGCTGGCGCGTGTGCCATGACGCTGGCTGGCGCGTGCGCCGGCGACGATGATTCCGACGATGATTCCGACGGTGATCGCCTCGCTTCGGTCTGTGACTCCGTCGAGGTGCTCGTCGAACCCATCCAGGGTCACGTCCTGCCCGGGGTGGCCGTCTCGTACCGGTACCATCCGCCCACGTCGGGACAGCACGTCCCCGAGCTGCCCGAGGCGGGAGTGCACACCGTGCCGATAGACGAGACCCGCCAGGTCTTCGCCCTCGAGAACGGCTTCGTGATGCTCCAGTACGGGCCCGCTGTCTCCGATGACGATCAACGTGCACTCGAAGCGCTGGCCGAGCTGGACGACCGCGTGATCGTGGCCCCTGCGGTGTCGATCGACGACGACAGAGTCATCGCGCTGACGGCCTGGCAGCGGCGCCAGCTCTGCGGCGGTGTCTCGACCGACGATGTCCGCTCGTTCGTGGCGAGCCACGTCGGCCAAGGGCCCGAGAGTGCGTGAGCTCCCGGCTCGGCTCTGGTGGGGGAGCAGCGGTGCACCGTCGTCAGCCGGAGTGTGCCGTCGGCGGTCGCGGTCGCCCGTCACGTCGCTGGTGATCGTGGTCCTGGGGTTGCTCCTCGGGCTGGTCATCGGGGCCTCGCCCGCCGGCGCCGACCCCGCCGAGCCCACGAACTACCGATCGCGGGTGCTGGCCGAGACGCCCGACGCTCCCGGTGTCGAGGTCCGGATCGAGGGCGGCGACGCGTTCGTCACGATCGAGGTCGAACCCGGTCACACCGTGATCGTCGAGGGTTACGACGGCGAGGAGTGGCTGCGCGTCGACCCCGAGGGCACCGTGTCGCAGAACCTCCGGTCGCGAGCCACGTACCTGAACGGTGATCGTGTCGTCGACTCGGCGCTCCTGGCGGACGTTCCGACCGGCATCGCTCCGACCGATCCGCCCGAGCATGAGGTGGTGGGCGACGGGGGGCGCTACACGTGGCACGACCACCGCACACACTGGATGTCCCCCGACCCACCTCCGAGCGTGATCGGACGGGAGTCGGAGACGGTCGTCGTTCCCCTCGTCGCCGGTTCGTCAGAATGGACCATCGGCCTGATCGTCGACGGCACACCGACGGTCGTCACGGGCCAGTTGGTCTGGAACCCGGATGTTCCTTCGGGATGGCGGATCGCCACCATCGCTCTGGGACTGACGGTCGCGGCAGTCGCCTGGAGGCGAGGGGCGGCATCGCTGCGGTGGAGTGCACCGCTCGTGGGCCTGGCCGGCCTGGCGATGCTCGTCGTGGCGGTCGGGGAGTGGCGCGGCCAGCCGGCAGCTGTCCGGGGCTCGGGCACCGAGGTGATCACCCCGACCGTGGTCGTCGTGCTCGCTGCGGTGGGCGTCTGGCAATCGACGCGGCGGCGCGATCGGCGTGACCTGTCCGCCTTGGCGACACTGGGCGCCACCCTGATCGGGATCCTCTGGGCGTTCGGCCGCACCGAGACGATCAGGCTGCCCGTCCTGCCGTCGACGCTGTCGTCGGCCACGCTCAGGGTGCTGTACGTGGCGATCGTGGCCCTGATCGCAGCGGGCGCCGGAGCCGCTCGCGTCGTGCTCGTGTCGGTGGGAGGACCGACGGCGTCCCGGGCGGCGCCGCGTCGGCGGATCGGGCCCACCCGGCGCCGATGAGCGCCCTCACGCGCACGGGCCGTCGAGCGGCGTTCCTCGGGGTCGTCGGCGCGCTTTCGTTTGCGGCCCTCGCTGCCCTGGCGGTCGCCGGGGCCGCTCCCGCGTTCGCCCATGCCTCCCTCGCCGAGTCGACCCCGAGCGATGGTGCGATCCTCGAGGAGGCCCCGACCGAGGTGGCCCTGCGGTTCACCGAGCCGGTCGAGGTCTCCGACGATCCGGTGAAGGTGTACGACGACGCCGGCGCCCGCCTCGACCGGGGAGGGGCGAGCCTCGAACCGGGCGGCTCGGTGCTACGACTGCCCCTGCCCGTCTCCGTGTGGTTCGGCGGCCTGGTGTTCCTGGCCCTCGCCTTGCGTTCGGGACGCCCGTCTGCGGGCTCGGCCGAGATCGACCGGGGAGCACTCGTGCGCCGGTGCTCCCGCGTGGCCACCGTCGCCCTGGTTGCGGTGGTCGCTTCGGGGACGGTCTACGCCATCGCTCAGACGCGCTCGGTCGACGCCCTCACCTCCACCACGTACGGGCGCCTACTGCTCGTGAAGGTGGGCGTGGCCGTCCTCCTGGCCACGGTGGCTGGGACGTACGAGGTGACGGTCGTCGCGCGGGTCTCGGAATTCGATGAGGTGTCAGCCACCACGAGGGTGGTGGTCGCCCCATGAGCCGGCCGCCGGTGAGCGTCTGCCGGCAGGTTGAGCGCAGGCGGCGCAGCCCCTAGGGTCGCCGCCGATTCGGTTCAGCGGCTGGGGCTGGACGCGACGGAAGACACGGCCGACACATGGCGGGGCAACTCCTTCTCGAGTACCGCGGCCCGATCGCGGTGCTCACCAACGACAACGTCGACAAGCACAACGCGTTCGACGACGACATGGACGTCCAGCTCTTCGATGCGTTCACCGAGCTCAAGGCACGCAACGACATCCGGGCGGTCATCTGGCGGGGCAACGGGAAGTCGTGGTCGTCGGGTCGCGACGTCGGCTCAATCGGCCAGCAGAAGACCACCCTGACCCACCACGAGCTGATGACCAGAGGTATCCGCGGGGTGCAGCAGATCTTCGAGATCGAAGCCCCGATCATCGTGGCGATCCAGGGCTGGGCGATGGGCGGCTCGTTCCAGCGGGCCCTGTTGTGCGACATCCGCATCGCCGCCGAGGGTGCCCGCTTCAGGCTCCCCGAGGTCGGCCACGGCGTCATTCCCGACACGGGTGGGGTGGCCCGCCTCTACCAGATGTGCGGCCACGGCGTCGTCACCGACATGGTGTTGACCGGCCGGATCATGAGTGCCGCTGAGGCGCTCTCGCTCGGTGTGGTGTCGCGGGTCGTGGCGCCCGACACGCTCGACGACACGGCCTGGGAGATGGCCGAGCAGATCGCGGCCTCGCCCGCGATCGCAGTGAAGCTGGCCCGGCGGGTCCTCAAGCACCTCTCCGAGCCGTCGCTGCGGGCCTCGATGGAGGACGAGCTCTTCTACCAGACGTTCCTGAACAAGTCAGACGACTTCGCCGAGTTCCGCGCCGCCCGAGCCGAGGGCCGCGACCCTCGTTACACAGGAAGCTGACGAGCCATGACCGAGCTGATCGGGTTGCCCGAACCGCCGACTGTGGGGGCATCGGCCCTGCCCGCGGGAACCTATGACGGCGCCACCGTGTTCGTCACCGGCGGTGGGACGGGCCTGGGCAAGGCCATCGCGCAGGAGTACGCCCGTCTGGGCGCCGCGGTGGTGATCGCCAGCCGCAAGCCCGACCACCTCGCCGCTGGCCAGGAGGCCATCGAAGGCCTGGGCGGCAAGGTCCTGGTCGTCGGGTGCGACATCCGCGACCCCGACTCGATCGCCGCCGCGTTCGATGCTGCCGAGGCCCGTTTCGGGCTGCCGTCGGTGCTCGTCAACAACGCCGCGGCCAACTTCCCCGTGCCCGCCGAGGACATGTCGCCCAACGCCTGGCGCACCGTCGTCGACATCACCCTCAACGGCACGTTCTTCTGCTCGCGCGAGTTCGGTCGTCGGCATCTCGCGATCGGCACCCACGGCTCGATCGTCAACGTCGGCGCGTCGTACGCATGGACGGGCGGCCCCGGGTTCGCCCATTCCGCGGCGGCCAAGGCCGGGGTGAAGAACATGACCGAGACCCTGGCCGTCGAGTGGGGCCCCTACGGGATCCAGGTGAACGGGCTCGTACCCGGTCTGTTCCCCCACGAGGACATGACCGCCGACATCCAGAGCAACCTCGTACGCACCAGCGACAAAGACGTGTGCCAGCCGGCGTTGCGCGTCGGGCGGCTCCGGGAGCTGGGCTGGGCGGCGACGTTTCTCACCTCGCCTTACGCCCGCTTCATCTCGGGCCACACCCTCGTCGTCGACGGCGCCAACTGGCAGCGGCGCTCGATGACCAACCCGCCCGTCGTCAGCATCCGCGACCAGATGGGCAAGGGCCCCTTCGAGATCGGCTGAGAACGTGTCGGGCCTCCCGGTGCCTGGCTCGCCGGCTGGTCGGCTGGTCGAGCTCGTCGAGCTGGTCGAGTGGTGGAGGGTCCCCGGAGGTGGGGACTAGACATGGACCGTGCACGCCGACGACGAGTTCCACGATCCGACGAGCGACGATCCCTACTTCACCGAGACGTGCTGGTTCACGTTCACGGTCCCCGAGCGACGCTTGTCGGGCCAGCTCTACCCGTTCTTCCGCACGAACCAGGGGGTGGCGGCTGGCGGGGCCTATTTCTGGGACGACCAGGGTGACCAGCTCTGGAACTGCTTGTACGCCAAGAACTTCTGGCACCTGCCGATTCCCGCACAGCCCTTGAGCGACATCTCGCTTCCGAACGGGATCAGCTACCAGTGCCTCGAGCCGCTCTCCCGTTATCGGGTGCGGTACGACGACCCCGACGGGGGCGACGAGATCCACGTCGATCTCACGTTCACCGGCGTGCTCCCACCCCACTACCTCGGTTCGTCGCACCTCGACCAGCCGGGTCGCTACCAGGGCACGATCGTCCTGCGGGGCGAGGAGATACTGGTCGACTCCTTCGGCTTTCGTGACCGCTCGTGGGGCGTGCGCACCCAGTTCGGCCAAGGACTCACCGGATCGCCGGCCCCGAACGGCGGCTACAGCTACGCGACGGCCTCCGAAGCGGATGCCTTCCACACGATCAGCATGAACTACGCCGGCACGGGCTGCCTCAACATCCACGGATATCTCCTGCGCGACGGCACCTGGGCGAGGCTGGCCTCGGGCCGACGCGATGTCGTCGAGCGGTCCCCGTCCACGGGTTACCCGACGCGGGTGGCGATCGACGCGACCGACGAGCTGGGCCGGGCGCTGCACGCCGAGGGCCGTACTCTCAACGGTTTGGGGTTGCACCTCAACCCCAACCTCTTCACGGTGAACTCCCTCACCGAGTGGACGTTCGATGGCGTCACGGCGTTCGGCGAAGACCACGACAACTGGAGCGCCCCGGCCATCCGCCGCTTCGCCCGCGATCACCTCGGCTTCGGGTCCTAGCCGTGCTCGCCATGGAGTACCGGTATCCCTTCGCCCCCTATCCCACCGGGTGGTATCTCGTGGCCACCTCGAGCGAGGTGGCCGTCGGATCGGTGACGCCGCTGCGTTTGTTCGGCCGCGATCTCGTGGTGTTCCGCACGGCGTCGGGCCAAGCGGTGGTGACCGATGCCCACTGCCCGCACATGGGTGCGCATCTGGGCTACGGCGGGCAGGTGCACGGCGAGACGATCCGTTGTCCCTTCCACCACTGGAGCTTCGGCGTCGACGGAGCCTGCGTCGAGGTCCCGTACGCGCCGGTCGGTGCTGCGCCGCCGACGGTGGGTCTGTCGTGCTGGCCCGTGCACGAGACGAGCGGGCTCGTGCTCGTGCACCACAGCGAGCACGGTCGGGCGCCGTCGTGGACCATGCCCGCTCGTCCCGAGTGGGGCGCTCCGGGCTGGGTCGGATACGAGTCTGTTTCGTGGCGCATCCGGATGCACGTGCAGGAAGTGGCCGAGAACGTGCCCGACACGTCGCACTTCCTCGCAGTGCACGGGGTCGACCCGATGCCCACGTCCGAGGTCGAGACCGACGGTCCGGTGTTCCGTCAACAGATGCGTTTTCCCGATGGCACGCCTGTCGTCGAGCAAGAGGTGTTCGGCCTGGGGCTGATCTGGCTCAGGAGTGGCGCGCCTGGCGGCCCGCCGGGACTCCGGACGTCGTTCCTCACCGCCACGACCCCGATCGATGATCAGCATGTCGATCTCCGGCTCCTGTATCTCGTCTACGAAGGCGAGGGAGCGACGGAGATATCACCCACGGGTCGAGCCATGATCGCCTCGATCAGTGACAACACGGCGCGCGATGTCCCGATCTGGGAGCACAAGGTGTATCGGGAACGTCCGGCGCTCGTCGCCACCGACGGACCGATCGGGGTGTTGCGGAAATGGGCCCGCCAGTTCTACGAATCCCCGTGAGCCGAGGCCCTGACAGGATTTCCGGCCGAGCTGATCCCGGTCGCCTGCTTACCGGCTGATCCGGCTGATCCGGCTGAGCCGGCTGATCCGGCTCAGCCGGCGATGTCGACGATGTCCTGGATGAGCAGGACGGCCAGCAGGCACATGACGGCGACGGCGATCGCCGAGAAGCGCCACCGCCATTTGTGGTCGACGGCGAAGAACCGTCTTATCGCGAAGACATCGCAGACCATGGCGATGATGCCGATGACGAGGCCGATCACGACGCCCGTCCCGGCGACGAGGCCCAAGGCCGGCAGGACGAACGGGAACACCAAGTACGTCAGGGTGCACCGAATCGTGGAGATGACCATCGATTTCCGAAATGCTCTGACGGCACCAGCGGGCGCGCCGCCTTGGTGGTGCTCCGGAACCCGCAGGAGTTGACGCACGAGAACGTCGGCCCGCGACCGTTGGGGCCCTTCGGTTCCGGCGAGGGCAGCGGATCCTGCGTGTGAAACGGCTTCGGTGCCGACGCTGACCTCGGTGCCGTGGCGGAACGGACACCCGGTGACGGTGGCGGTGGCGGTGGCTTGGAGCTGGGTCATGACGCCTCCTGCATGGCGATTCGAGCGGGTGCGAGCGGGTCGATCGTCGGCATCGTGACGCCGTAGGAGGCGAGCACTGACAAGGCCGCCTGCTCGTCTCCGGCGGCGATCAGGCTCTTGATCGTGCGCGTCGGTGCATGGAGGAGCTTGTTGGCGGTGGCGCGCGCAACGGCAGCCATGGCTTCGGGCGCCACGCCCGACTCGTCCAGCGTCATCGGGGTGCTCGTTGCATCAGCGTTCCTTCTCACATCGCCGCCGGCCCGTCGGATTCGGCGAGCAGTGGTCATCTTGCGCCCCGTGCGGGGTCGCCATCATCCGCAGAGGGAGCGCCCTCCGCAACCGTGACGGCGACCTTGGTGCCCTGTCGTCGCTTTTGGGAAGAATCACCTCCTCAAGTCACCGAGCAAGACGCTCGAGGCGCGGCACTCGCAGGTTGGGTGTTGACTGAGTCAAGAGGTGGGGTTAGGGTCCACTTCTGGCCCGACCAACGGCTCGGGCGGGGCCACGGCGACCGCAACAGGAGGCACGGAGATGATCTTCGATCTGGCGGGACGCGTGGCCGTGGTGACCGGGGCCGGCCAGGGCGTCGGGGCGGGGATCGCCCGGATGCTCGCCGCCCAGGGTGCAGCCGTGGCTGTGAACGACCTCCTGGCCGAGCGGGCGCAGGCGACGGTCGATGCCATCACGGCCAAGGGCGCCAAGGCGATCGTGTCGGCCTTCGATGTCACCGACTACAACGCGGTGACCGCCGCGATCGCCGACGTCGAGCGCCAGTTGGGCCCCGTCGACATCCTCGTCAACAACGCTGGCAACGGTGGCGCTGAGCGCATGCGCCCCGCCCAGTTCCGCGACACCGATCCGGCCGAGTGGCGGGGCGCGATCGACGTGAACCTCTACGGCGTCATGAATTGCTGCCGGGCCGTCATCAACGGCATGTGCGAGCGGCAGCACGGACGGATCGTCACGATCTCGTCGGGCGCCGGCTCGGTGGGCCTGAACATCGGTGTGTCGGCCTACGGCGGGGGCAAGGGTGGAGGCCAGGGCTTCATGCGCCACCTGGCGGTCGAGAACGCACGGCAGGGCGTCACGGCGAACTCGGTGGCGCTCGGGCTCATGCGCTTCGAGGGTGAGCGGACCGTGACCGCAGGGCTCGAGCGCACCATTCCCGTGGGCCGCTTGGGTGAGCCCGACGACGTGGGCGCGATCTGCGTGTACCTGGCATCAGACGAGGCGGCGTGGGTCACCGGCCAGACCATCCATGTCAACGGCGGGAACGTCACCTCCTGAGCGCGGCCCGGCCCCCGACGACGCCGAAGCTCAGGTCTCCCATGAACGCCCGCGACGGCGCATTCGTAGACCCTGCGACGGCGCAGTCGCCTTCGATGCCGTCGCAGGCTCCCGAGCATCAGGCGTCGCTCGACGGTGTGACCGAGATCGCGGCTGCGCTGGCGCGGATCAAGCAACTCCAGAGCAGCCGCAGGGTCGCGGTCATCATGAACGCCGCGGCGGGGGTCGAGCTTTCCCAGCAGGAGGCCCAGGTCCTGCGGACGCTCGCCGACGGGATCGTGAGGCCGGTGGCCGAACTGGCCCGTGCCGCGCACATGGACGTCGGCGCTGTGAGCCGCCAGATCCGTGCGCTCGACGAACGCAGCCTCGTGACACGCTCGCCCAGTCCCGACAACGGCAGCGTCGTCCTGGTCGAGCTCACCTCCGCCGGCCGCGCCGTGGCGACCCGTCTCGTGACCGTGGCGCATCGTCATCTCGTCCAGAGCCTCGCCGGCTGGACCGAATCCGACCGTCGGCGGATGGGCCACCTGCTGATCCGCCTGGTCGACGACCTCCAACGCACGCCCTATCCCGCAGTCGACGGACGCGGCGACGACCGTGACCGTGCCCCCGGCGGCGTCCCCGACCCGTGCCCCTCCGAGCGAATGAGCAGATCATGAATCGATTCCAGGGCCGCAAGGTCGTCGTCACCGGATCGAGCCGAGGGATCGGCGCCGCGCTGGCCGAGCGCTTCGCGGCCGAGGGCGCCGACGTGGTCGTGACCGCCCGCACCGTCGACAAGCACGACCACCTCGCCGGCTCGCTCAGCGAGACGCTCGAACGCTGCCGGCGCTACGGGACCGTCGTCGAGGCGGTGGCCGCCGATCTGGGCGACGGCGACTCGAGGGCCACGATCATCCCGCAGGCGCTGGCGATCCTGGACGGGCGCATCGACATCCTGGTGAACAACGCCGCTGCGGCCATCTACGCCTCGTCGTTGACCTATCCCCTCAAGCGTCGCCGGATCAGCTTCGAGGTCAACGTCCATGCACCCGTCGATCTGGCCCAGGCGGTCATCCCGGGCATGGTCGAACGGGGAGAGGGCTGGATCGTCAATGTTTCCAGCGCCTCCTCGAAGCTCGTCGCCGGACCGGCTCCGTTCAAGATCTCCGAGACGGCCTCGACCATCGCCGTCTACGGCTCGAGCAAGGCCGCGCTCAACCGCATCAGCAATGCTCTCGGCGTTGAGCTCTACGGGACGGGCGTTCGGGTGAACACCGTCGAGCCGCGTGCCGCCGTGATGAGCGAGGGCGCCGAGGCCCTCGTCGGCGGGCGCATCGCCGACGACCTGATCGAGTCGATGGAAGCCATGGTCGAAGGCACGCTGGTGCTGTGCGACTGCCCGCCGGAACGGACGGGTGGCATCCACGTGAGCCTCGATCTCCTCGACGAGCTCGGGGTCACGGTCATGGAGCTCGACGGGTCGGCCCCCTATCCCGGTGGTCAACGGGTGCACCGTGGCTGACCCGTCGACTCCCGTCGTCGAGGTGGGTCACGATCACGCGCCTTCCATCGAGCAGCTCCAGCCGGGGTGGAAGGGACGGTAACTGTGGTGAATGTCGGTTTCGTCGGGATCGGCCAGCAGGGTGGGGGAATGGTGCGGCGCATGATCGCCGAAGGCCTTCCCACGACGTTGTGGGCCCGTCGGCCCGAGGTGCTCGACGAGTTCCCTGGCGCGGCTCGGGCTGCGAGCCTGCGCGAGCTCGGTGCTCGGAGCGAGATCGTCGGCGTCTGCGTCGTCGACGACGCCGGGGTCGAGGCCGTGGTGCTGGGGACTCCCGACGGTGGCGCCGCGGGCGACGGGCTCCTGGCTGGCATGGCGCCGGGCGGCGTGATCGCCATCCACTCCACCGTGCACCCGGCAACCTGCGTTCGCCTCGGAGAGACGGCCGCGGCACGCGGGGTGACGGTCATCGACGCTCCGGTGAGCGGGGGCGCCGACGCGGCCGAGCAGGGTCGTCTGGTGGTGATGGTGGGCGGCGATCGTGACGTGTTCGAGCGGGCGCTCCCGGTGTTGTCGACCTACGGCGATCCCGTGGTGCACATGGGCCCGCTTGGGAGCGGTCAGCTGGCCAAGCTCGTCAACAACGTGATGTTCACCGCCCACCTGGCGCTCGCCCAAGACGCCATGGAGCTCGCCCAGGGACTGGGGATCGACCCGGCCCGCCTGGTCGAGGTGCTCCAGCGCGGATCGGCCGGCAGCTTCGCGCTCGGGATCGTCGCGCAGGTGGGCTCACTGCCGGCGTTCCCCACATCGGGGAGCGTGCTGCTGAAGAAGGATGTCGGGATCGTGGACGGCGTCGCGGCGGCGCACGGTGCACCTGCAGGTCTGCTCATCGACGTGGCCGATCGTGCCCTGCGCACCATGGGCCAGCCCCGCTGGCAATAGCGAGGCCGCTCGCGGAGCCGAGCTCGTCCCAACCGACGCTCAGCCGAACAGCGCCGGGGTGGGGAGGCGGGCCGCGAGGCTGCCGTCGATGGCGATGACCGCGCCGCTCAGGTACGACGCGTCATCGGACGCGAGGAACACGGCCAGCGACGCCACCTCGGCCGGGGTGCCTATGCGCCCCAAGGGGAGCTTGGCGCCGTAGCCCGCAACACCGCCGGGGATCTGGTCGTCGATGGAGTCGAAGGCCGGCGTGTGGATCGGTCCCGGGCACATGGCGTTGCTGCGGATCCCGTGCTCGGCGTACTCCACCGCAGTGGCCTTGGTGAGCCCGATGAGCGCGTGCTTGGCCGAGGTGTACGCCGCCATGTTGTGCTCGGCGAGCAGACCAGCTCCCGAGACGGTGGTCACGATGGCCCCGCTCCTCTGGGGCACCATGACCCCGAGGGCGGCCCGGATGCAGTAGAACGCGCCGTCGACGACCACTGCGAACTGCCGACGCCAGTCGTCGTCGCTCAGGTCGCCCACCTTGCCGAACACGCCGATGCCAGCGTTGCAGTGCAGCACGTCGAGACGGCCGAAGTGTTCGACGGCCGTGGCCACCAACCGCACCGCCGTTGCGGGGTCTGACACGTCGCCGGCACAGGCCACGACCGAAGCGCCGGTCGCAGCCAGCGCCGCCACCGCGGCATCGGCTCCCACGGGGTCGACATCGTTGAGCACGAGGCGAGCTCCCTCGGCGCAGAACCGTTCCGCGCACGCCCGTCCGATCCCCTGTGCCGCCCCGGTGACGATCGCCACCCGGCCCTCGAGCCGTCCGTTCATCGTTGTCTCCTCGATGTCGTGGCTCGATGGCCCGACTGCGGGCTCGACCCGTCGAGGCCTCGAACTGCCCGGACGGGGAGGTTCCTGACCGCGAGCTCGGAGCTTTCGCACCGATGCTCGCCGCGAGCATCGAGCGCCCGCAAGGCGTGGGTCTACGGTGGGGTGCGAGTCGAGGAGGCGCTGTGGACGTGGGCTCGGAGAGGCACAGGATCCCGGGTATCGCCGGCTTGGTCGAGATCGGCCGTGGCGGATTCGGTCGCGTGTACCGGGCCACACAGACCGAGCTTGGTCGTTCGGTGGCCGTGAAGGTGCTCGCGCCTGCCATCGACGAGCGCTCGCGATCACGGTTCACCCGCGAGCGCCGCTCGCTGTCCGCGCTGTCGGGTCATCCCAACGTCGTCACCGTGTTCGACTCCGGCTTCACCGACAACGACGAGCCGTACCTGATCATGGAGCTGATGGAGGGCGGCTCCCTCGCCGAGCGGCTTGGCGACATAGGGCCGCTCGACTGGACCATCGCGGTGCCTCTCGTGGTGGCGGTTGGTGGAGCGCTGGAGTCGGCGCACCGTCGCGACGTGCTGCACCGCGACGTGAAGCCGGCCAACGTTCTCGTCGACCGGTTCGGCACTCCGAAGCTCGGCGACTTCGGCATCGCATCGGTCAGCTCGGGTGACACCACCGGGACCGGCGCCGTCACTGCCAGCCTCTCGCACGCTGCGCCCGAGGTGATCTCCGGCCATCGGGCGTCGGCGGCGAGTGACCAGTATTCGCTGGCATCCACGCTGTACGAGTTGTTGCACGGCGCCCCGGCGTTCGTGCGCCCGACCGACGAGTCGGTGCTGCCACTGGTGGCCCGGGTGGCGGCGGAGCCGGTGCCCGATCTTCGACCGATCGGGGTTCCCGACGGCGTGTGCATCGTCCTCGAGCGAGCCATGGCCAAGACGCCGGATGAGCGGTTCTCCGACGTTCTGGCGTTCATCGGGGCTCTCGGTGACGCGGCCGGGAACGCCGGTCAACCCCGGCCTAGCTTCGTCGTCGAGGCTCCAGGGCTGGGCTCGACGCCCGATCCGGGCCTGGTAGTTCCCGCGCTGGCGTTGCTGGGCTCCGAGGCCGAGGTCCTCGAAGCCGACCGTGCCGTCGGCGTCACCAACGCGGGTGTCGCCGACTCGGGTGTCGCCGGCGTGCCCCTCGGCGCGCCGTTGCTCTCGGGCGCCAAGGCCGATCCCGGGGTACCCCCGGGGTCGGAGACGACCGCGATACCGAAGGCCTCGTCGGTGGACGTCGGCCACGACGATGCCACGGGGGGTGTGCCGAGTTCGCGCTCGCGACGGCGATTGGCCGTGGCCGCCGGTCTGGCGGCGGTCGCGATCGCCGCCGCTGCGCTGGTGATCGATCTCGGCGGCGAGGGCCCCGGTGCCCCAGACGACATCGTCGCCGCGGAATCGGAGTCCTCGGTCGATGGCCCTGGTGTTGAGAATGGCGATGGCGCTGGCCCGGTGAGTGGTGAACCGAAGAACTCCGACTCGGCGCCTGCGTCCGGCTCGGGTTCCACAGCGGTGCTCGAGGAGGTCTCGGGCACGGGGGCCTCGACCGGACGTTCGTCGACCGCGACCAGCTCGGACGGGGCTTCGCAGGCTACCGACTCGAGGAACGTCTCGCCGACGGTTGGTACGGCCCGGGGTCCGGGCTCGCTCTCGACGCGGGTCGAGGGTTCGAGCCCGGCCAGCTCACCGTCCGGTGGCACCGTGACCTCAGGCCCGCCGGGCTCGGCCACGATCCCCGCGACCGCGACCTCATCGGCCGCCCAGGGCAGCGCTTCGCCTTCTCCGTCTCCCTCCCCTTCGCCTTCTCCGTCTCCGTCTCCGTCTCCGTCTTCGTCTTCGTCTCCGTCTTCGTCTTCGTCTTCGTCTCCGTCTTCGTCTTCGTCTTCGTCTTCGTCTTCGTCTCCTGCTGCGCCCACGCTGCCGCCTCCTCCCCCGCCGCCTCCTCCGGCCACAACGACCACGCAGCCCGTCACGGCTCCGGGAGCAGTGACGAACGCCAGTGCGCAGAACCCGACGCAGTCGACCTTCAACGGACCCGTCTCGGTTTCGCTCTCGTGGTCGGCCCCCACGAGCACCGGCGGCGTCGCCCTCAGGCCCTACGTCGTCACGGTCGAGACGGTGTCGAACGCATCGGGCGCCGTGCTCACCTCCAACACGGCCGAGGTCAGCGGCACCTCGACCTCGGTCACGGTCAACGTGGGGAACAATTCCCGGGGCCGCTACACCGTCAGAGCCGTCAACGTGGCCGGGCTCAGCGGTCCGACGACCACCCTCCAGGGCCGTATTCCGGTCGTCGCCCCGCTGAACAACTTCGCCACGTCGAGCGCGTACTTCCTGGTCCGGGCCGTCGGCATGCCGACCGCCACGATCCCGTATTACGAGACCTCCGGCCCCTATGGCCCCAACGACTCGGTGACGGTTTCGCAGCGACCGGCACCGGGGACGACGTTCGCCGCCGGCACGACCGTGACGCTGGTCATCTGGGACCGAGCCAGCTGCGAGGCCGATGGCGACCAGCCCAACAACTACTGCTACAAGCCGCCGCCGCCCGGAAGCACGTTCTGACCCGCTCCAACGGCTCCGCCGACTGCGTCAGCCTGAGGCACCGCCAAGACCTCGACCGCCGGCCCTTGGGCTGTTGCCCGCCCAGCACTGCGAGGATCGTCTTATGACCGTCGACATCGACCAGCGCGGAGCCGTTCGGATCGTCACCATCAACCGGCCTGAGCGGCGCAACGCGCTCGACCCCGAGACCTTCGCCGGGGTGGGTCGAGCCTTTGCCGAGGCCGAGACCGACGACGCCGTGCGCGTCATGGTGATCACCGGCGCCGGCGATCGGGCGTTCTGCTCGGGCATGGACCTCAAGGCCTTCGCCGCCGGAGCAGCCATGCTTCACCAGGGCGGTCCGGGCATCGACGTGTTCACCGAGCGGCGCTACCCCAAGCCGGTGATCGCTGCGGTCAACGGTGCCGCGGTGGGCGGAGGGTTCGGGATGATGCTGGCGTGTGACCTCATCGTGGCGGCCGATCACGCCGTGTTCGGCCTGCCCGAGGTCAAGCGGGGACTGGTTGGAGCCGGGGCCAGCGCCAAGGCGGCCCTGCGACTCCCTCCGGCCATCGCCCTGGAGTTGGCCCTCACCGGCGAGACGATCGACGCGGCGCGGGCGCTGCATCTCGGGATCGTGAACCGCGTCGTCGCCGGGCGCGATGTGCTCGCCACCACGGTTGCTCTGGCTGAGACGATCGCCGCGAACGGGCCGATCGCGGTGGCCGCGTCGAAGGAGGTCGTCTACCTGGTGGCCGGTCTCGACACCATCGACATGCCCCGGATCAGGGCGATGACGGCGCACGTGTCGAAGACCGCCGATGCCGCAGAGGGCGCCCGGGCCTTCGCCGAGAAGCGCCCGCCGAGGTTCACGGGCCGCTGAGGCTCCCTCGATCGGGGTGCGCTCCGTCATCCAGCCTCGGTCAGTGCGACGGATGACACATGGTCGACGGCAGGACACCGCATCGATGCCACCAGGCTGAGCACCCCAAAGTGACCACTTCTCACAGAACGCGAAACATGCGCTCAACAGGGGCTCAACAGGTTGACGATCGCCGACGAAATGAGGGAAGGGCACCGTACGTTGACCGGAGTCCACCTACCAGGAGCTCCTGAATGACACGTCGTCCTCGCACTCTTGCCCGTCTGGCCCGCTCGGCAGCCATCCTCAGCCTCGTCGTGCTCGCCGTTGCCGCATGTGGCGATGATGATGATGATGCGGCCTCCCCCGTGACCATCGCACCCGAAACGACCGCCGCCCCGGCCGCCACGACGGCTCCCGCGACCGCAGCGCCAGCCGCCGGTGACATCCTGGAGGTGGCCGCAGCCGAGGGCGACCTCGGGACCTTCCTCACTTCGCTCGAGGCGGCCGGCATCATGGACGGTCTGCACGGTGCAGGGCCGTTCACGGTCTTCGTCCCCACCGACGAAGCCTTCAGCGCCTATCTCACGGAGGCTGGCATGAGCCAGGCCGAGCTGTTCACCGACCCGGCCCTGCTCAGGTCGGTGCTCGACTACCACCTGGTCGAGATGATCGAGAGCTCCGAGCAGGTGATGGGTATGGCCGGTCAGTCGTTCGTCACTGCGAACGGTGCGGAGCTGGCTGTCGCTGTCGATGGCGACACGGTGAAGGTCGGTAACGCAACGGTCGAGCGCTACGACATCCAAGCATCGAACGGCGTGATCCACGTGATCGACGCCGTTCTGATCCCGCCCGCAGCGTGAACGTTCGAAGGTGACCCTGTGAGCATCGAGACCCAGCTCCCCGACACGACCGTCCCCGCCCGGGATCGAAGCCCTGATCCCGATCCCGGAGCGGCGAGCCACTCCCGGCTCGGCGCGGCGTTCAGCGGCCTCATGGCCGCGGGCGCCGCGCTGGCGACCGGGGAGCTGATCTCGGGTCTCAGCCGGCGAGTGCCGTCGCTGGTGATCAGCGTGGCCGAAGTCTTCGTCGACTCGACCCCGGGCGGCGTCGTCCGCTGGAGCATCCGCACGTTCGGCACCAACCAGAAGACCCTGCTCGTGTGGGGTGTCACCCTGGCCGCACTGCTGGTCGGCGTGCTCTTCGGCGTCTGGGCTCGCCGCCAGTTCGCCCAGGGCGCCTTGGCATTCACGGGCTTCGCGATCTTCGGCGGATGGGCGGTGGCGCGGAGCCCACTCTCGGCCGACGGGTGGTCGTGGGTTTCGGCGATCCTGGCCGGGGCGATCGGGATCGCCGTCCTCTGGTCGATGCTGCGGACCCTGGCCGGGCTGCGGATCGTGCCCGATCGGCTGAAGCGCCGTTCGTTGCCGAGCCCCGCTGCGAGCGTTGCCGGCCCGGCACCCATGGCGGCCTTGGCACCCATGGCACCGATAACCATGGCAGCCACGCCCAAGACTGCCATGGTTATGAACATACCCGGACGCCCGAGCCGGCGCGGGTTCCTCGCCGCGGGCGGGATCGCCGTGGCGTGGTCGGCCGGCGGCATCGGCATCGGGCGTCATCTTCGCAACTCGCACAACGTCGAGGCAGCCCGCGACGAGGTCGCGACGCGCCTGGGGGCCGAGCCGACGGCCGGCGCTTCTCCGACCACGATCCCGACAGGTCTCACGAGCTTCGACGGCCTGGTCGACGACCTCACCCCGCTCGTCACGCCCAACGCCGACTTCTACCGCATCGACACGGCGCTCTTCGTTCCGCAGGTCGATCCGGCGAGCTGGCGTCTGCGGATCCATGGCATGGTCGAGAACGAGGTCAGCCTCACGTTCGACGAGCTGTTGGCGTTCGATCGCATTGCCGAGCACATCACCATCCAGTGCGTGTCGAACGAGGTCGGCGGCGATCTGATCGGCAACGCACTATGGACCGGCGTCCCGTTGGCGACCCTGCTCGATCGAGCCGGCGTGCTCGAGGGCGCGACCCAGATCGTCGGCCGCTCGGTCGACGGTTGGACGGGTGGGTTCCCGACCGCCATCGCGTTCGACGGCCGTCCGGCGATGGTGGCGCTCACGATGAACGGCGAGCCCTTGCCGGTGCGCAACGGGTTCCCCGCCAGGCTCATGGTGCCCGGACTCTACGGGTACGTCTCGGCGACCAAGTGGCTGAGCGAGATCGAGCTCACCACGTGGGAGGCCTTCGACGGCTACTGGATACCCCGTGGCTGGGGTAAGGAAGGGCCGATCAAGACCCAGTCGCGCATCGACCATCCCCGCCCTCGGACCCGTCTGACGAGCGGGCTCAACCCCATCGCCGGCGTGGCCTGGGCGCCGACCCGGGGTGTTGCCCGGGTCGAGGTGCAAGTCGACGACGGGCCGTGGCAGCTGGCCCGCCTCTCGGGTGCGCTGTCGGAGCACACGTGGGTCCAGTGGATCGTCGACACCGACATGACGCCGGGCGAGCACCGGATCCAGGTTCGCGCCACTGACGGCGACGGCGTCACGCAGGACGAGGAACGTCGGCCGCCGGCCCCCGATGGCGCCACGGGCTACCACTCGATCCGGGTCGAGGTCGCGTAACTCTGAGCGGACCCCAACCCCAACCCCAACCCCCAACCCCAACCCCTCATGCTCCAACTGTCAGCGTGGCGGGCCGGATACGGCCCGCCACGCTGACAGTTGGGATTGGCTGGGCGTACGATCGCCACCAATGACGACCTACACCATCATCGACAGCGACACGCACGTCACCGAGCCGCCCGACGTGTGGACGAGCCGGGTGCCGGCCAAGTTCCGCGATCGCGTGTTCCGGATGGTGCGCAGCGACGCCGGGGAAGACGTCTGGCTGCTGGGCGACGAGCAGGTCTCGATCGCCGGCTTCAGCGCCAATGCCGGTTGGGGCCGGCCCTTCCCGTCGCACCCGCCGACGCTCGACGACTGCCATCCCGGGTGTCACGACGCCAACGCCCGCCTGGCCTACATGGACGAGGTCGGGATCTGGGCCATGGTGCTGTACCCCAACGTCGCCGGGTTCGGAAGCCAGAAGTTCCTGACGATCGACGACGACGAGATGAAGCTGGCGTGCGTTCGTGCCTACAACGACTTCCTGCGCGACTGGGTCTCGGTCGACCCCCGCCGATTCGTGACGATCATGTCGATCCCGTACTGGGACGTCGATGCGTCGGTCAAGGAGGTGCTGCGCGGCGCCGAAGCTGGCCATCGCGGGATCCTGTTCAGCGGCAAGCCCCACGCCCTGGGCCTTCCGTACCTGGGCGATCGGCACTGGGACCCGTTGTGGGCGGTGGCCACCGAGTGCGGCATGCCCATCCACTTCCACATCGGCTCGGGTGATTTCTCGACCTCGTTCAACCCGGCCAAGGTCAAGGCCGTCGGCGCGGCGGCGGCGTACGCGTTCACGTCGGTCGAGATGTTCCTCGGGAACGGGATCCAGGTCGCCGACCTGTTGTTGTCGGGGGTCTTGCCCCGCTTTCCCGACCTCGACTTCGTGTCGGTCGAGAGTGGTATCGGTTGGGCACCCTTCATGCTCGAAGCCGTCGACTACAGCTACCTCGAGGCCATGGAGAAAGGCCAGCGGCTCTGGGACCTCATGCCCAGCGACTACTTCAAGCGCCAGGTGTACACGTGCTACTGGTTCGAGGAGATCGCTCCCCGGCGCATGCTCGACCTGCTCAACGTCGACCGCATCCTGTTCGAGACCGACTTCCCGCATCCGACGTGCCTGTACGGCAACGTCCACGAGCGCATCGAGGCCGGTCTGGGCGGCCAGCCCCCCGAGGTACGCCGCAAGATCCTCTGGGAGAACGCGGCCCGCCTCTATCACGTCCCCGAACCCTGACCGACCTGGACAGGGGGGCGTGTCGACGGTGACGGACCCGGTGGCTCGTGACCGGCAATGAGCGTCAGCCCATGGGCGGTCAGCTCGGCGGCTGCTGCGGCGACATCGGCGACCTCGAACTCGATGGTGGCGTGCGGGACGGGCACCTCGGCCGGCCAGTCGGGCAGGCCGAAACAGGATCGGGCGGCGTCAGCGAGGGGCCACACCTCAAGGTGCTTGACCCCCCCGAAGCCGTCGACAGCGAGAGAGTCGCCCGAGACCACCTCGAGCGGCAGACCGAGGATGTCCTTGTAGAACGCCCGTGCGGCTCGGGGGTCGGGGACGATCGACGCGAACCCTGCGACGAAGAGGATTTCCGTGACCTGTGTCTACCAGCGCCGGGGTGAGGCCGTCCTGAACGCCGACGACCTGGTCCGGTTGCCAGCTCGCCGGACCCAGGCGTCGAGCCCGGCAGCCAGCACCGCCGCGCCATCGCGAGGAGTCCCCGCCTCGTCGGGCCGGTGGCCGACGGCGTGGCGCCTCCTTGTTGGATGGTCTGATCCAGCGCTCACGGCCCGAGCAACACCGCTGGAACAACGGCGATGCCGTCGGCTCGCCGGTAGGCATCTGAACCGCTGGTGATGACCACGGCGTCGATGAGATCGTCGCCGAGCTTCTCACGGAGCCACAGCAGGTGGCGCACGTCGCGCGTGTCGGTGGCGCGGCCGAGCTTGACCTCGATGGCGACGACCCGGTGATCTCCGCGCTCGACGATCAGGTCGATCTCCCGGTCGCCGCCCCGGGTGCGGAGATGCCCGACGCGCGCCTCGGCGGCTTGTGCGTACACGCGAACCGACAAGGTCACCAACGACTCGAACAGCGCCCCGAGGAGCGCGCCGTCTCGGGGGAAGGCCGGGCCGGCGTCGCGACCGTCGAGGAGCGCATCAACACCGACACCGAGCAGGCGGGCAGCGAGTGCCGGATCGACGAGCTGGTGCTTGGGTGCCTCGCCGAGCCGGGCGATGTGGTTGCGCGTCGGGAGCCAGGCGGGCACGGATTCGATGATCCAGAGGCGTTCGAGGATGTCGCGGTAGGGGATGGTCGTGGTCTTGGCTGGTTTGTCGCCCTGCCCGCTCGTCGCCGCGTCACGGATCGTCTCGAACGAAGCGCTCGTCGACGTCGCCGCAGCGTACGCAGCCATCCACCGCCGCAATGTGGCGGGGTTGCGCACCGGGCGCCCGAGATCGTCGAAGTCGCGCTCGACGATGCGATCGACATAGCCGTCGAGCTGTGCCCGGGTGCCGCGCTCGCGGAGCCGGCGGATTGCCGGGAAGCCCGAGGCGACGATCTCAGCCGCATAGTCGACGAGCGAAATAGTCGTGTCTCCTCCGACGATCTCGGGTCGGTCGGCCCCGAGGAGTGCTTTCAGGCTGACGGTCGGGCGTGCGAGCCCCCGCTCGGCGAGCGACAGCGGCCGCATGCGGATGGTCGCGATGCGCCCGGCGCCGCTGTGGGTGCTCAGGCCACGGGGACTGGCTGAACCTGTCAGCAGGAACTGACCCGGCGACGGGTCGGAATCGACAGCGCGCCTCACGAGATCCCACGAGTCGGGGAGTCGCTGCCACTCGTCGATGAGCACCGGACGTCTCCCACTGAGGAGGCGGTTGGGCTCGGCTGCGACGATCTCACGTTGAGCGGAGTCGTCGAGGAGGAAGGTCGTCGCGGCATGTTGCGACGCGGTTGCGGTTTTTCCGACCGCCTTGGCCCCTTCCAGGGAGAGGGCGGGGAGCTCACCGATCAACTCGTCGAGCTCGGCGTCGACGATGCGACGCGTGTACCCCGTTGCCCCCGGAGCTCCCGAGTCCCTCGCGATCATGAGGCGACACTACCATGAGGCGATCGGTAGAGATACCATTCAGCGGGCTTGGAGACTCCTGTTCGGTACAACTAAGACCTACTCGGTAGCAGGTCTGGACACTACCATTTGGCGCATCGACTCAGCTGTCGGAACCGGGTGCCGCGCTCGCGGAGCCGGCGGATTGCCGGCAGCACGGGCTCAGGTGACGGCGCCGGTGATCTTGAGCTCGATGATGCGATCGTCGCCGTGGCCGAGCTCGCGCAGGATCTCGTCGGTGTGCTCGGCGAACTGCGGGGCCCGCAGGAGAACCGCCGCGGTCTCGTCGAACTGCACGGGGTTGGCCACCAACTCGCGGGGCACGCCGTCGGCGTCGATGACCTCGGCGATGTAGCCGTTGGCTCGGAGCTGGGGATCGTGGCCCAGGTCGAACGAATCCTGCGCGGCCGCCCACTGACCCTCCAGGGTGGCGAAGCGTTTGGCCCAGTGGGCGAAGGGGCGCTTGGCGATCTCGGCCGCGACGACCTCGGAGGCCGCGGCGGCGTTGGCGATGAGCTGCTCGACGGGCCAGAAGCGTTCGTCGGTCGCCAGGTCGGGCCGATCGAGATGGGTGACGAAATCGGACCAATACCGTCCGGGCTGGAGCATGGCCAGCTGGACGAACTTGCCGTCGCTGGTCTTGTAGTTGCCGACGATCGGATTGAACGACGTACCCATCTGGCTCACCGGGGTCTGCTTCCAGACGACCTCGCCCTCCATGAGGGCCAGGTCGACGGCCAGCGCGTTGGCCCAGGCTCCCGTCGACAGGAGTGACACGTCGACGACCGACGTCTCGCCGGTGCGCTCCCGGGCGAACAGAGCGGCCGAGATGCCGCCGGCGATGGTCATCCCGCCGATCGAGTCGCCGTAGGCCGGCGCCGGCATCCCGAGCACCGTCTCGGTAATGTCGGGGGGCGTGACGCCGACAGCGCTTCCCGCCCGCGACCAGAACGCGCTCGAGTCGTAGCCGCCCTTTTCGGCCTCGGGCCCCTTGGCGCCGAATGCGCTGCCGCGCACGTAGATGATCTCGGGATTGACGGCGCGGATGTGGTCGAGGTCGATCTTGAGGCGCCGGCGGGCGTCCGGCAGGAAATTGGTGAGGAAGACGTCGGCCTTCCGGGCGAGCTCGTACAGCACCTCGAGCGCCTCGGGGTGCTCCAGGGCCAGGCCGATGCTGCGCTTGCCCCGGTTGGGATGCTCCATGATCGGATGGAACGACCCTCGAGCCATCCCCGCGGGACCGATGTTCTTGAAGCCCCGCTGGGCATCGCCCGTCTCCGCGTGCTCGACCTTGACCACCTCGGCGCCCCAGTCGGCCAGGACCGCCCCCGCCGCCGGGGTGAAGGTGAACTGCGCGACTTCGAGGACGCGTACGCCCTCCATCGGTCGGAGCGCCAACGTGTTTCCCCCGTCGTGATGGACGATGCCGGTACGCAGCAGGAGGCGGGCGGTCAGCGGGTCCTGGCGGTCAGCCGATCCCGTACAGGGCGATGGCGCTCTCGCTCGTGACCTGACGCTTCTGCTCGAACGTGAGCCCCTCCAACGCCTCGCGCAAGTCCTCGGTGACGCCGGGGAACTTGGCATCGGGATGCGGGTAGTCGCTGGCCCAGATGATCCGATCGGCGCCGCACAACGGTGACTGGGCGGTGAAGCCCAGCATCGACTCGTCGGGGTCGAAGCTGATCCAGCACTGGCGACGGAAGTACTCCGACGGCGCCATCTTCAACCAGGGCACGTCCCACGAGAACTTCTTGGCGTGGTGGTCGAGTCGTTCGAGCCACGGCACCAGCCAGCCGCCGTTGGCCTCGAGCATGATGAACTTGGCGTCGGGGAAGCGCTCGCACACGCCCCCAGCCGTTACATAGCAGATGGTATGCATCACGTCGACGGGGTTGGCGATGGCCTGGGTGAAGTAGATGTTGCTCAAGCCCTGAGCGCCGGTGAGCACCTGGTCACGATCGACGTAGCGTCCGTCGGGCATCCGAGCCCGGCCCAGCATGAGGCCCTGGCAGGCCCCCGGGAGGTCGGGAGCGAGGAAGGGGTGAAACGCCAGCGGCAACCCGGTGTCGGAGGCCGCCTGCCAGATCGGGTCATAGACGGGGTCGTTGAACGGGCGCCAGTCGACCGACGGGTTCGGGCGCAGGAGCACCGAGACGATGCCCGGCATCCCTGCGACCCGGCGGATCTCCTTGGCCACAGCTTCCACACCGTCGGCGTCGGGCATCGGCGGCACGACGGCCGCGGCGAACAGCCGGCCCTCGCCCTCCTGGCTGTGATCGGAGACCCATCCGTTGTACGCCTGGCACTGCACGAGCGCGAACTCGGGGTCGGGATGGGCCTGGATGGCGAGCATCGAGGTGGGATAGAGCACCGCGAGGTCGATGCCGTCGGTGTCCATGTCCTGCAAGCGGGCCTTGGCGTTGTAGGCCGCGGGGCGCACCTCGGTGTAACGCATCTTGCCGGCCCGGGCCCGGTCGACCTCGTCGTCGGGCATCCCGGCGGTGCCGGCCAACGACAGTCCGTTCGACGGCATCACGTTGCCGTCGTAGTGCAGGAACTCGACGCCGTTGGCGTCGGTCTCGATGTGCCAGATCCGGTCGCGCCACTTGGCCGGTGCGTAGTCGGGCATGGCCGTGGGGTGCTCGAGGATGTGGCCGTCGGAGTCGATGTAGCGCAAGCCGTCAGCGGTGGACATGGTGAGCCTCCAGGGGCTGCGGTGCCGGAGCGTCGGTCGGGCAACTCCGACCATCCTCCCAGCGGGCCGTCCCACCGGCAACCGATCGGCTCCCGGACGGGCGTGAGGTCCGTTGGGCGACGGCGGGCGAGCGCGTGCATGTCCTCGGGCGGGCTGTGCTCGTGACCGAACGCGAGATGGACCTCGAGAAGCTCCCGGATGTCATCGGCCTCCGGATCGTCGATCGTGATGGTGAGCTCGATCGAGCCGACCGCCCTTCGGCTCTCGGATGGTCGCGCGTGCTACCCGGCGACGGGGGACGGGTGCCCGGTGGCGTCAGCCGACATGGTGGTAGAGGAACTGGGCGATCATCGACGACACCTGATCGGGGACCTCGAGCTGGTTGAAGTGGCCGCCTCCGACGGTCCACCCCGTCACCAGGCCCGGCAGGGCCGCTGCCATCTCGTGCGGCGCGTTGAACGGCGAGGCGGCGGCGATGTGCAGTGCAGGCACGGTGCAGGCGCCGGCGGCCGCGATGCCGTCCCACGACATGAAGCTCCGCCAGCAGGCGCGCGTCACGTGCTCGGGCGTGCCGATCATGACATCGGCGACGCGCTGCTTGAGCGCCGGGTCGGAGCGGGGCAGGAACATCCCGTCGATGAGCAGGCGCTGGGTGTCGCGCAGGGCGTCCGACTCGATGGCAGCCGTGAGTTGGCCGACGTCGGGGGGTCGCAACGGCGACGGGTCGACCATCACCACGGCGCGGGTGGCGCTCGGATGGGTGGCGGCGAGCTGCAGCGCGATGGCCCCACCCATCGAGTGTCCGATCACGACCGGACGATCGAGAGCGAGCTCACCGATCACCCAGGCGAGGTCGTCGGCGAGTTGGGTGACGGTGTAGGGCCCATCGACGGGGGCGAGGGATGCCCCGTGGCCTCGGAGGTCGACCGAGACGCACCGGTGCCGAGCCGACAGCTCGGCGACCTGGGGGGCGAAGAAGCTTCGGTTGCACGTCCAACCGTGCACGAAGACCAGGTCGGAACCCGAGGGCGGTCCCGTGGCGGGCGCCGTCGTCGGACCGGCCTCGTCGTAGGCGAGCGCCACACCGTCCCTGACGAGTGTTCGATCCACGATCGGTCTCCAGCTCGGGTCGGGCTGCCTGGCCGTTGGGCAACGGGTCGGCTACGGGTCGGCTACGGGTCGGCGCAGCTTCGCAGAGGCTTCGACGACGTGCACGACGACCTCGGCCTGAGGCAGGCTCGGGGTATGGCCGCCGATATCTGGGAGTCGATCACCGTTGCCGACCTGCGCCCGGGCGACCGGGTGCGTCTCCGGGGGGAGTTCGAGTTCGACGTGGCCCGCATCGACGCGCCCTTCCTCGGGATGGACGCCATGGTGTGCATCATCGAGGACACGCCCGCACGCTGGCACGCCTACGCTGCGCCGCTGGTCGAGCCCGTCGAGGCTCGGCGAGCCGGCTGACCGTCGCCGCCCACCGACACGCTCTTCACCGCGGAAGCGTCAACCTTCGCGCAACCATCGCCAGCCAACGGCGCATTGCGACGACGATCTGAGAGGACGACGAACATGGAGCTGTGGGAGCTGGTGGCGCGCGAGAGCGCACGAGACCTGGTGCACCGCTACGCCGCCAACGTCGACAGCGGCCGGTTCGACCAGGTCGTCGAGTTGTTCGCCCCCGATGCGGTGATGGACATCGAGGGACGCCTGTACGAGGGCCAGGACGAGATCCGCACGATCTTCCAGGGCGCATACGACGGACTGCAGGCCGCCGAGCCGCGCTGGCTCCGGCACTGCATCTCGACCCATCAGATCGACGTGGTCTCGCCCACGCAGGCCAAGGGACGGGTCTACTACCACGTGCTCATGGCCCACGGGCTCGACCACTGGGGTCGCTACGTCGACGACTACGGCCTGGTCGACGGCCGCTGGGTGTTCACCAGGCGCCGCGAGATCATGGACGGCACGGTCGAAGGCGGCTGGGGCGCGAGCAACTCGGCTGGGTGATTCCGCGGGCGGTCAGCCCCGGCGTGGGTTGCGCTCGACCAGACGCTGGTAGGGCGCCAGCTCGGCGGAGGCTTCCACGGCCAACATCGCGCCGATGCCGCCATGGCAGAACCCGGGCGGGCCGGTGAAGCGCTTCGACAGGAAGGCCGTCCCCTCGACGACGCCATCGATGAGACGGATGTGGACGTCGGGGCGTACCGGGCTGCAGCGGCCGACGATGGGGTTGATCGGCATCAGCTCCTCGGGTCTGCGCCGGTCGACGTCGGAACCGGCCAGCCCCGAGAAGTACGAGTCGGTGCTCGTCCGGGCGCGCAGGCGAGCGGTGAGGTCGGCGACGGCTGCGGAGACCGCCGCGATCTCGGACGGTTCGATGTCGGTCTCGACGACGGCGTCGCCAACGCCCGCACCGAAGCGGCAAGGTTGATGACCGCGTCGCGCCGGGCGATCCGATCGTCGTTGGTCATCGGGGTCCCTCGGGTCGATGTGTCAGCGGGCTTTGGGGAAGCCCAGGTGACGTTCGGCGATGTTGTTGCGGTTGACCTCGCTGGTGCCGCCGTAGATCGTGGTGACCGGGGCGTGGCGGGCGTCGTAGTCGACGTAGCCCTCGGCGGCGGCGCCGGGCTCGTGGAAGTGGAGCAACCCTGCGGGTCCGGCCATCTGCTGACACCACGCCGCGGCCTTCTGGTAGGCCTCGGTGGCGAACACCTTGACCATCGAACCTTCGAGTCCGGGCAGGCCGCCACTCGCGGCGATCCAGGCTGCCTTCTGTGTGAGGAGGCTGGCAACGACGTTGTCGATGGCGATGCGGGCGAGACGCTCACGCACGATGGGCTCGTCGAGCAGGCCGGTGCCCCGGGCCCAGTGATGGAAGTGACGCACCAGCGAGACGCCCGACGCCGTTCCGCCCATCACGCCGCGCTCGAAGGCCAGGGCCACGCCCATCGTGCGCCAGCCTCCGTTGACCTCGCCGAGCACGCACTCCGACCCGACCCGGACGTTGTCGTAGAACGTGGCGTTCGTGCGCTCGGAACCCATGGTGCGGACGGGTTCGATGCTGATGCCCGGAGTGTCCATCGGCAACAGGAACATCGTGAGGCCCTTGTGCTTGGGCACGTCGGGGTCGGTGCGCGTGAGCAAGAGGATCCACTGGGCTTCGTGGGCCAGGCTCGTCCACATCTTGGCCCCGTCGATGACCCATTCGTCGCCGTCGCGGACGGCCCTGGTGGTGATCGAGGCCACGTCGCTGCCGTGGTCGGGCTCGCTGTAGCCCAAGCTCACGAGCGTCTCGCCGGAGAGGATCGACGGGATGACGGTCTGCTTCTGGAGGTCGCTGCCCACGTGGTTGATGACGCCGGCAGCCAACAACGCCACGGAGATCCCGTCGTAGCCGACCCCCGACTTGTCGAGCTCGTTGAACAGGATCCAGAGCTCGATGGGATCGCCCCGGCCGAGGCCGGGACAGGCTCGTTCGAGGAGCCCCGACGCCGCCAGCGCCCGGTTGACCTCAAGGCTGTTGAACGTGCCGGTCTGGTGCTGACGGTCGATCACCTCGGCGGTGCCGACCTCGCGCAGGATGCGCTTGATCTCGGATCGGAACTGCTCGGCCTGCTCGCTGAGGGTGAACTCCATCTCAGCGGCCCGTCGCCGGTGCGGTGGCGGGGCCGAACAGGCGCTCGGCCACGCCCAGGCACTCGGTGGAGGGATCGCCGAGGACGAGCGCCCATCCCCGGGCTCGCCGGTAGTAGAGCTGGATGTCGTACTCCTGGGCATAGCCGTAGCCCCCGTGGAAGTGGAGGCTCCGGTCGGTGGCGTGGGCCGCCGCCTGGCCGGCGAAGACGATCGCCATTCCGGCCAGCGTCGGGTAGTCGTCGATCTCGTTGTCGTCGATGTCGATCGTCCCCCTGAGACCAGCGCGGGCCCGGTCGCCGGCCCATGCGGCCTTGTGGGTGAGCAGGCGGGCACCTTCGATGAGGATCGGGAGGTCGGCCATGGCGTGCTGGACGGCCTGGAACGAGGCGATCGGAACCCCGAACTGCTTGCGCACCTTGACGTAGTCGACACCGATCGCCAGTGCGGCGTCGGCGATCCCGACCAGTGCGGCTGCGGTGAGGGTTCGCCACTCGTCGAGCGCCGGCGCCAACGCCGAGGCCGGGCCGATCACGGTGCGCTCGACCTCGGCGCTCGACCGCCCGGACCGACCCGCTCGGGCTGGCCGGTCGGCCAGCGGGGCGCAGGCGTGATTGCGCGGCGCCCGCCCGGGTGGATCGGATCGGACAGCTATGAGGTCGTTGCCGTCGACACCGACGACGACATCGGCAACGGCCCCGCCCGGTACGAGGCGCCACACGCCGTCGGCATCAGCGGGCCGCAGCGCCACCGTCGCGATGCCCTGTCCCGCGACGATGTCGGGCTCGGGGTGGAGCCGCGACGCCACGAGGTGCTCGATGAGCGGTACGGGTGCGATCGCCCGACCGAGCTCTTCGGCCACCACGATGAGCTCGGAGAGCGTCGCGGCGGCCCCGCCGTGGTCTTCCGGTACTGCCATCCCGGCGGCACCGGTCTCCAACAGCCGCGTCCAGAGCACGTCGTCGAAGCCCAGCGGCTCGGCCGCCCGGGCGATCGAGACGGGCGACTCCTTGGTGAAGAAGTCGGCGAAGACGTCCCTGATCGCTCGCTGATCGTCGGAAAGCGAGAGGTCCACACCGCATCCTCGGTCATGGGCCGAACCCTTCGCCACCCGGGGGGCGAAACGGCCGGCACGACCCAGACCAGCGGCAACACGACGTGCGAGATACTTCCGATGATCGACGAGCCCGCACCCGAGCAGGCAATCGCCGAGCGCGAGCTCGGAGCCTGAGCCTTCAGACGGGAACGTCGCCCGTGATGGTGACCCGGTGCAGCGTCCGCTCGTGGCCGGCGGTGTCGCCGATGACGGCGTGCTGGGTGCAACGGTTGTCCCAGATGATGAGGTCGCCGACACGCCATCGATGGCGCCAGGTGAGCTCGGGACGCGATGCCTGCGTGTACAGGTACTGAAGCAGCGGGGCGCTCTCGTCGTCGGTCCAGCCCTCGAATCGCTTGGTGTAGTTGCCGTTCACGAAGAGGCTGCGCCGGCCGGTCTCGGGGTGGGTGCGCACCACGGGGTGCGACGACGTGACGGCATCGGTGTCGACGCCGGCTTCCTTGGCCAGCTCGGTTCCCTGGTGGATGGCCCGGAGCCCGTCGAGCGTGGTCCGGAGCCCATCGCTCAGGGTCTCGTAGGCGAGGTACTGGTTGGCGAACATGGTGTCGCCGCCCACGGGCGGGAGCACGCGGGCGAGCAGCAGGGTCATCGCCGGGGGCGCGGCCACGTGGGTCGTGTCGGCGTGCCAGGTGGTGGTGACGGGGTTGGGGTCGTAGATGCGCATCACCCCGGGATACCCGTCGATCGACGGTACGTAGGGATGCACCGACACCTCGCCCCAGTGCCGGGCGAAGGCCAGCTGGTCGTCGGGCGTCATCGCCGACTGGTCCCGGATGCAGATCACGAGATGGTCGAGGAGCGCGCGACGCAGGAACGCCACCGTTTCGGTGGCACGGGGGCCAGCCCAGTCGAGCCCGGCCAGCTCGATGCCGGTGATGTGAGCGCCGATCGCGCCGGCCTGGCGGGTGACCGTGGCGGCGATGGCGGCAGTCGCCGCTGCTCCGGTTGTCATCGTGCACTCCTCGGGCGTTCTGGCTCAGCGGGTTGCGATGGAAGCTACCAACACACGGGACGGCCGTCGGGCGTGGCTCATTCGTCACGACCCCTCGCGACCCGGCAAGCTGTTGGTGTCTGAGCCTGTTGGGCCCACTACTCGGAGGATCGCCATGGAACCGATCACGTTCAAGGCCTTCGACGCCGACAACCACTACTACGAGGCCGAGGACGCGTTCATCCGCCACGTTCCCAAGGACATGCGCAAGCGCTGCATGCAGTGGGTGGAGCTCGACGGCCGACGCCGGCTGCTCGTGGGGGGCCGTCTCAACCGGTTCATCCCCAACCCCACCTTCGATCCCGTCGCCCGTCCGGGCTGTCTCGACCAGTACTTCAGGGCCAAGGAGTCGGCGTCCGACATGCGGGCGGCCTTCGGCGAACTGGTGCCGATCAGCCCGGCGTACCGCGACCGCGACGCCCGTCTCGCCGTCATGGACGACCAGGGTCTCGAGGCGATGTTCATGTTCCCCACGCTCGGGGTGGGGATGGAAGCGGCGCTCGAGCACGACCCCGAAGCGCTGCAGGTCGCGTTCCGTGCCTTCAACCGCTGGCTCGACGACGACTGGGGCCTCAACTTCGCCAATCGCATCCACAGCCCGGCCTGCATCAACCTGGGTGACATCGACGCCGCGGTCTCCGAGCTGCAGTGGGCCCTCGACCGGGGTGCTCGGGCCGTCAACATCAGGGCCTCGTCGGTGAAGGGCCTCGACGGCGCTCGACGTTCGCTCGGCAACCCGGTCCACGAGCCGTTCTGGGCATTGCTGAACGAGGCCGGCATCGTGCTGGCCATCCACTCGGGCGACGCCGGCTACGGGTTCATGCACGAGCACTGGGGCCAAGACGCCGAGTTCGAAGCCTTCCGCTACTCGGCGTTCAAGACGCTCATCACCATGTCGCCCATCAGCGACGCCCTCGCATCGCTCATCGGCGAAGGCGTGCTCACGCGCTTCCCCCGCATCCGGGTCGCGACCATCGAGAGCGGCAGCGAGTGGGTGGGGCCGCTGTTCAAGAAGTTCAAGAAGGCCTACGGGCAGCACGCCTACGCCTTCGCCGAGGACCCCATCGAGACCTTCCGCCGCGCCGTGTCGGTGTCGCCCTACTACGAGGACGATCTGCTGGCGCTTCGGGAGTCGATCGGGGCGTCGCAGATCATCTTCGGCAGCGACTGGCCCCACGCCGAGGGGCTGCCGAACCCGGTCGACTTCGTGTACGACCTCGAGGGCTTCACCGACGCCGAGGTCCGCATGATCATGCGCGACAACGGGATGCAGCTCGTCGAGGCCGTCTGAACGTCGGGCTGTTCCCGGCCCCGGTCAGACGGGGATGCCCATGTCGAGCGAGGCGGGCTCATGTACGACCTGGTGATCCGGGGCGGCACCGTCGTCGACGGGACGGGTGCCGCGCCGCGCGTCGCCGATGTCGCCGTGATCGGCGGGCGCATCGTGGCCGTGGGGGCGAGCGGCGAGCCGGGCGGTCCATCCGCTGACGTCCCCGCCGTCGAGACGATCGACGCCACGGGGCTCGTGGTGACGCCCGGCTACGTCGACGTGCACACGCACTACGACGGGCAGGTCACCTGGGACCCGCTGCTTGCCCCGAGTTGCTGGCACGGCGTCACCACCGTCGTGCTCGGCAACTGCGGCGTGGGCTTCGCTCCTGTCAGGCCCGACCAGAGGGCCTGGCTCGTGCAGCTCATGGAAGGCGTCGAGGACATCCCCGGCACGGCGCTGCACGACGGCATCCGCTGGAACTGGGAGAGCTTCCCCGAGTACCTCGACGCGCTCGACGCCATGCCCCGCGCGCTCGACGTCGCCGCCCAGATGCCCCACGGGGCGTTGCGGGCCTACGTGATGGGCGAGCGCGGCGCCGACAACGAGCCGGCCACCGAGGCCGAGATCGCAGAGATGGCCGGGCTGGTCGGCGAGGCGGTGGCCGCCGGGGCGATCGGGTTCTCCACCAACCGCCTGGCGATGCACACCGCCAAGGACGGCCGTCCCGTGCCCGGCACCCACGCCTCGATCGAGGAGCTGTTCGCCATCGGACGGGCCATGGCGGGCGCCGGCAGCGCGGTGATGGAGGTGATCTCCAGTGAGGCCATGGGCAACGTGGCTGACGGGTACACCCGCGATGTCGAGTGGACCTCAGAGCTGTCACGCGAGACGGGCCTGCCGATCACGTTGTGCCTGACGCAGGTCGACAATGCTCCCGACCGCTGGCGAGAGGTGCTGGAGCTCGTGGCCGAGGCTCGGGCCGCCGGGGCCGAGATCGTCCCGCAGGTGGCGGGGCGGCCGCTCGGGATTCTCCTCGGGCTCTCGACCAAGCACCAGTTCCAGGGGCGGCCGTCGTACGAGGAGATCGCCCACCTGCCCGTGGCCGATCGGGCCCGAGCGCTGGCCGACCCCGAGCGCCGGGCCCGGATCATGACCGAGACGTATGCGGGCTCGGGCATCGGCAACTTCGTGTCGCGCATGCCGCACAAGGCGTTCCCGCTCGGCGCCGTGCCCGACTACGAGCCCGATCCGTCGACCAGCGTCGCCGCCATCGCGGCTCGGACGGCTCGCAGCGTCGACGACGTCTTCTACGACCTGTTCTGCGAGCACGAAGGCCGTCAGCTCGTGCTGTTCGCGCTCGGCGGCTATGCCAACCAGAACTGCGACCACATCCACGAGATGCTCACCGATTCCTCGACCGTCCTCGGCCTGGCCGACGGCGGGGCGCACTGCGGGCTCATCTGTGACGCGTCGGTGTACACGTCGATGCTCTCGCACTGGGTGCGCGACCGGCCTCGGGGCGCCAGGCTCACGCTCGAGGGCGCCGTCGCCAAGATGACGAGCCTCCCCGCTCGTCTCTACGGCCTCACCGACCGGGGTGTCGTCGCCCCGGGCATGAAGGCCGACCTCAACCTCATCGACCTCGGTCGACTCCAGCTGCGTCTCCCCGAGGTGGTCGACGACCTCCCGACGGGCGCGTCGCGGATCGTTCAACGGGCCGACGGCTACGTGGCGACGATCGTCACCGGACAGGTCGTGCTCCGCGACGGCGTGCACACCGGTGCCCGTCCCGGCCGCCTCGTGCGCGGGGTCGGAGCCCGCGTTGCTGCACGCGCCGGGACTGCCGGGACTGTCGGGACCGCGGGTGCGGCGCCAGCCGGCGTCGCCGAGGCCGGGACGTAGCCGACGTGCGGTCGGGGTCGACGGCCCCCCAGCCTGAGCCAAGTCAGATTCGTGAATTCCGGACCTGTCGTGATGATGGCGCAGCGGCTCGTTGGTTGGAACCGACTCCGCCGCGGACCCGCCGCTCACCCGCCGGTACGATGAACACATGGCACTGCCGGCGCCGGCGAACACCAGTGATCTCTACGATCTCGACCATCTCGAGCGACTGGCCAACTCGAACCCCGGTTGGGGAGCAATCGAGGTGATCGACGATGCGCTCTACTTCCAGCCGATGACGAGCGAGTTGCACAGCCTTCTGCTGGCGAAGCTGTGGCTGGCGTTGCACTCGGCCAGACCGGACGGTTGGCGTGTCGCGTTCGACACGTACATCCAACTGGGACCGCACAGGATGACCAGGCCCGACGTGATGGCCTATCGCACCGATCGGCCCGTCGAGCGACGCGCCGTGCCCGAGATACCGGCCTTGATCATCGAGGTTCTCTCGTCGGATCGTGATCACGACCTCGTGACGAAGGTCGCCCTCTATCGACAAGCAGACGTGGCTCGCTACATCGTCATCGATCCCGACGGGAGCGATGGCTGGTGGATCCGCGATCTGCTCGGCGGTGATCGGCAGGGGCGGGCCGGCGAGGTCTTCGTCCTCGACCTTCCCGGATGGCCGCAGGTTTCCCTCGATCTCGACACCCTTCTCGCAGATTGACCCGGGCGGCTCCACCGGTCGCTCCGGGCTGGACGACACACAAGGGGGACGCATCACGATGGGAAAGCTCGACGGCAGGGTCGCGTTGATCACCGGAGGGGCGCGGGGTCAGGGCCGCAGCCATGCGCTGCACCTGGCTCGGGAGGGGGCCGACATCGCGTTCTGCGACATCTCCGAGCCGCTGAAGACCCCGCTGTACAAGACCGCCACGGCTGCTGATCGGGTCGAGACCGAACGTCTGGTCAACGAGCTCGATCGGCGTTGCCTCGCCGTGGAGGCCGATGTTCGTGACCGCCCGGCGATCGAGGCGTTCGTGGCCCGCACGATGGACGAGTTCGGCCGCATCGACATCTGCCTCGCCAATGCCGGCATGACCGCCTTCGCCCCGGCGTGGGAGACGAGCTACGAGCTGTGGGACGAGACGGTCGACGTCTGCATGAACGGGGTCTGGAACATCTGTCGCAACGTGATGCCCCACATGATCGCGGCCAAGCGGGGCAACATCGTGATCACGTCGTCGAACGCCGGCGTGACGCCCATCCCCAACATCGCGCCGTACGTCGCGGCCAAGCACGGCATCACCGGGCTGATGAAGGTCCTCGCCGTCGAGCTGGCTCCGTTCAACATCCGGGTGAACTGCGTGCACCCGTGCGGGGTGAAGACCGACCTCACGATGAACCAGGCCGGGCTCGACCTGTTCTCGGGCAAGGTGGGCGCCACGTTCGAGGAGGCCGAGCCGGCGATGAAGAGCCTGAACCTGCTCGACGTTGGGCTCATCGACCCGTCCGACGTGTCGGAGGCTGTGATGTTCCTCGTGAGCGACGCGTCCCGGTACGTCACCGGCTCGTCGCTGATGGTCGACGCCGGTACCACGATCTGTCCGCCCGGCTCTTTCCGAGGCTGGGACATCGCGTAGCTCGTCAGCCGGGCCGACTCGTCGCCCACCCCGGCACGGAGTCGACCACCGATCCTGCCGGCGCCCGGGCCCGTGAGCCCGGGGTCGGCCTCCGAGGCCGTGGCGCTCGTCGGCGATGAAGCGCCCCCCGGGGCGGCTCGGGTACGTTGCGCGGGTGCTGATCGACCCGGAAAAGTGCCAGTTCCTCTTCGGCGCCGACGAGCCGCCGTTCGACGTCGACGAGCTCGACGCCATGCTCGACCTCAGCGAAGGGGCGACTGCGACCGACATGCGGTCGGCGCTCTTGGGTGTCGTGTCGCGACAGGTGATCGAGGATCGGCCGGCCGAGACCTGGACGACCGTTCGTCGACTCCTCGATCTCGGGCTCAGCCGGGAAGCCGTCGCCGGACAGCTGCTTTTGGTCCTGACCGGTGCCATCCAGCGGACGCTCGGCGAGGGTGGTTCGACGAACACCGGCGTGAACCTCGACGGTGTCCCGCTCGGCTACGACGAGAAGCGGTACCTGCTGGCGCTGGCCCGACTGCCGATGCCGACGCCCGACCAGGTCGCCGACGCGGTCAACCAGGTCGTCGCCCAGGACCAGGGCAGCTCGCCCGGGCAGATCACCAGACGCGCGTTGGCGATCCTCGGTCGTGAGCCCGACGACGAATCGGCGGCGTTCGGGGCGCGGAGCACGATCGAGGACGGCATCGAGGACGGGATCCTCGTCGAGCTGAGCGACGATCGCATCGTGCACCTTCCGAGCCTCACCAGCGACATCGTGCTCACGCATCGCATCACCGAGGCCGAGCTCGTCGTCGGCAGCCTGAGCTGTGTCGGCAACGACCTCGCCGGGTTCGCCTGGCGCGGCGACGTCTCGATCGACGGGCCCGGGCCTGGGGTGGGCTCCCCGACCCGCGCCGCAAGCGTGGCCCCACCGTCGCCCGATCCAGCGAGGGAGGGTTCCGGGTCGGCGCTCGCCGTCATGTCGGTCGAGCCTGGGCACGTGGCCTGGGAGGGGCCGCCGGGCTGGCTCGATCACCTGCGCCCTGGCGATCTGGTCGCGGTGCGGGTCGGTGCCGACACCCGCATGACGATCGACGTGCTCGACGTCGAACCTGGCCCTGACGGTCGCCTGCTCGCGAGGCTCACCGACTGCTGGGACGATCAGAGTGCCTCCAACGGGCTCCCCGTGGTGGTGGAGCACCTCGTTGCCGCCCTGCTCCTCGACGACCCGTCGACCTTCGTCGAGCCCCGTCCGCCGATCGTCGAGCTCTGTGAGCTCGCTGGTCTGGAGGTACGAGGTGGCTTCGTGGCCTCGGGCGATGAGATGTGGGATGCGCTGAAACGCGACGAGCGGTTCGAGCGGATCTCGTTGGTCGTGGACGACCTCGCCCAGGTCGAGATGGCGATCGACGTGCTCGATGAGCTCGAAGACTCGTTGTGCCCGCCCGCGCAGCTGCGTTCGCTGCTCGATCTGCTCAGCGGCAACGGCATCGTCTGCCCGGTGGTGGTCAACGAGTTGCTCGAGGTCGATCTCGTCCGAGGCGACATCGAAGCGGCATGTGCCGCTGCCGCCCGACTGGTCGAGGCCGCCCGCACCCCGGGTCAGCGGGCGTTGGCCCATCTCATCGCCGCGATGATCGAGGAGCGCTCGGGCGACGTGCTTTCCGCCGAGCACCACCTCGAGCTCGGCGTCCAGACCGGCGCCCGGTTCGGGCCGCTGCTCGATCGTCGGGCCTGGTACGCCTCTGATCGGGGCGACGCGGCGACGGCGCTGCGGTGGTGGACCATCGCTCCTCCCCTCGACGATGACGACGTCGAGATGGTCCGGCGACATGTCGGTCGGAGCGGGGCGAAGCCGGGCCGGAACGATCCGTGCTGGTGCGGGTCGGAACGCAAGTACAAGACGTGTCATCTGGGCCGTCCCGAGGTCGCTGATCTTACCGACCGGGTCGAATGGTTGTGGAGCAAGGCGTGCAGCTACCTGGCTCGTCGAGGGGGGGCGGCGCAGGAGGCGCTCCAGACCTTGGCCCTCGCCCATCGTCAGGCGTCCGGTCGCTCGGTCGAGCCCTACGACCTCGATGAGGACGACGTGCTCGAGATGATGTCCGACCCCGCCGCGATCGACCTGGCCCTCGTCGAAGGCGGATGGTTCGCACGGTTCGTCAGTGACCGGGGGCCCCTGCTTCCTGAGGACGAGCGGGAGCTGGCAGCCTCGTGGGTCGAGGTGCCACGGTCGGTCTACGAACTCGTGAGCGTGGCCGACGACGGGGCGATCGTGGTGCGCGACATCGACACCGGCACGCAGCTGTCGGTCCACGAGCCGAACCTGGCCGGCCGGGGCCAGCCCGGAGACGTGTGGTGTGCCCGGGCCGTCCCCGACGGCCGAAAACACCAGTTCGTGGGTGTCGGATTCCCCGTCACCGCCGGTTCCGAGCGACTCGTCCTCGAGCAGTGCCGTCAGCTGGGCGGTGTCGACCTGGTGGCCCATGTGGCCGGCCTCTTGCAGTGAGCGCCGACGTTGGAGCTCAGCGCTTGCCGTGGAGCTCGACGAAGCGGCGCAACATGTGCTCGCCGTTGCTGACGTGCGCCACGGAGCCGTCAGGATCGAGGAACGCCAAGGGACCGAAGACGTTCGAGAGGTAGATCGTCTCGGTGGGAGTCGTGGTCGCGCCGTGCACGGCTCCGATGGGCTCGTAGATGAACGAGCCGGTCGGGGCGAACCCGCCGCGGTATTCGATGGCCCCGCTGAGCACGAGGAAGTTGGCGGGGCCCAGATGGACGTGCGGGGCGTTCACCTGGCCGGCGGCCGACTTGATGAGCGCCGTCCAGGCGCCGGTCTCCTCGCTGGCCCACAGCACCTTGAGGGCATTGCCCCCGCCGGTCTCGTCCCACGCCGTCGCCTCGGTGTCGACGAGGAGCGCGAACGGATCGCCGACGGGATACGGCGATGCTGCAGCTTGGGGCGTGGCCATGGAGATCTCCTCGGTGGTGACGGCGAACGAGCGTACCGACACGCCTTTGGGTGTTCCTGGGCCTCGGTGTCGCTCCGATGTCAGGGACTTTACGGCCATGGGTGCGGGTCGGGGACGCACGGGAACGACTCGCTGGCGCCGCGAGGTCACGTCCGGGCGACCGCTCGGCGTAGCGCCCGGAGCACGAGGTGCGGATCGCCGAGCCGGTGCCGGAGGTCGCGCTCGAGCCCTCCGATCGGGTACAGGTTCTGCGGCGCCCGAGGGTCCTTGTGGGGCTCGGACGCGAAGCGCGGCAGCACGGCCGAGACCTCGGTCGCTCGCGCTGCGGCCGTCTCGACGGCTTCGGCGGCGTCGAGCTCGCAGCGCACGATCCCAGCCCACGGATGGCCGTCGGCCCCGGCGAGCTTGAGGTACCACGACCAGCGGGGCCAGCTCCCGCCGATGAGGAAGAGGGGGGTGCGCTCGCCCGGGCCCAGCCGAGCCACCACGTCGCGAACCATCGGCGGCAGGTAGCTGACATGGTGGGTCTTGACGAACCCGACGGCGCCGGCGATCACCGGCTGGCGCAAAGGGCCGTCGACCACCACCCGCCGTCCGGGCTGGGCGTGGGCCGTGGCGACGCGGGCCTCGAGGTCACCCATCCTGCGCTGCAGCGCCAGCATCAGCGGCTGCACCTCGTCGCTGGGCACGGGCGTGGGCAGGTACGTGCCGCACGCCGTCTCGATCGGGCCGGTGACCGCGGGGGAGAAGACCCGTCGTGTCACCTCCGCAGCGACCACGGTCGCGGCGCCGTCGCAGAGCACCGCCCCGGCGGCATACGACGCTGCGATACCGGCATGGGTCTGGCCGTCTGCGTCGGTGATCCACACCCAGGCGTCGACGCGGCGTACGCCATCGACGAACAGCACGGGCCCGGCGACGGCTCCGCTGGGCCCGCCGCCGACCTGTTCGCTGAGCAGCGCCCCGCTGGTGGAGGCACGGCTCGGCCCGATCGGACCCCACTGATCGGCCGGTACCTCGAGCCCGACGTCGACCGGCGCCCGGGCCTCGTCGAGCTCGCCGGGCTCGTGCGCAGCGCCGTACTCGGGAGCCCAGGCCTCGATGGCGATGGTCGCCGCGCCGGTGCCGGTCACGTCACGACCTTGGTCACCGTGGCCCCGGTCGACGACCTCGTCACCTCGAAGCGGACGGGTACCCGCTGGGCCAGCTCGGCCACGTGGGTCACGAGGCCGACGACCCGGCCCCGCGCGCCCAGCTCCTCGATCGCCGCGGCCACCGTGTCGAGGGTCTCGGCGTCGAGCGTGCCGAATCCCTCGTCGAGGAAGAGCGACTCCAGCGTGGCCGAACCTCGCGACGACAAGCTGGCGATCTGATCGGCCAGGGCCAACGCCAACGCCAGTGACGCAAGGAACGTCTCGCCGCCCGAGAGGGTGCGGGCGCTCCGGCGTTCGTCGGCGTTGCGATGGTCGACCACGGAGAAGTCGCCCGACGGCTCGGCCGTGAGCGAGAACTGCCCGCCGGAGAGCTCGTGCAGCCGGCCCGTGGCCGCGGCTGTGAGACCCGCGACGGCTTCGTCGAGCAGCCACTGCGGGAACTGGTCGGAGCGCAGGTGGCCGTGCAGCGCCCGGGCCGTGCGTTCACCGGTGACGAGCGACTCGACGATCTCGGCCAGCTCGCCGCGCCGGGTCGCGTCGAGGCGCAGCCGCTCCAGACGTTGGGCCGCCGCGGCGTGGGCGCCCGCCGCTTCGATGCGCAGACGTTGGGGATCGCCTGAACCGACGCCGACGCCGACGCCGCGCCCGTGTGCCACCAGCGTCTCGACCATCTCCCGGTACTCCGCTCGGAGGCCCTCGACGTGGGCTTCGATGGTCTCGGCCCGCGCCCGCTGGGTCTGGGCCGAGACGCCCGCCCAGGCCACCAGCTCCCGCCAGGCGAACGCCAGGTCGGAGCGGTCGGTGGGAGGTGGCCCGCCGGCCGTCACCGTGTCGCGTGCGGCGTCGAAAGCGGCCCACGCCTGGGTTGCGGCTCGCATCGCCGCCTGCTCGGCCGTCGTGGCCTCCTTGAGCCGAGCCGTCGCCTGCTTCGCCGCCTGCCGAGCTGCAGCCAGCGCACTGGCCGCACTGTCGAACGCCGCGAGCGACGCGCCCAGCGCGACGCCGTCGACGTGCTCGCCCATGGCCTTCGTCAGCTCGGCCACCCTGCGGTGCGCCCCGGCGAGCTGTCCCTGGAGCCGAGCGACGGCCTGATCGGCGCGGGCCTTGTCGACCTCTGCGGCCTGAGCCGTCGCCTCGGTCTGCGCCAGGTGCGTGCGGGCCTGCTCGAGCGGGCCCAGCGGCTGCAGCGTGGGGACGGTCGTCACCAGCTGCTCGCACACCGGGCAGTGCTCGCCGGTCCGCAGCGCTTCGGCCAGGGTGTGCGCGGCATGCGCTCGCTGGAGCTCCTCGATGCTGCGGCGCGCGGCGTCGACCGCGGCCGCTCCCCCTTCGGCCGTCTCGGCTGCTCGGCGCGCTCCACGCTCGGCGGTCGCGGTCTCGTCGAGGAGCCAATCGACGAGTGCCCGGGCTTCAGGGAGGGCCCGGTGCGCGGCATCGGCATCGTCGAGCGGCTGGCGATCGCCCAAGCGGCGCACGGCGTCGTCGGCAGCATCATCGGCGGCGATCGCGGCCTCGAGGACGTTCTCGGCGTCGGCGACGCCCGCGCGCCCGGCCCGCTGCCGCTCGGCGATGGTGTCGACGCCGTCGGGGATCACGAGCGCCGCCAAGGCGTCAGCGGCGCCTCGGGCCTGCTTGGTCGTGCCGGCTTCCTCCCGGCCTTGGGTGAGGAGCTCGTCGAGCCGTGGCTGGCTGGCGTCGATCGCGGTCGTCAACTCGTCGAGTGCCGCCAGCGCAGCATCGGCGGCCGCGATGGCCTCGGGGGTGGCGTCGGCCAGACGGGCCAGCTCCACGTCGTGCACCGCCCGGAGATCCTTGGCCCGCTTGGCCCGGCCGTCGGCCAGGCCCTGCACGACGGCGTAGACCTCGTGACCGAGCAGAGCGATGAGCAGTTGACGGCGGTCCTTCGGGGCGGCGTGGAGGAAGCGGGCGAACTCGCCCTGGGGCAGCACGACGCACCGTGTGAACTGCTCGAAATCGAGACCCAGCAGGGCGCTCACGACCGTGGTCACCTCGTCGGCCGTGCCGGCCAAGGGCACGCCCGCCTGCTCGAGACGAGCTTCCTTGGTGGTCGCGCCGCCGGCTTTGGTCCGGGCCACGATCCTGAGGGCCGTGTAGGTCGTGTCGCTCACCGCGAAGTCGAAGCGGATGCGGGCTTCCAGCCGTCCGAGACTGATGATCGGCGCCACGGCCCGGCGGTCGAGCCGGGGGATCGAGCCGTAGAGCGCGAAGCACATGGCGTCGACGAGCGACGACTTGCCCGCACCGGTGGGACCGGTGAGCGCGAACAGCTCGGCCCCGTCGAAGTCGACGACGGTCGCGTCGCGAAACGACGTGAACCCGGCCAGCTCAAGCCGAAGCGGCCGCATCGGCTTCCTCCAAGAGCTCGCCGAACAGGCCGAGCACTGTGTCGTCGCTCGCGCCTCGCTCGGCGAGGAACGCCGCCAAGAGCTCGCGGGGCGCCAGTCCGGCCCGGATCGACTCGGGACCGGGCCCGGCAACGGTGTCGGGGCGCTCGATCACGATGTCGACGGCGTCGGGGAACAGCGCCCGCAGGTCGTCTGCCAGTCCGGGAGCGGGCTTCTCGCGCACCCGCAGACGCAGGTACGCGTCGCCGGTGGTACCGGCGAGCGCGCCGAGTTGGGCGACGGTGCCCGTCAGCGTCTTCAGCGGCCGCCCGGCCACGAGCGGCACGGTCCGGACCTGGGCCGGGCTGCCGACGCGGGCCTCGACCACCAGGGTCTGCTTGGCGTTCGACTCGTCGCCGAAGTCGAGCTGGAGCGGCGACCCGGCGTACCAGGCGGGGCACGCCGCGGCGATCTTCTGGGCCCGGTGCAGATGGCCGAGCGCCGCGTAGTGGGCCGTCCCGGGGAACGCCGTCGCCGACATGGCGTAGTCGACCGCGATGTGGGCGGCCCGCTCACCGGCACCGGGCTCGGCGCCCACCACGAACACGTGCGCCGCCACGAGGTTCACGGAGCGCTCGTCGAACCCCGCAGTGAGGACCGAGACGAGTGATCGCAACCGGGAGTCGTACGAGCCCACGTGGGTTGCCGAATCGCCGCCCATCAGCTCGTCGGCCTTCACCACGTATCGCTGCGAGAGGAACGGGATGCACGCCACCTGGACGGGCTCACCCGTGCTGCGGGCCTCGAACCGCACGACGCCACCCTCGTCCGGGGGCACGAACGTGGCTCGGGTGGTGACCCCGGCCGCCCGCAGCAAGGGCTCGACGGCCTGGAGTCGGCGGGCGTTGTCGTGGTTGCCGGCCAACACGATCACCTCGGGGCCGGCACCCGAACCGCCGCGGGCCAGATCGGCGAGCGTCCGGTAGACGAGACGCTCGGCGTCGGGCGGGGGAGCGGCGGTGTCGAACAGGTCGCCGGTGACGAGCACCAGATCGACGGCCTCGGCTGCGGCCAGGGCCACGATCTCAGCCAGCGCCTGCTCGTGCTCGTCGGCCCGGGACCGGTTGCGCAGCGTCTTGCCCACGTGCCAGTCGGAGGTGTGCAGCAGCTTCACCGCGCCGCCCTCCGCCTGTCGGGCGGTCGGCCCTTCCCCTGCTTTGTCCGCGATTTCGCGCACCGCCGGTGAGAAATCGCGAAAAATAGGGGGTAGGACGGGCGCTCGACCTGGGGGCGGCGGGCCGGGCCGGGAGCGGTCATCGCGGGAGCCCGTCGAACACGTCGGCCGGGCTCGGCACCGAGGCCACGACCTCCTCGGCCCGGGTGGCCCAGGCGGGGAACGGGAACTGCACGACGAGCGGGATGGGCAGTTCGGGTTGCGACACGATCATGGTGCCCGGCTTGAGGATCGTGGCCCTCCGGCGCAGGATCGGCGGCAGGAAGCCGTACTCGGGCCGGTCGGCTTCGGCCGGATCGAGACGGCCGACGACCCTGATGGCCGAGTTGGCCACGATGCGCCGCTCGACCTCGGAAGCCGTCTGCTGCGCCCCGATGAGGATGATTCCCAGCGAGCGGCCCCGTTCGGCCACGTCGAGGAGGATCTCCTTGATCGGGCTGTCACCGGTCCGCGGTGCGTACTTGTTGAGCTCGTCGAGCACGAGGAACAGCAGCGGGCGCGACTGGCCCGAGCGTTCCTTGTCGTCGAAGGCCCGCCTGATCGTCGTGCCGACCACGAAGCGCTTGGCCCGGTCGTTGAGGTTGTGCAGGTCGACGACGCTCACCTGGTTGGCCGTGGGATCGATCCGGTGCGCCGCCGGGTCGGTGATGTCGGAGCGCACCAGCCGCCCGATGTGACGTTCGGCCCCGAACAGGCGGCGAACGAAGGCGTTGATTGTGCCCGCGCCGATCGAGCGGCCGGCCCACTCGGCCATCGTCATGTCGTCGGTGACGCGGGCCTCGACGACCCGGCACAGCTCGTCGAAGGTGCGCACGGTGTCGTCGCCGATGCGCACCGCGCCGTCGCCCACGGCAACGGCGTCGCGCTGCAACCGGTGGGCGACGTTGTGCACGACCATCGTGTACTGCTGACGGTCGTCCTCGGCGTCGGCGAAGAGGAACGGCAGCAACGAGTCGCGGCAGAACTCCTCGAGGGTCCAGAAGTACGACCGCACGTCGGTGGTGCGGCTGGCGACGTCGGGAACCCCCGAAGGCCCGGGCCGGGGCGGCGCCCAGAACCCGACGGAACGGAAGGGCCCCACGGGCAGGCCCAGCTGGCGGTACCGCTCGTGCTCGTTGTCGGGGAGCAGCGTGTTCGCCCGATCGAGGTGCAACAGGTCCTCGCCCTTGACGTTGAAGACCAGGACGTGGGTGTTGAGCGCGTCGGTCCCGAGCACGCCGGTGTTGAACATGGCGTGCAACAAGAACGTGGCGTACGTGGTCTTCGTGGCGACGCCGCTGATGCCGCTGATGTTGACGTGCGCCCCGCGGCGACCGTCGATGAACTCGAAGTTGGCGAACACCGGGCAGCCGTCACGGCTCGTCCCCACGGGGAGGCGGGCCCCCATCGTGTCGAACAGCAGCGCCTGGTCGCGACTGGTTCCCATGGCCCGGCGGGCGTCGGTGCCCGGGAGCGGGGGAACAAAGGTCTCGGGCTCGAAGCGGGTCGTGAGCACCTGGGCCGCTTCCGAGACCTGGGCCGGCAGCACGCCCTCGGCCACGAGGTGAACGTCGGAGTCGAAGCGGGTGCCCTCGTGCCGGGCCCGCACCTGATGCACGATTCCCGAGATTCGGATGATCTCACCGCCGGGCAGCACCCGGTCGACGATCACGACATCGTCGAGCTGCAGCACCTCGTCGGGCAGCAGCCCCACCCAGAACTCGAGCGGCGTCGAGTCTTCGGTCCCGATGACCCGTCCGACGACGGGGCTGGTCTCGCCGAGCAACTCGGCGGCGGGCGCGGGTGCGGCTGCGTCGGTGCTGCGGTTGTCGTCCATCCGGGCCGACCCTACCCACCGCCCGCCCTCGCAGGGGGCAGAAACTGGCGTTCATCGGATGTCGCGCCACGCTTGGCGCGGGTCTCCGCACCAGGAACCGCCGGGGCGGGCCCGAACGTGTGGGGCGTTACTTCCTCGTTCGGGGGAGGCCGAGGTGGCGCTCGGCGATGATCCCGCGCATCACCTCGCTGGTCCCTCCGTAGACGGTAACGACGGCCGACTTGCGCCACTCCTGCTCGGCGGCGCCGGCTGCGGGGGCGTCGGGTGCGTCCTCGGTCAGCAGGCCCTCCGCTCCCACCAGGTCGAGCAGGTCGGCGGTCGCGCGCTGCATCGCCTCGGCCGAGTACAGCTTGGTCATGGCCCCCTCGACGCCCGGAGGTGCGCCCGAGGCCGCGACCCAGGTGGTACGCAGCGACAGCAGTGCCGAGACTTCGTTGTCGACGTGCACCCGGGCCAGGCGGGCGCGCACGCCGGGCGTGTCGAGCCGGCCGCTGGCGCGGGCCCACGCGACGGTGTCGCGCAGCGCCCGGGCGGCCGAGAGCGTGCCGCCCCGCTCGAAGGCCAGGGCCACGTTCATCACCGCCCAGCCACCGTCGACGTCGCCCACCCGCCACGAGTCGGCGACCCGCACCTCGCGGTAGAAGGTGCGGTTGGTGCGCCCCGGAGCGCCGAGGGTGTGGAGGGCCTCGACGCTCACGCCGGGCGTGTCCATCGGCACCAGGAACATCGTGAGGCCCTTGTGCTTGGGCACGTCGGGGTTGGTTCGGGTGAGCAGGAACACGTACTTGGCCTCGTGGGCCATCGAGGTGAAGATCTTCTCCCCGTTGATGATCCAGTCGTCGCCGTCGCGGACGGCGGTCGTCCGGGTGGCGGCCACGTCGGACCCGGCCTCGGGCTCGGAGTAGCCCATGCACAGCAGCGCGTCACCCGAGAGCACCTCGGGGAGCACGCGCGCCTTGTGCTCGGGCGAACCGACGACGCGCAGGGTGTTGGCGATCATCGTGCTCGTCGACAACCCGTCGGTGGGCGCGTCGGCCAGCGCGCACTCCTCGGCGAAGGCCCTGACCTCCCAAGGATCGCGGCCCTGACCGCCGTCGCCGACCGGCCACGAGATGCCGATCCACCCCTTGGCGGCGAAGGCCTTGTGCAGCTCCCAGTCGTGGACGGTCCCGGTGCTCCTGACCCGCGCCAACACGTCGTCGGTGACGTGGCGGGCGAGCAGGTCCCGGATCTCACGACGGAACGCCTCGGCGCCCGAGCCCACGGCGAAGTCGATCCCGCCGTGTTGCGATCGGCCCCCCGGTCGGGGTGCGGCCGGCGCCGCGTCGTCGTGGGAGCCATGGGAATCATGGGAATCATGGGAATCATGGGAATCATGGGAATCATGGGAATCATGGGAATCATGGGATTCATCGGACGGGCCCGAGCTGGGGTACAGGCGCTCGCCCAGCAGCTCCCATTGGGCGGCGACATCGCCCAGAAGCAGGGGCCAGCCCTTGGCCCGGCGGTGGTACAGCTGGATGTCGTGGTCGAGCGTGTAGCCGCGGCCCGCGTGCATCTGCATGGCCTCGCGGGTCATCGCCCGGGCGCTCTCGGTCGCGAACGCGAACGCGGCGACGGCCCAGGCGGCCGCGTCGGGCTCGCCCACGTCGGCGGCCCAGGCGGCCCGCCACACGAGGAGCCGGGCGCCGTCGAGCGCGGTGACCCGATCGGCCAGGCGGTGCTGCAACGCCTGGAACGCCCCGATCGGGGTCCCGAACTGCTCGCGGCTCTTCACATGGGCGACGGTGAGGTCGAGCGCCCGTTGGGCCAACCCGACGAGCTGCCCGGCCGTGAGCAACCGCCAGGTGTCGACGGCGCGGGCGTGGGCGATCACCGCGCCGGGTCCACTGCGAAGCGGGCGCGAGGCCCGGGCATCGAAGTGACGATGGTCGACCGGCGAGCAGGCGAAATTCGGCAGCGCGCGACCGGTCGGATCGCCCCGATCGACGATCAGCGCGTCGCCGTCGAGGCCCACGACGGTGTCGGCCACCGCTCCCGCGGGCACGAGCCGGGCCCGACGATCGTCGCGGAGTGGGACCAGGGCGATGGTCGCGATTCCCCGGAGGCCCGGGTCGACGCCGGTGACGGCGGCCGCGACCGTCTCGGCGTAGGGGATCGGCGCCAGTGCCGCTCCGAGCTCCTCGGCGATCAGGACCTGGTCGACGAGCGGGCGCTCCGGACGATGCAGACCGGCGGCCCGCCACCCGTCCCACAGATCGACATCGAACCCGAGGGGCTCGGCCCCCCGCACCCTGGTCGTCGGGCAGCGCTCAGCGAGGAACGCCCGGACGTCGTCCCGCCACCGGGTCTGGGTGGGCGACGGGGTGAGCTCCATGACCGCGCACCCTACCGGCGGACGAGTCCGGCCGGCCCGCCGCTGGGCGGCCGCGGCGAACGTGTCCTCGCGCGGCCCGCCGGGAGAAGCGCCGCGACGAGGAACGGCCCGCGGAGGAAGGCATCCCTTCCCCCACGGGCCGGCTTTCCCCGCGTGACCGTTCTGACCTGGTGCATCCCCGCAAACAGTGCATCCCCGCAAACAGCTCAGCAGCTCAGCAGCTCGACAGCTCGACAGCTCAGCAGCTCGACATGCGGATCTCGCCGCTCGCACAGGTGTCCACGCCGCGCCCGCCGCGGATGGTGTCGCGCCCGCCACCGCCGTCGATCTGGTCGTTGCCATCGTCGCCCTCGAGGGTGTCGTTCCCCTCACCGCCGCAGATGACGTCGTTGCCGTCGCGTCCGACGATCGTGTCGGCACCATCGAGCCCGTGGATGATGTCTCGACCGTTGGTGCCCCGGATGGTGTCGTTACCGGGGGTCCCCACGATCGTGGGGGTGAGCCCGGCGCAGGTCGCGACGACCGTGAACGGGCACTGGCCCGATGCAGCGTTTCCGGCCTGGTCGGCCCCGACGAAGAGAGCGTGGAAGCGCCCCGGTGCCGAGGTCGTGACAGCCACCGCGAGCGTGGGGTTGGCCGGACCGGACATGGCGTCGGTCACCGTTGCGATGACCTGAGCGCCGATCGAGTCGAGCGCGAAGGCGGGTGCGGCGGCGCAGGCGACGGCGGGGACCGTGGCGTCACGCTTGACGACCACCGAACGGGTCGATGCTCCCGGCACGCCCTCGGAGCTGGCCGTGCACGTCATGGTGACGGCGTCGGTGTCGGCGGCGAAACTCGTGGGATAGCAGCCGTCGGTCGAGGCCAGAGGCGATTGGTCATCGGTGACGTCCCAGACGACGTTCACGTTGGAGGTGTACCAGCCGTTCGAACCGAGCGAGCCGTTCACCGTGACCCTGATCACCGGTGGGCTCTCGTCACCCACGACCTCGGGCAGCGGCGCCGTCGTCGTGGTCGTGGTCTCGTCGGTCGGCGCCGTCGTCGTGGTCGTGGCGTCGGCGACGGTCGTGCTGGTGTCGTCGGGGACGGTCGTGGTGGTCTCGGGCGGCGGAGCCGGAAGCGCTGTGGTCGTGGTCTCGGCGCCAGTCGTGGTCGTGGCGGCGGCCGTGGGTGCGGGCGGAGGTGAACCGATGCGCCAGAGGAACACGCCGCGGGTGCGGTCTGCGCCGTCGGCTCCGGCACCAAGGCCGATCGAGCCGCCGAAGATGGGGTACTGGAACGAGGCGCCACCGGCGATGGGTAACCCGGCTCCGTCCGTCGACGCCGTCCAGCCGTAGGTCGACTCCTGGTACAGGTACGTGAGCGACAGGTACGAGGTCCAGCGCATCTCGCTAAGGAAGCCGGCCGCTGCGCCGAACTGGTCGGGCCCCGACAGGTACGGGTTCGCGGTGCTGAGCAGCGGCTGGTGGTCGTCGAGGAGGCTCAGCACCTGGTCGCTCGTCGCCCACACCCAACCCGTGAGATCGATGCCCCCGATCGACCCCGCACACGGTGTCGCACCGTCCTGGGGGCACACTGCGGCGACCTGGGCCCACGTGAGGCCTGTCGTCTCGTAGAGCTCACGCCACTGGGTCTCGCCTCGGACGGGCGCGGCACCGATCCCGACGATGCCCACGAGGCCCAGTGCGAACACGCACGAGACCACCAGACCAATGATCCAGACCTTCATGTTCTTCATCGAGCCCCATCCGATCGGATTGCTGCCGGTGCTCTCCAGCTGTCCCAACACGCCGACGAGCCGGCGGGGGTTTGGTTAAGTCTCCGGTAATCTCACGCTACGTGTGCGAACCAGCGCTCGCGACGCCGGACTGCCTCCCTGAGCTGCGCTCAGATGCGCCGGGCCAGGGCGGATGCCAGCATAAGCCGATCCGCCGTCGAACATCGGCCCGATCCCGATGCCCGCACGCCCCCTGAAGGGGCTCGAGTGGCGGAAGCCGACGCCGGACGCTGCACATTTCTGGAGCGGCTTGTGGACCCGCTTCGAGGGCTGATAGCCACGAGTGTCCGCTGGCGAGCACCGTCGTGGCGGCGGGTCGACCAGCGCGAGGGGCGAGAGATGGCGCAGTACGTGCCGGCCATGGAGTGGAGCGATCGGGCGCTCGTGGCCCGTCAGTTCATCTTCGACTTCTGGGCCGAGCACGGTCGGGGCCCCAACCTGCGCCAGGCCCACGAGGGGACGGGCCTCTCGCGACGCGATCTCGTCCAGGCCTACAAGGAGCTCCAGACCGGCATCGTGATGGTCGTCGACCAGGACTCGCCCAACTGCGACATCCTGAAGATCCCGCCCTACTCGGCGTTCCCGAGCCAGGTCGAGATGTACGTCGACGACCGTTTCCACAGCTTCATCGGCTGCGCGCACGAGGCCGTCGCCGTGTCGAACATGCCGAGCTGGTTGGGCAAGGAGGTGCGCCTCGAGTCGTACTGCGCGTGCTGCCTGGCCCCCATCACGTTCTGGTCGCAGAGCTTCACGATCACCAAGATGGTGCCCGACCAGCCGCTCGTCCACTGCGCGACGCCCGTCTGGGACTGGGTCCACGACGACATGAAGTCGATGTGCGACAACGTGAACCTGGTGATCGACCTCGATCACGCGGCCGAATACGAGCGCCAGATCGGCAGGCGGGGCATCGTCTTCACGATGCAGCAGGTACGCGACTACGTCGAGCCGGCCATCGGCGTCAGGGGTTGGGACTACCACTGGCCGAGCCAGTCGATGAACCCGGAGCGCATCGTCGACCGGCTCAAGACCGTCGGAGTCGACGTTTCCCCGTGGGGGCTCTGAGATGGCCGGCGGGGCGGCCGGGGCGGCCGGGGCGGCCGGGGCGGCCGGGGCCGGCGGGGCCGGCGGGCTGAGCGACGGCGAGCTCGTCGAGCGGTTCTCGCACGTCACCGTCGACCGCGACACGGCCGCGTTCTACCGGGGCTGGCTCCACCACGAGCTGCTTCTGAACTACTGCGACGACTGCGGGCACTGGGCCCATCCCCCACGGCCCATGTGCCCGGCCTGCTGGTCGACGAAGGTCACGGCCCGGCCGGTGAGCGGACGGGGCACGGTGCACCTGCTCATGCTGTTGCACCAAGGGCCCGCCGCTCCCGACGTCGACTACCTGGCCGGCCCCTACCCCGTCGTCACCGTCGAGCTCGACGAGCAGGTGGGCCTGCGGTTCACGAGCACCGTCACCGGATGCCCGGCGGCCGAGATCGCCATCGGGATGCCCGTCGAGCTCCACTGGATCGACCGCCACGGCGCCCCCTTCCCGGTGTTCCGCCCGATCCCGGAGCCAGGAGTGACGCCGTCATGAGCACCAAGGGCACGAGGTACCCGATCAAGGACCAGGTCGCGATCGTCGGGATCGGCTCCACCGGGTTCAGTCGCCGGGGCGATCGGTCGTCGCAGGCCATGGCGCTCGATGCGTCCGTCGCGGCGATCCGCGACGCCGGGCTCACCCGCGACGACATCGACGGCATCGTGGCCACCGGCGAACCCGGTGCTGTCGGTGCGCACCAGCTCGCCTCGGGGTTGGGCATCGCGGAGCTCACCCATCACTCGAAGCCGGCGCCGGTGGTGATGTTCTCGATCCTCGATGCCATGCACGCCGTGTTCTCGGGGCTGTGCGAGAACGTGCTCGTGTGCTCGTCGATGCTGCGCCTGCCCTGGTCGTCCCAGAGTGCAGCGAACGACCCGTTCCGCAGGCACTTGCGCTCCGGGGTCACGGCCATGCCCGAGACCGTCGCCAACGCGCCGGCCTACGCCGCGTGGGCCGGCCGCTATCTCCACGAGCACGGCGTGAGCCGGGAGGCCTTCGCCCGGGTGGCTGTCAACTGCCGAACGAACGCCTTCGACAACCCGTTGGCCGCCATGCGGTCGCCGATGACGTTCGGCGACTACCACGCGGCCCGCATGATCCGCGAGCCGCTGTGCATGCTCGACATGGACCTCCCCGTCGATGGCGCCGACGCCTTCGTGCTCACGACGGCCGAGCGAGCCCGCACCCTGGCGCACCCTCCTGTGCTCATCCACGTAGCCACCTCGGGGCTCGTGGGCCCCAACGACGAGGACCAGCTCGGGAGCCTGGCCCAGCACGGTCAGCACGTCGTCGTGAAGTCGCTCAAGGCTCGCAGCGACATCTGGCTCGACGACGTCGACGTGTACCTGCCCTACGACGGGTTCACGATCATCACCGTCGGCTGGATCGAGAACACCGGCTGGTGCCCGCCAGGGGAGGCCGGGCGTTTCCTCGCCGAGCACTGGGTCGGCGACGGCGACGCCGGACGGGTGCTCATCAACGGGCGCATCCCCATGAACCCCCATGGTGGGTCGCTCTCGGAGGGCGGCACCCGCGGGACGGGACACGTGCGCGAAGCCGTGGTGCAGCTCAGGGGCGACGCCGGCGTACGGCAGGTACCGGGCGCCCGTACCGCGCTGATCACGTCGGGCGGGTTCTTCTTCAACTCCCAGGGCGCGATCCTGCGCCGGGCTTGACGATCGCAGCGACAGGCCGGCCTGGGCCCGGGTGACGTAGCGTGGCCGGGGCATCGGGAGCGGACCGGTGCGAGCGAGAGGTGATCGACATGGGTCGCACGTACAACGTGATCTCGGGTGACGGGCACGTCGAGACACCGCCCGACGGCTGGCGCGAGTACGTCCCCGAGAAGTGGCGCGATCGGGCGCCCAAGCTCATCCGCCTCCCGAACGGGGCCGACGGGTGGCTCGTCGAGGGCCAGCCCATGCTGCACAACGGCCAGAACATCAAGGGCCGGGGCCCGGTCAAGTTCGCCAACGCCAGCTACTTCCACGAGGACGGCTCGCTGCGCGAGGGCGCCGGCGGAGGTCTCCAACGCCTCCAGGAGCAAGACCTCGACGGCATCGACGCCGAGGTGCTGTTCGCCCCGGTCTTCGTCGCCCGCTTCATCGAGTCGATCGGCGACAAGGACGTGTACCTGTCGATCGTCCAGGCCTACAACACCTGGCTGGCCGAGCAGTACACGGCGGTGGCTCCCGACCGCCTGCTCGCCAATGCGCTCATCCCGATCTGCGGTCTCGACGCGGCTGTGGGCGAGCTCCACCGGGCCAAGGCGCTGGGCTTGCGCACCGTGCAGCTCCAGCAGTTCCCGAACGGCTCGGGGGCGCCCAAGCCCGAGGACGATCTCTTCTGGGAGACGGCCATGGAGCTGGGGCTGGCGCTCTCTCCCCACCTCAACTTCGGCGGGGTGGTCTGGCGGGGCGATCCCCGTTCCGACACGTCGCAGTGGTCGGCCGAGGCGGCCATGTCGCAGCACGCTCCCATGGCACCTGGCGCGACGCTGGCCCAGATGATCGTGACGGGCGTGTTCGACCGGTTCCCCGAGATGCAGCTCTACTTCGCCGAGCTGAACTGCTGTTACATGCCGGGGATGTTGTTCTACCTCGACCGCAACTACCACGAGTTCAACGACTGGTTCCAAGTGACGTTGAAGAAGAACCCGTCGGAGTACGTGCTCGAGCACGTGCTGTTCGGGATGGTCGGCGATGCTCCCATCCTCAAGATGGGCAACGTGTTCCCGCTCGACCGGCTGATCTGGGGCAGCGACTTCCCCCATTCGGTGGGCACGTTCCCCAACTCGCAGAAGTACATCGCCGACACCTTCGCCGACATCGACGACGCGCTGCGTCAGAAGATCCTCCGCGACAACATCTGCGGCCACCTCGGCCTCGACCCGTTGGCCGAGATCACCGAGACCCCGGTGGCCTCGTAGGGGGGCCGGGGTCTCAGGTCGGCGGGTTGGGCTCTCCTGGGTTCAGCCAGTCGTCGAGGGATGCGTCCTCCCAGTCGGGTGGGCCGTAGACCGTCCGGGGCAACGGGGTCATGAGGTGGGTCTCGCCACCGGTGACCCACTCGGCGCTGCGCCGCTCCCACGCTGGCAGGCGCTCGTCGGCGTCGCCCTCGTCGCAGAGGCCCCGGGCCGTGTCGCGGTTCTGGCGCAGGCGAACCTGGGAGGCGATGTCGGTGGCCCAGACCATCACCACCTCGTGCTGGTTCGAGGTCACCTCGTACAGCCCGGTCGCCTCGTGGCCGTATTCCTGCATGAGCGGGAGTCGTTCCTTGACCACCGCGGCCAGGAAGTCGAGTTGGCTGCCCGGCCGGACGGTGAGCACCTCGTGCACGAAGATCGTCCCGCGTATTCCCCGGGCGGCGATCTCCTCGGTCGTGGGCGAGCCGGGCACGCCACCGCAGAGGCGGTCGAAGCCACCCGAGCGCCATTTCGCCGCCTCGTCCCACCAGTCGCCGTAGAACGCCTTGCGCCGCTTGAGGTTCATCCGGTCGACGTTCGACGCCCACCCCTTCCAGCCCTTGGAACCAATGTCCCAGATGTTGATCACCTGGGGCCAGCGGCCTCCGCCGGCGGCGCAGACGTAGAACGAACCCTGAAGCCCGAACATCTCGGGCATGCGCAGTACCGGGTCTTTCCACAGGTGCTCCATGTACGAGTACTGCCCCTGGCCGATCACATCGACCGTCTCGTGCAGGTAGAGGTTTCGCGTGGCCACGGCGGCCCCCTGGTCTCGTGCGGGTGTCGTGCCGTTCTACCGTGTCCGCGGTGGCGCGTGCCGGATGATCCGCACGAGCGGGGCCGACACTCAAACCTCGTTCTCACCTTGTCGCGACGGGGTTCTCAACCGGGGGGTGCATCGTGGCCGTCATCAGCACCACATCCCCACCCCACCCCCACCCCACCCCGTCCCAAGGAGCACCATCATGAACAAGCGATTCGCAGCCATCGGGCTCACTGCCGGTCTCGTCGCCGGCGCCGGCGCCGGTCTGGCCCTCGGAGGGCCCGGCCTCGTCGGCGCCGCATCGAGCGACTCGACCACGGAGTCGACCACCGCCAACGGAGCCACCAACCTCCAGACCGACACGTCGAGCACGGCCGACTCGGCCGGGTCCGACGCTCCCTTCGACCGCAACGCCCGTCTGCAGGAGGTGTTGGCTCCGCTGGTGGCCGACGGAACCATCACCCAGGCCCAGGCCGACGCCGTGGTCGCCCGCCTCATCGAGGCTGCGCCCCTCCGGGGCCCCGGTGGGCACGGTCCTGGACACCACGGCGGCCAGCGTGGTCCGCGCCTCGACGCCGCGGCTGAGGCCATCGGCATCACGGCCGAGGAGCTCGGCCAGGCCTTGCGTGCCGGTTCGACGGTCGCCGAGGTCGCCGCGGCGAACGGGGTCGATGTGCAGACCGTGATCGACGCCATGGTTGCGCAGGTCGAGACCCATCTCGCCGAGGAAGTGGCTGCTGGCGAGAAGACCCAGGCCGAGGCCGACGAGATCCTGGCCAATGCCCCCGAGCGCATCACCGCCGCCATCAACGGTGAGCTCCGCGAGCGTGGGTTTGGCGGTGGTCCCGGCCATCACGGTCCCGACACTGACGGCGGCGACGCTGCCGACGACGTGACCACCACGACCGGGAGCTGAGCCAGCCCGAGCGTTCCCCCTCCACCAGCTGCGCCGACCCGAGTGCGGGCCGCCTCCCCCGGCGGCCCGCACCCGGGTTTCGGGCATCGCCGGGGAGGCTCCCGTCCCGAGGCAGGATGACGACATGGCCGACCGTGTACTCGTGGCCGACGACGATCGGGCGATCCGTGAGTCGCTCGGACGGGCGCTGCGCCTCGAAGGCTACGAACCCCTCCTCGTGCCCGACGGGGCCGCCGCGCTCCAGGCCGTCAAGGAGCACAGCCCCGATGTCGTGGTGCTCGACCTCATGATGCCGAACATCGACGGGCTCACCGTGTGCCGGGTGTTGCGGGCCGAGCGCAATCGGGTGCCCGTGCTCATGCTCACGGCCCGCACCGAGACGAGCGACCGGGTGGCCGGACTCGACGCCGGCGCCGACGACTATCTCCCCAAACCCTTCGAGCTCGACGAGCTGCTCGCCCGTCTACGGGCGCTGCTGCGCAGAGCCCGTCCCGACGCCGAAGCCGAACCGGCCGACGAGCTCACGATCGCTGATCTCCGGGTCGACCCGGCATCGCGACGAGTGTGGCGAGGCGATCGCGAGGTCGACATGTCGAAGACCGAGTTCGACCTGCTCGAGCTCTTGGTACGCAACGCAGGCATCGTGCTCGACCACTCCACGATCTACGACCGGATCTGGGGCTACGACTTCGGTCCCGACTCGAAGAACCTCGCCGTGTACATCAGCTATCTCAGACGCAAGCTCGAGGTCGACGACGAGCCCAAGCTCATCCACACGGTCCGAGGCGTGGGCTACACCGTGAGAATCTCATGAGCCTGCGGGCCAAGCTGGTACTGGGTTTGGTCGCCCTCGCCGCTTTCGCGACGGTGGCCATCGGGGTGTCGAGCTACGTGAGCATCCGCGACCGGCTCTACGGCGAGGTCGACGATTCGCTCGAGTTGGCTGCGGTGAGGTTGGCCGCGTTGCGCTTCGATGGCCGTGCTGGAGGTTCCGGAGCGGGTGATCGGCGCCAAGGGCTCCCGCTCGAGCTCGCCGACGGTTTCGATCGGCCTCGGAGCTTCGAGCAGATCCTCGTCCAGGTGATCGACGGCAACGGCACCGTACGAGCGGCGCCGGCCACGGGAGCACTGCCCGTCGGCGATCGGGAGCTGGCGGTCGCCACCGCCACGCGGCCCCGCTCGGCGTTCCGTCGCGATGTCGAGCTCGACGGTGAGCCGTACCGGCTGCTGACGGTCGCGCGCGACGAAGGACGTGGTGCGGTGATGGTGGCTCGGAGCCTGGCCGAGACCCGTCGATCGCTCGATGCCATCCGTGACCGCACGGCCGCGGCCGCAGTGCTGGTGACGCTCGCCACGGGCTTGGCTGGCTGGCTCGTCGCTCATCAGCTGACCCGGCGGCTGCTCGCGCTCACCCTTGCCGCCGAGCAGGTTGCGAGCACCTCCCGCCTCGACGTCCCCATCCTGGTCGGCGGGCGCGACGAGGCCGGCCGGCTCGCCGGTGCGTTCAGCCGGATGCTCGAGGCCCTGGCTCGATCGAAGGACTCGCAGCAACGTCTCGTTCAGGACGCCGGCCACGAGCTGCGCACCCCGCTCACCAGCCTCCGCACCAACGTGGCCGTGCTTCGGCGCTTCGAGCAGCTCTCGCCTGACGACCGGGCTCGGATCATCGGCGATCTCGACTCCGAGACCCGCGAGCTGGGCCATCTCGTCGAGGAGATCGTGGTGTTGGCGAGTGGCGAGCCGGCGAGCACGCCGACGCAGGCGGTCCGTCTGGGCGAGCTCGCCGAGCAGGCCGCGGAACGCGTGCGCCGCCGCTCCAATCAGACGGTCCTGGTGGTCGCCGACAGCTCCACGATCGACGGTCGTCCCGCCGCCCTCGAGCGGGCGATCACGAACCTGCTCGACAACGCCGTGAAGTTCTCCGACGACCAGGCCGAGCCGATCGAGCTCACGGTCGAGAACGGTCGGATCACGGTGTGCGACCGGGGGCCGGGCATCTCGTCCGATGATCTGCCCCACGTCTTCGACCGTTTCTATCGGGCCGTCGACGCCCGCAGCCGCCCAGGCTCGGGTCTGGGACTGGCGATCGTCCGCGATGCAGCCGAGGCGCACGGCGGGACGGTGTTCGCCCGTCCCCGGGCCGGAGGCGGCGTCTGCGTGGGTTTCGAGGTGCCTCTGGCGTGATCGCACGGTTTCGATGGTGGCAGGCTCTCGTCCATGAAGATCGACAGCTCACTCACCAAGTCCATTGCCGACACCGCCGACGACGCCCGGTCGATCGAGGCCGAGGGCTACGACGGGCTCTGGGTCGGCGAGACCAAGCACGATCCCTTCATGCAGCTGCTGATCGCGGCGCAGGCGACCGAGCGCGTCGCCATCGGCACGTCGATCGCCATCGCGTTCGCCCGCACCCCGATGACCGTCGCCCATTCGGCCTACGATCTGGCGCAGTATTGCCAGGGCCGCTTCGTGCTGGGCCTCGGCTCGCAGATCAAGCCCCACATCGAGAAGCGCTTCGGGATGCCCTGGTCGCAGCCGGCGAAACGGATGCGGGAGTTCGTGCTGGCACTGCGCGCCATCTGGGCGTGCTGGCACGAGGGTGCGCCGCTCGACGTTCGCGGTGAGTTCTATCGCCACACCCTGATGACCCCCTTCTTCTCGCCCGATGCTCACCCGTACGGCCCTCCGCCGGTGTACCTCGCTGGCGTCGGCGTGCACATGACCGAGGTTGCCGGCGAGGTGTGCGACGGCTTCTTCTTCCACCCGCTCACGACCACCAGGTATGTGTCCGAAGTGACGGTCCCGGCCCTCGACCGGGGACGGGCCCGATCGGGTCGCGACGCAAGCAGCTTCACGGTGTGCGGACCGGCGTTCGTGTGCGCCGGCCGGACCGACCAGGAGATGGCCCGGGCCATCAAGGGAACGAAGGCCCAGATCGCGTTCTACGCCTCGACCCCGGCGTACCGGCCGGTCCTCGAGCTTCACGGCTGGGGCGACCTCCAGCCCGAGCTGACCACCCTCACCAAGCAGGGCCGCTGGGCTGACATGGGCGCTCTCATCGACGACGAGATGCTCGACGTCTTCGCCGCCGTCGGCGATCCGCAGACCGTCGGGCGGGTGTTGCACGAGCGCTTCGGCTCGTTCGCATCCCGTATCCAGCTCTATGTGAACTATCCCGCCGAGGCGGCGCTCGTCAACGAGGTTGTCGCCGCCGTGCGCGGTGCCTGACGGCTCTCACGGTGGTGTCCGAGTCGCGCTCCCGCGGGAGCGCGACTCGGATGGCGAGTTCGACCGGGTGCGTTCTTTCACGGCGTTGCTCCCGGTGTTGTTCATCGTGGTGGCAGGTGCCGGGGGCCAATTATGTGGGGCGGACGATCATCCGTTGTACGTAGCGCGTCACCGGGTTCACCGGGTTCACCGGGCTCACCGGGCTCACCGGGTTTCTTCGCGATTTGTCACCGGGGGTGCGCGAGATCGCGAAGAAAGCCCGCTACTCGCCGGCCATCAGCATCGCGAGCAAGACATGGTGGCCGGCATGGCGACCGTTCTGTCGGTTTATCCGCACTGTCCGTGATGGCGCAAGCGCCGGAACGCCGAAGCGCCGAACCGCCGGTGCCAACCCGGTGGGTCAGTTGCGCATGTAGGCGCCGCCGCTGATGTTGATGATCTCGCCGGTGAGATGGGGGACCTTGTCGGAGGCGACGAAGGCGATCATCTCGGCGATCTCGGCCGGGTCGGGCAGGCTGCGGAGCGGGCCCATGGTGTCGGTGCGCTCGAACAACTCGGGATGGTCGTCGGAGAACTTGGTGTTCTTGAGCAGCCCCATGGCCACGGCGACGCAGCGGATCTTGTGTGGACCACCCTCGTGGGCACACGACCGGGTGAGCGTGTGGAGACCACCTTTGGAGACGGCGTAGGGAGCCTCGATGCCGGCGCCTCCGACGTCGGGAGCGTACGTGGAGGTGTTGACGATGACGCCTCCACCGGCGTCGCGCATGATGGGCATGACCGCGCGGCAGAGATACCAGGCGCCCGAGAGGTTCACGCGCATGACCCAGTCCCAGTTCTCGGGGTCGTAGTCGAAGATCGAGCCCATCACGTTGATCGTGGCGTTGTTGACGAGGATCTGGATGGGCCCGAGCGTGCGGCTCACCTCGGCCACGACCGCGTCGATCTGCTCGCGGCTCCCGGCGTCGAGCGGGATGCCGACCACCGTGGTTTCGGGGTAGTCGGCCGCCATGGCGTCGGCCACGGCCCGGCATCGTCGCTCGTGGATGTCGGTCACGACCACGCGTGCCCCGCCTGCCGCGAGCCGTCGGGCCGCAGCCTGTCCCACGCCCTTGCCTGCCGCTGCGGTCACCAGGGCGATCCGTCCGTCGAACTCCGTCGCCATCGTGGTCGTTCCTTTCGACGTGGAGGAGGCCCCCCGGTGTGTGGGATTGCCCAGGCTCGAGTCTCGGTTCAGCTCATCGTGAGGCCGCCGCTCACCGAGAGCGTCTGGCCGGTCATGTAGGCAGCGTCGTCGCCGGCCAGGAAGGCAACGACCCTGGCGACATCGGCCGGCTGACCGATGCGCCGCAAGGGGATGGCCCGAGCGAGCCCGTCGTAGAGCTTCTGGCTGGCCGCCGCCACCTGGTCGAGCAACGCCGTGTCGGTGGGGCCGGGGCAGACGCAGTTCACCGTGATGTTGTGCCGGGCATGCTCTCGGGCCAGGGTCTTGGTGAAGGCGATGACCCCACCCTTGGTGGCCGAGTACACGGCCTCGCCCGAGGAGCCGACCCGCCCGGCGTCGGAGCCCATGTTGATGATGGTGCCGGCCTGTCGCTCGACCATCCCGGGGAGCACGGCCTTGCAGGTGTTGAAGAGCCCCTTGAGGTTGACGGCGATGATGCGGTCCCAGTCGCTCTCGTCGGTGTCGAGGAACGGGGCGATGACGTCGATGCCGGCGTTGTTGACGACGATGTCGATCGGGCCCAGCTCGGTGACGGTGCATGTGACGGCCGCCGCCACGCTGGCGGCAGAGGTGACGTCGGCCGTGATGCCGACACACCGTCGACCGGCGTGGGCGTCGGCCCCGGTGTCGGCCCCGGCCCCGGCGTCGCGGCTGGGCGCTGTGAGCGCGCCTGCAACCGTGTCGGCCCGCTCGCCGTCGAGGTCCCACACCGCGACCCGGGCCCCTCGGGCGGCGAGCTCGGCGGCGATCGCCTCGCCGATGCCCCGTCCGCCGCCGGTGACCACGGCGACCCGCCCGTCGAGGGTCAGCGCGGCCGCCCGAGGTGTTCCGTGCTGCTCGGTCTCGCTGCGGGCATCCACCATTTTCGCACAATAGGGTCTAACGATTTTGCGGGACGAGTTCCCGCATGGGCCTGGGCCCAGAGTGAACCGTCCGCAGACCACGACGAGGAGCGCGAGTGACCGAGAACCCCCTTGACGGTGTGCCCGAGCTGATTCACGGTCGGACCTGGGAGGACATGCCCGTCGGTTTCGCGTTCCGCACTTCTGCCCGCACGCTCACCGAGGCCGACGTCCGGGCCTTCGTGAACGTGATCGGGCTCAACGAGCCGTTGTTCTACGACGCCCGCGCCGGCATCGCGGCCGGATACAGCCAGATGCCGGTACCCGGGATGATGACGTTCTCGGTGTCGGACGGGCTGGTGATCCAGGGCGGCTCGCTGCACGGCACGGGCATGGCCTTCGTGCACACCGACCTCGACATCAAGGGGCCGGTGTACGTGGGCGACACGCTCACGGTCCTCGTCGAGGTCACCGAGTCGCGCCCGACGAGCAAGCCTGGGCGCGGCCTCGTCACCACGCGCAACACGGTGTACAACCAGCGAAACGAGGTGGTGATGGTGTACACGCCCGTCCGCCTCACCAAGGGGCGCGACGCGAGCTGACGCCGGTCGCCTCAACCGCCCGGGAACACCGCCGGTCGGCGCTCGAGGAAAGCGCGCACGCCCTCGGCCCGGTCGGCGGTGTCGAAGAGCGCGCTCACCAGCTCGCGTTCGAGCGCGATGCCCGAGCGCAGCGGGAGCTCGGCTCCTTCTCGTACCAGACGCTTGGCGGTGGCGATCGCGGCTGCCGGTCCGGCGGCGAGTCGATGGGCCAGCGCGATCGCGGCGTCGAGCGCACCGCCAGCGGGCACGACCTCGTCGACGAAGCCGTGGCGCAGCGCATCGGCAGCGGTCAGCTGATCGCCGGTGACGAGCAGGCGCAGCGCCGTCGAACGCGGCACGATCCTGAGGATGCGCTGGGTTCCCGCGGCGCCGGGGAGCAGTCCCAGGGCGATCTCGGGGAGTCCCAGACGGGCGCTCTCGTCGGCGATGCGGAGGTCGCACGCCAGCGCCAGCTCGAACCCGCCGCCCAGGGCGAGGCCGTGCACCGCGGCGATCACGGGTTTCGGGATCAGCTCGATCTGGGCGAACACCCCTTCCAGCGTGGTGATGAACGCCCGGAACGCCACCCCGTCGACCAGCGCCCCGAACTCGGCGATGTCGGCCCCGGCGCTGAAGGCCCGTCCGGCGCCGGTGACCACGACCGCCCGCACCGCCGGGTCGTCGGCCGCGACGCCCAGCTCGCGACCGAGCGCTGCGGTCTGGGCGGCGTCGAAGGCGTTGAGCTTGTCGGGCCGGTCGAGTGTGAGCACCGTGACCGGGCCGTCGCGGGTGGCCCGAACCGGTGTCGCGGGCGAGGTGCTCATCGGGCGACAGTACCCGTCGGTGCGGTCGACCGTCGGGTGCCCGGCCACTCATAAGATGCCGCCGTCCGGTCGGTGCGATGACGGAGCTGCCCATGAGCGCACAGCGGTTTCCCGTCGAGGCCGCACAGATCATGCTGTTCGCGCGGGCCATAGGAGATCCCAACCCGATCTACAGCGACGAAGACCACGCCCTGGCCAGCGAGGTCGGTTCGGTCATCGCCCCACCGACCTTCGTGCAATCGAGCGCACAGCACGACCCCGATTACCACCTCCGTCCGAAGATCGGGGAGCCCTGGTTCGGCTCGGGGCGCGAGCCGACGGGGGTGCCCCGCCAGCTCCGGAACGGCAGCGGTGGTGGTGGTGGTGGTGGCGGTGGTGGCGGTGGGCTGCATGCCGAGCAGCACTACCAGTACCACCGGCCGCTCCGGGCCGGCGACACGCTCTCCGCCGTCACCCGTCCTGGAGCGACCTGGGAGAAGGTCGGGCGCCGTTCGGGCTCCCTGCATTTCAGCGAGACCATCACCGAGTACCGCGACGCCGCCACCGGCGAGCTGGTGGTGACCGCCCGGGCCGTCGGCGTCCGCACCGAGCGTGCCGTGACGCAGGATCCTCCAGCCTCACGGGAGGCGTGACGATGGCGCTCTCGGCGAGTGATCTCTGCGTTGGCGACGAGCGGACGGCCGTCGTCGTCGACAACCTCACGCGCACGCAGCTCGTCCAGTACGCCGGCGCCTCGGGCGATTACAACCCGCTCCACACCGACGAGGTGTACACGACCCAGGTGGCCGGGTACCCGAGCGTGTTCGCCCACGGGATGCTCAGCATGGGCGCCACCGCACGGATCATCACCGACTGGGTGGGCGACGGGCGACTGCTCAGCTATGGCGTCCGCTTCGTCAAACAGGTGTGGCCCGGTGACACCCTCACCGCCCGGGCGACCGTCGTCGCCGTGCAGGTCCCGGCCCAAGGGAGCGGCGACCATCCGGTCGTCGAGCTCGCGGTCGTCACAACCAACCAGCACGGCGAGGAGGTCGTCACCGGGACGGCCACCGCCCGCCTCGATCCCTGAACGATGGGCACCGGGTCGGGGGATGTCATCGTCGGCGAGACCACGACGTGGTCGGAGCTGTTCGCTCGCCGGATGACCTCGCCCGAGCCCGCGGTCGTCACCAGCGGGGCGACGTGGAGCGGTATCGAGCTTGGTGCCCGTGCCGCGGGGGCGGCCGACTGGCTCGACCAGATCGGCGTGCCGGCAACGGGACCCGTCCCAGCGCTGGTCACGACCAGGGCCGACTCGTTCGCGCTCACGATCGGGGCGCTGGGCTCGGGCCGGCACCTGGCGCCCCTCGGGCCCCGGCTCACCGAGCGCGAGCTCCTGGCCTGTCTCGCGGGCCTGGCCGCTCCGGTGCTCGTGGCCGAGGCCGACGTGGCCGACCACGCCCGGGCCGTGGGACGGGCCGCGGGCATGCGCGTCGAGATCGTCCCGGCGTTCGTCGCCTCGTCGCGACCGCTCGACCTCGACCACGGTGTCGACGACATCGCTGCGATCATCCACACCTCCGGGACGAGCGGACTCCCCAAGCCCGTCGCCTACCGGCAGCACCGCATGGCCCTGCGTACCCGGGTCAACGCCGGGCTCATCATGCTCGGGCCCGGATCGCTCTACGCCTCGGCATCGCCCTTCCACCACATCGCCGGGCTGGGGTTGCTCTTCGTGGCCCTGGGCGCAGGTGCAGCGCTGGTACCGCTGCCCCGCTTCACCGTCGACGCGTTCACGGAGATCGTCGAGCTCGGCGTCACCCACGCCGTGCTCGTCCCGACGATGGTCGAGGTTCTGCTCGACGAGGGGCGCCTGGTCCCTGGACGGCTGCGGCTGCTGCACTACGGGGCGTCGCCCATCAGCCCGGCGACGCTGCGCCGGATGCTCGACGCGCTCCCTGGAGTGGCGCTGGCGCAGATCTACGGCCAGACCGAGGGCAGCCCCATCGCGTGCCTCACCGCGGCCGATCACGAGCTGGCCGCGAGCGGGCGCGACGACCTGCTCGGCTCCGCTGGCCGGGCCGCACCCGGGGTGGAGGTCGTGATCGCCGATCCCGACGCTCGGGGTGTGGGCGAGGTCTGGGCTCGAGCCGACCACCTGTTCCAGCCCGACGCCGACGGCTGGCTGCGTACCGGTGATCTCGGCCGGCTCGACAGCGACGGCTACCTGTTCCTCAACGGCCGCAAGGGCGACATGATCATCCGAGGCGGCGAGAACGTGTATCCCGCCGAGGTCGAGGGGGTCATCGGCGCCCATCCCGGCGTGGCCGAGGTGGCGGTGGTGGGCGCGCCCGATGCTCGGCTGGGCCAACGGGTACTGGCCTACGTGGTCGCGGCCGATCGTGCGGCTCCGCCCGATCCCGAGGCCTTGCGCGTCCATGCCCGCCAAGGCCTCGCGGGCTTCAAGGTCCCGGCCGAGTGGGTGTTCATCGATGCGCTACCGCGCAATGCGGCGGGCAAGGTGCTGCGAAGGGAGCTTCCAACGTGAGCGATCGAGCTCGAGGGCCCCGGTGGGGCGCGGTGTTGCCGGGCGACCGGCCGGTCGATCCCGACGGCATGGCCGTCGGCCGCTCGGTGGCTGAGGCCGGCTACGACGAGCTGTGGACGGGCGAAGTGGCTGGCCTCGACGCGGTCACCACCCTGGCGCTCGCCGGGGCCGGGGCCCGGGCGCTCGCGTTCGCGCTCCCGCTCCCGCTCCGAGCGGATCGGTCGCCAACCTCGCCAACCTCGCCAACCTCGCCAACCTCGCCAACCTCGCC